>JAGHJJ010000010.1 GCA_017886705.1 Bacilli bacterium | reverse complement strand
TATATTCTTCTCCCATGGGTGTACCAATTGTAAAGATAGTATCTCCTAATTTCATATCTTCACTTGTTCCAATATTCGCAACCATAGATACATTACTTTTATCAATTCTAAGTACTGCTAAATCTAGATATTCATCTCCACCTAATACTGTAGCTTCTGCTTCTTTGTCATCTGACATAGTAACTGTTACTTTATCTGCACCATCTACAACGTGATGATTGGTTAATAAATATCCATAATTATTATCGGTCTTATAAACAAATGCAGAACCAGTTGATACTAATGTATTATTCTGATAAGAAGATACCATAGCAACAGCATCATATATTTTGTCAACAGCAGCTGCTAGAGAGTTTTTCTCATATACTTGTGTACCATTTTTAGTTATTATTGTATTTCCATTCGTTCCTAACACTTCACTTACTAATGGTGTCCATTTTAATAATGCAAACATTATAATTCCACCCATGACAAATGAAAATACTATTAGAAATATTGTTCTTATATTTTCTTTCTTTTTCACTCTTTATCTACACTCCTTTCGATTCCTGCTAAATCTTTCCAATTTTCAGGGAATCCCATTCTATGTAATACTTTTTCTATTTTTATCGATGTCAAATTATAGTTCAATGTCTGAACTACATTTTCTAATTCTATGGTCATATTTTTAAAATCTTCTGTTAGTAACATTTGACGCATAATAATTAGAAGAGCAAATAAATCTGACTTTCCATATATATATTCACCATTTTCTTTTGGTATATCTAATACTTGGTGATATATGGTGTCATCAATTTGTTTTTGAGTTCTATTTTCATAAAGAATATCTTCATGGGCACATAAATTTCTATAATTGGCAAGTATTGGTAAGTATACCAGAAGATTATTTACATCCACATTATATATTTTTCCAATTTCTTCTTGGTCTTCTGGCTTTAAGATAGAGAACATTTCACTAACAATACCAAAGGATAATACTTTTACTAATATCCATAATGGAATATATCCATAATTAGATACATAATGAAGTGTTGCGGAATGTTGACTTCCGTTGACTCTAATTTGTCTTTTCATCTTCTTTAACAAGTCATTTACTTGTCTTTGTCTTTCCGGGTTATGTGTGAAGTTCTTGGCTTTTAAATAATCTCTTTCTCTATATCCATATTTTTTAGACAGTTGATATGAAGTAATTGACTTTAAGTTGTTTTCAATTACTAATAGATATTTAAATATTACATTACGAAAAGAACGGTCAAATAAAAACAAACTATATAACTCTTCAAAAGTTGTTCCTTTGATAAATTGTTTCTCCGTATCAGACTTATAAAAAAGATGACGGTATCCATTTAAGAAAAAGTAATTTTCTCTTAATAGTACTTGTTTTGCATATTTTTCATCATTAATTATTAATCCTTTGTGTTTAAATATTTCAATTTGTTCATCTAGATTTTTAAATTGTTTCTCTATCATAATCTCACCTAGTATTGATTATATCATATTCTTCCTTGAAAAGTATGAAAATTTTGTGAATTTGTGTGCTATAATTAAACTAGTATTCGATTAGGAGGGATAGAATGCCAGCTACTGTTACACATGCTTATTTTTCTAATGATGTCTATGATATTTTACCTAATCAAATCAAAGAAAGAATTTCACTTTCTAGAATTAAAATGTTTGGCCAGGGAACAGATCCATTCATGTTTTATCATTTGTTTTCTGTCAAGCCAGGGAAAAAGATTCGGTTGATGCAACGTGTCTGTCATAGACAACATACAAGGGACTTTTTTTGTCAATTTATTGAAGATATTAAGAAAAATCATTTAGAAGAGGATAGTGATGTTTGTTCATTTTTATGTGGTTTTATCTGTCATTATGTTCTAGATTCTACCGTTCATCCATTTGTTATTTATAAGACAGGTAATTTTGATAAACATAATAAAGCTACTTATAAGTATAATAATTTACATCTTTTTATGGAAACTTATCTAGATAATTATTTAATTCGTAAGAGAGAACATCAAAATCCCTATTCTTTCTCTATTGTTAAATATTCTTTTGATTTAAGACCTTTTTCTGCAGGATTAAATCAAGTGATTCGTTCTTCATTTGATAAAGTCTATCATGTTTCTAATATGGACTCTATTTATTATCAAGCATTAAAAGATATGAAGTTTTCAATACAATTTTTTAGACAGGATCGTTTCGGTATTAAAAAATTTTTTTATAAATTAGCTGATACCTTTACACCTAGAAGCTTGTTTCGATTTGAAGCTATCAGTTATCATTATACTATGCATCCAAGCTATGATTTTTTAAATTTTAGACGGAGACTATGGAGAAATCCTACAACCTATGCTATTACTAGTCATGATTCTTTTTATGATTTATATATTAAATCTCTTAAGTTAGCAAAAAAGATTATCGAAGACACTTTTGATTATTTAAGTGGTCAAGACATTGATTTAAATTCTGTCTTTAAGAATTTAAGTTATACGACAGGATTAGATTGTGATGAACATAAAGAACTAAAATATTTTGAATTTTAGTTCTTTTTTGTATACTTTTTTATTTTCTTCTCATACTAATTCTAGGTGAAGATTATGTTTTATAGATATGAAATTAAAAATAATGGTGTTGAAGATATACTATATTTATTTTTAACTATGAATTATGAATTTTCTAAGGAACTAGGTAGTAGTTCTAATGATTCTGAATTAAGGAGAAGAACTAATAATTTTATTAAGAATAATAATATAGACTTTCAAGGTGATAAGGTTTATTTAGTTATTGATAATGTGATTGTGAAAGCTTTTCAAATTTCCAAGGATCAGAAAGTTGATTCTCTTCCTAACAAAAAATCTTATGATGACATGGAATATATGGTTATGGTACAGTTAGATGATTCTTCTATTGTAGAGATTTGTTTATGTGATTATTTACTTGGTGCTTTAGCGACTAATATGGTACCTAATCTTTCTATTGAAGTGTTAAAAGCTATGGCTATTTTATATCGTACTTATGCCTTTAAAGAAATGAGTGAATATAGTGTTATTAAAGCTACGAATGAATTTTTTTCTTATCGACCAATCGAGTATTATAAGATTGCTTTTGCTCCTAACTATGAGGAGGTTGTTAATACTTTAAAAGAGGCTATTAAACAGACAAACTCTATGTTTGCTAGCTACCAGAATCAATATATCTTGCCTTTTATTCATATTTGTAACCATGGAAGGACTTTAGAAGATAGCCGTTATCCTTATCTATCCTCTGTTTCTAGTCTCTGGGATAGTTCTTCTCCTTTCTATGTTGATACAGAAACATTTTCTTATTCCTTTTTAAGTCAGGTTTTTCATTTTACTATTACCAAAGATACACCTTTTCAAATGTTAGAAGTATCTCCACACGGTAAAGTATTAAAATTAAAAATAGGTAATTCTATTATTGATGGAAAGAAGTTTATGAATCTATTACATTTAAAATCTCAGTTTTTATCCATTATCATTAATTCGCAATCTATTAATGTGATTACTCATGGCTGGGGTGATGCATTAGGCCTTAGCTTGTATGGTGCTTTAAAACTTGCTGAAAACGGTTGTAGTTATGCCAATATTTTAAATTATTATTTCCCTAAAGTTACTATTTGTGAATATATAAAAGAGCTTTCCTCTTAGTGAAAGCTCTATTTTATTGCTTTTAAATCAGCTAATTCTTTATCTGCATCTTTATTTAGTTCTATTGTTGTCATCAAAAATTTAGAGTATGATTCTACCGTTGATGCAAAATCTTCTAATTCTATTAGGTTTTTTCCTTTTATATATTCCATTACAATGTCTACTGCACTATCCAATTCTTTTGCTACCTCTTCTACTTCTTTATATGTCATATTGCCAATCATTGCCCTAATTCCTCCATTTTTGGTTCTTCTGTTACTGCTTGAGCTAGTTGTTTTGATTTTTCTATTACCACGTTACGATACTCTTCTATTTTGTCTATGTTTGCTAAATTATCTGTACTACTCCAGGCCATTTTCATTTTGTTAATACATTCAAAAATCTTATTAATTGCATTTACATACTGATTATAGTTCATAATTCCTCCTATATTAATACTATTCTAGAACCATTTTTTAAATCTGTTTCTCGTACCGCTTTATTAACATCATAAACTTCTCCTGTTTCTTTACTATAAAAGTTACTTTCTTCTTTTATAATATAGTCATGATCTGTTAAATCGATTAGTCCTTCTTCTATTAATTTTTTTATGGTTCCTATTTTTTTGTTGATAGGAATGTATAAATCATAATTTTTTTCAATTAATGGAATATATAGTTCAATTAATATTTTATTTTTATTCATATTAACCTCATTCCTTTCTTTTTACATCGTAGATAATACAGATATTCTATGGTTCTGTTACAAATTTGACTAAGATTGCTTTTCCTTTTTTTATTACATAACCAAAATTTGGTTCAATTTCTGCTCTTAGTATTCTAGAATTTGTCGTTACTTTTAACGTAAATTGATTGGCAATTCCATTTCCTAACCAAATTCCTTCTGATAGAGAAGTATTAGTTTTAAACCATGCTTCGTAACTTAACGTCTTGATATTATCAATCGTATCTATGATAATATATTTCGTATTTTTTGCTTCTCCCAACATTGCGGTTAATTTCCCCTTGTCTACCATACTCAATTTTTTTAGTATAGTTCCTAATCCAGTAATAACACAAATATTCATATTATTTTCACTATTTATTAAAGTAGTAAGTGTTGTAAAAATATTTTCTCCTGTTTCATACATTACAGAGGTCATTTCCTGTTTATTTAGCATGCTATTTCCATCAATTACTATACAATTTACTTGGGATGGTACTGATAAATAGTTTATCCAAGTTGTTAAAAATGAAGTACCAGAGGTTATATCCTCTCCTGTTATAATATAGAAGTTATTTTCAATTATATCTATTTTTTCAATTTCTAAGGTATCTTTATTAATTCCTACTGGAATATCTTTCAGACTAGTATATGCATCACTTAATATACTTGCTGTTACTACTTCTGGAAGTATTGGTACGGCTGGTGCCTGATATTTACAAATATTATTTAGCTTCTCGCAGACAATTTTAATATATTCTGTTAATTTTTCTTCCTTATAAGCATAAGCTGTTTGAAATTCATATATGTTATCTAAGCTAATCAGTCCTCTTCCATATACTTTAGAAGGTTCTTTTTTCCTTACTCCAGATAATATGGTACCATAGTCTGAGGCATCATTAAATTGTAATACTAAGTTTTGTTTGAAATTTTGTCTTAGACGATAACGCATTGTATTTGTACCATTGGTACTTACAATAAATACTATTCCGTATTTTAGGCAATCTCTTGTTAATTGTCCAATTAATTCTTCATATTCATTATAAGTTTCGGTAAAGGCTTCTATGTTGTTGATGACTATTATAATCATTGGAATTTGTTTTCCTCCATGATTAATATAGAAGTCATATGAACCATTATAGTCTACAAATATTTTTTTTCTTTCCTCTAATATTTTGCTAATCATTTTAAATAGGTTTTCTATTTTTTCTTTTTCTGTAGATAATATTACATCTCCTACATGTGGAGCATTTCTAAACATAGTTAAAGTTTCTGCTCCAAAGTCTAATATGTAAAAATTCACTTCTTTAGAATCATGCGTTGTAATAGTTGAATAGATGATACTAGATAGCATTAATTCTTTTCCACTTCCAGCACTACCAAAGACAATAGCATTTCCTTCTTTAGATATTGGTAGTGTTAGAACATTTTGTTTTTGATTATCTGGATCATCATATTCTCCAATAATTGGATTGATATTATTTTTTTCTATCATAGAATGATACTTTTGTTTCAAGGCACTAATATAAATTGTATTTGGTATTTTAGGTAACCATAATTGTGGTATATGAATATTTTCCTCTTTGGCTGTTTCAACAATATAATTAACAATATTGGTAATTTCTTCTCCTTTTGACTCTACTACTACTTCATTTTGTTTGGTATCAAAAGATTTAATATAGTTTCCTACATTATCTAAAAAATTTACTGATTGATCAATTTTTTTCTTTCTTTTATCGGTTGGATAATACTGTGCTCCTGCCCAGGCTGCTTGTCCTAAGGCAAATAATTCATTATAACCAACTTGTAAGTAAAATCTTCCAGGATTTTTTAAAGAAGCTGCATCTGGACATTTTATCATATCCATACTATCTGATTTGTCTTGTACCTTTAGGCAAACTCTAAATTTAGAGTTGGACCAGATTTGGTCATTTACTACTCCAGCTGGTTTCTGGGTTGCTAGAATTAGATGGACACCTAAGGAACGTCCAATACGAGCAGTTGATATTAACTGGTCCATAAACTCAGGGCGTTGGTCTTTTAATTCAGCAAACTCATCACTGATAATAAATAAATGAGATACTGGTTGTTTTACTAGGCCTTTACGATATAGGGATTGATATTTATAAATATCAATAGTGCTTTCGTTTAGATTGTCTCTTGCAGCATTAAATATTCTTTGACGTTTCCTTAACTCACTTTGAATAGAGGCAAGAGAACGATTCATTTCGATTGTGTCTAAGTTGGTAATCGTTCCAGCAAGGTGAGGAAGTTTCATTCCTGTTTCTTTATTTTCAAAAGCTCCTGTTAATCCTCCACCTTTATAGTCTATTAATACAAAAGATACTTCGTAGGGATGATAGTTTAGAGCCATAGAAAGAATATAAGTAATGATAAACTCAGATTTACCAGAACCTGTCATACCAGCAATTAATCCATGTGGTCCATAGAATTTTTCATGTAAATCTAGTTTAAATAATTCATGATATTTATCTACACCAACGGGTGCTTGTAATGACTTAGTAGGGTCATTGGTCTTCCAACGATTTAAAATATTTAATTGCTCAATCATACCTACATTATACATTTCCAAGAAGCTAAGACTATCCGGTAGGCTTTGATTTTCTTTAGAAATATCAATAGGGATATTTGCTAGAATTTTGCAGCATTCATAAATATTTAGGGTTTGATCAAAGTCCGCAATAAACTCTTTTTGTTTATTTGATACTAACTCATTTTCAAATACTCCAGATTTTTTATCTCCGATACTAATAAATGTTTTACATTCATTAGGAATATTTACTAGTCTTGGACTAATAACAATAATACTAAAGCCAATATTTAATTCTAAGCCACAGACATCTTTTACTAGTTCGAGGTCTCTTACCATTTTATAATCGTCTGTGATGATTACATAATATGGCTTATACTTTGTATAATCTACGTTATTTAATTCTCTTTTTCCATTATTATCTTTATATTTTCTAGCTTGTATTTCTTGCTCTAATACTAGAGATATTTCTTTTGCTTCGTCTAGATTGGTTGCAAAGTAACGAGTTTGTTTATCATTACTCCAACAATGTGGTAATACTTTTAAATAACTCCAAAGGTTTTCATTCTTTTCATTGGTTAAAAGTATAATTTTTAAGTCTTCATAACTATGATAAGCAATCATTTGTAGAATTAGTCCTTCTATGAACTGTTGCTTCATTGTTGCCATACCAATAATTGCTGTTACTCTATTTTTTACAAAAGAAAGCGAAATTGGAACATTTTCTAATACACGGGATTCTGCTCCTAATTTATATACCTCTTGTAATAAATTATCATCTTCTAACGAGAAATGTTCTTCTGGAAAACTAACATTTCCTCTTAATTCCGTATTTCCCATTCCTAAACGTAAATCTAGAAAGTCAGCTTGTTCTATTTCTCTTTCCCAGAGATTTCTTCTTCTACTGTAAATTACATCTTTCGTTACAGATAGCGGTACATAGTTATCTACTAAAATTTGTCTTTGTACTTTCATTTCAGTATCAATTGATTTTCTTTTTTCTGCAATATATTCCATGTATTTTTCTTGACGTAATTTTTCTTTTTTCTTACGTTGTTTTTTTTGATATCTTTTTTGTAAAACTGGCCATAATAACATAGTCATTAGCATGGCAAAAGACATTAATAATGTAGGCATAGCTGTTGATAGGTCTCTACTTCCATCAATTACTCCTACAAGGGAAGAATATCCCATGGATACTGACATCATTGCCATGGTCATCATGGGACCTATGGTATATATTAACGGTGTTTTATCCTCTTCTACCTTTCCTGGAGGCGGGTCAATTTTAATATTTACTGGTTCAATCATCGTTTTAAATCTTGGTGCTCTAAAAAAATAATCCTCTTCTTTAAAAAATTCTATTCCTTCCTCATCTGGATTATCTACTTCTAATTGATGTTGTACTATAGGATACTCAATTTCAAAGGTATTACTATCTAGCCTTAAAAAATTACCTATATTATTTACAATAATAGAATCTTTCATAACTATAATTTTTAATCCCATGATAAAGATAATATCTCCATATTCTAAAGGCTTAGTACTGATTGCCACATTATTAGCATATGTTCCATATTTACTATTTAAATCTTGTGCTACCCAGCGACCATTATTATAAATCAATCTGGCATGTTGTTTTGATACTAAAGGATAACTATAATGAATATGTGCTTTAGAATCATTTCCAATTACAATTTCTCCTTCTTTCTTTAAATGAAGCCATTTTATGTTTTCATCCATGCTAGGAGAGCAATATAATATTACATATTCGTTATCTGTATTAATTTTTAAGAAGAATAGACTATACTCTTTTAATATTGCTGAATCTACTTCTTTGTCACCTTCCATGATTTTGGTTTCAAAGTCACTTTTTATTTTCCATTGTCCTCGATATTCTTCTACGTTAATTAGATTTCTTACGTTACCTAAATAGTCATTATCTGTAATCCAATAGTTTCCTGCTATTTTCGTTGGTAAAGTAAAGTTATAGATTTTCGTCTTTTTAATTAATCTTACTATCACTTTATCACCAACCTTACTTATCTTTTACTCTAGCTTAATTATATCTTTTTTTTTCTGTTTTTACAACATTATTTCTACCTTTTCATTCTAGAATAAAAGAAGTTATCTATATTTTCGATAACTTTACTATTTTTTTATTAAGTTTTTACAGTTCTTTGTCCAAGATGATATTTCTTGTTCCATTTGTTGATCTAGGCCCTCGACTGTTAAGAGGTTATGGTAATCTTCTTCTCCATGATAGTCGCTTCCTGCTGATATTAGTAGATTATGCGTTTTGGCATAATTATGTAAATAGATAACTTCCTCTTTTGTTTTTGGATTATTACTTATCTCTATTCCATCTATATATGGTGTAACTTTTTCTAATAAGCTTGCTATTTCTGTTTTTCCATAATGAAAAGGATGGGCTAAAAATATTTTTCCACCGTTTCTGTGGATTATTTCTCTTACTTCTTCTATTACTGGCCAGACTATATGCATGTCTATATATAATGGAAATTCTTCTTCCATTGTACTTCTTCTATATAAATCTCCTTGTGTTTTTATATCATAGCTACTTAATAGGTCCTGTCCTTTTTTTTGTTTCTTGTAACAGACGAAATAGAGCCCATGAGCATATTCTTGCTTCGCATGATAGGTATTTGTATCTGGTAGTTCTATTCCTATTTTTTCACATTCTTCTACTAATTTATTAAATTTTTTTTCTGACGAACTTCTACTGAACTATATTGTTGTTTTGTCCAGGAAGAGACTTCTTCTAGTTTAAAGTTATAGCATAGAATATCATAGGTCTCTTTTCCAATGATAGCATCTACTTCCATACCAGTTATTAGTTTTCCTGAATATTTTGTACTTTGTAGGTTGTGATAGGCTTCTGTTGTATTATGATCTGTGATAGATCGATCTTTAATCCTTTTTCTTCACATTTATCTAATATTTTTTCTATTTTTTCTTTTCCATCTAGAGAGACATCTGAATGTATATGCAAGTTAATGCTGCTTTTCATAAACTCACTCCTTAAAGATATTATATCACATATTTTATTTTACCTTTTTTCTTTAAGTAATTAATTATACCATTGGTAATAGATTTGGCTAACTTTTTTTGATAGTCTTCTTGCTGCAATAAAGTTCTTTCTGTTGGATTTGATAAATATCCGCATTCTACTAGTACACCTGGTGTTGTTGTATTACGATACATGTATAGGTCTGTTGTTTTAATAGTTCTCGTACTTCCTAAGTCCGTTTTAAATTCTTTCATAATAGATTTGGCTAATTTTTCATTATTTTCATTAATAGAATTATAAAGTACTTCAGCTCCTTTCATAGATGTATTTTGATACCAGTTTATATGAATAGAGATATATAAATCACTCTTGGTTTCTTTAATCTTTAATAATCTGCGATATAAATCACCTCTTTTTTTAGCAGAATCATAAATAGATGATAAGTCTATATCTCTTGTTCTAGTCATATAGACAATAGCTCCATTTTTGGTTAGCTCTTCTTCTAAGGCTTTAGAAATTTCTAGATTTATATCTTTTTCATATATTTTTCCATAATAAGTTCCAGAATCTCTTCCGCCATGACCAGGATCAACCATAATAATCGTGTCTTGTAACGGTAGTGTTTGGGCTGATATTACTTGTAATGATAACACTAAAAGACAAAAAATAATTAGTAGTGTGGTTTTATATTTTACTTTTAACATAGAATCACCTACTAATTATATGCTTAATTTTCTATTTTAATTTATTAGATTAAAAGATTATGTCACATTCATTTAAAATTTTTATATATACTTCTTTTAAATTTTCTTCAGGTATCATTAAGTCTCTTAATATTGCATATGCATATTTAATATTCATTTTTGAAAAACTATCTTTTGTATTCAATATTTTTCTGATTAACAGATACTTTTCTAATTGTTCATTATTATTTTTATATTTTACGATTAATTTTTCATTAATACTAATCAATTTATCAATCATTATTTGTTCCTCCTCTCAGATGGTGGCATTATATGAATAAAAGGAATATCCATGGATAGATTATCTGTTTCACCTAGGTAATAATATTCTCCGTTATTGAATTTTTCTTTTAAATCTTGATATGGTATTTTTACCATTTCTGTATTGGGATTATATATAAAGTAAGTACATCTACCATATTCTAGAGACGTTTCTTCTCCTGTTTCAAAAAAGAATGGTTCTGCTTCAGAGTCATTCATCCAAATGATAGCTGTAGTTGTAGGATTTTGATTAGAGTTATTAGGATCATAACCAATTATAGATATACCAAAATCATTTCCATCATCGAGTAGTTCTGTTAAGTATTTTGCATATCCAAAAGCATCAGATTTTTCTAACTTTTTCTCATCTACTGCTGTTACTAAAATATCTACTCTATCTTTTACTGGGATTTCTTTAAAGTTTGTTGTTTTCTGGCCATATTCTTGTATTAACTCTTCAAACGATTGCTCTTTTTCTGGTCTTTTTTCATTTTCTTGCTTGTTAATCAGGTTATACATTTTTTCTACGACTTCTTCAAACTCATTTTTTGTTTCTTTATTTCTATTTGAACACCAAAGGCCATTCAATTCATTATTAACTTTTGCATTCATAAGATCAGCTGATAAAATTGAGGTGGTAGAATCTGCATGAATTATATATTTTCCTATTCTGTACTTTAAATAGGCATGTAGCCTTCCATATTCTTCTTTGTCAGTTGTCGCATAAAAACTTTTAAAATTTATTCCTAACTCACTTAATAAATTAGCATAAATGGCATTGAATTCATAGCAAACTAATTTCTTATTATCTTTATTTAGCGACTTGATATAATCAATGGTTCTATGTTTTTCTGCTAATTTTCCTTGTTGATTTATTGCATAATACTCTTCATCATAAGTAAATGCTTTACACATTTTAATATAAATATAGACTGCTTTTTCTAATTCTGATGCTTGTTCTGGTAGACCATCTAGAATTGATGATTTTAATTCATTATCTAATTTTACTTTTTTATATATTGTATCCGTAGTTGAATTGAATTGATTTAGAGCTTGAAAATCAACTAACTCATATGATTCTAATTTTTTTAATTTATTTTCGGCCTCTATTGGTAATATTATTTCCTTTTCCTTGAATGATTTTAGATATTCTGTAAATATGTAGAAAAATACTTCTTTTGGAATATCTTCTATCGTTTTATATTTATCACTCTTGCAAAAATCTTCAAATGTATCTTGATTCATTTCCATTATCTGATTCATATCGGTTGTATTTATTTCATATTCCTGATTATCTACAACACATTTATATTTGATATTTTCTTTTCCTTTTATTATGGATTCAAATGCTTTTTTTATAAAATAAGAACATCTTTTATTTACATTCCCATCATAGAAATCTTCTGTTTCTTCATCATAGAGTAATTTTAATCCTTCTGCAAATTGATTTTTGGAATGAAATTCTGCAATATAAAAAGGTTCTTGATTATCTCTAAGATAGGCTGCTATTCTGAATGAAGGATCATCATTTTGAAAGATTGTTAAAAGCTGGTCATAATATTCTTCTGCCACTAACATTTTTCTTATTATTTCTAAATTTATATCCGTTGAATTATCATTATAATTAATACTATATGTTTCTCTACCTGAGTAAATCTCTTTAAAGTCTTGCTTTGATATTAATATTGTATTTTTTAGTAGATTTGGTTGCTCCATTATTTTCATTCCTCTCATACATCTAATCAATATTTGTTACTTAAATTTTCTCTTTACATTATTTTAAAATAACTTCATCGGCATAAGTTGATAAATAATTATCTATTAATTTTAGTTCTTTGTTTTCTATTTCAAATATAGATATTTCTGGTATAGTAACATCACTTGATTTTTCAGTTATTTCTGTTCTTGTGTAATATAATTTATCTTCTTTTATTTCAAAAGTTCCTGTAGATTTTTCAAGTGTTTTACCTTGTAATTTATCCCAACCTTCTTCAGATTCTGTTAAATAATAAGCTGTTAATTCTGACTGATATTTCTTTGTTTCTTTATCATAACTATCTAAGAAAGTAACTACTAGTCTTGGTACAAATTCTTTGTCCGGAGATAATTCTATTCCTTCTCCATTCATTGTATGAAGCCTTGCTAGTCCACCTAATTTTTCTGATATTTTACTGCTTTCTTGTTGATGGCAATAGTCTCCATAGCGAATTTGATAGGAAATAGTGTTATATAATACATTGTTTTTTACAGAGTACTCAATGATTGTAAAATCACTTTCTTTATCGTAGTAGTAAGTTGTATTATTACATTTTGTTTTTTCTAGGGTATTTAAAAAGGCATTTACTTCTTTTTTTAGAATTTTATTTCCTCTTATATTTTTGTAAGAGTAGCTTCTATCATTTTCTTTTTTTAAGAAAGATAGTTTTGGTACTCCTAATTCGACTGCTTGACTTCCATCTGTCCTATCATAAATTATGGACTCTATGTCATATCCTAAAGGCAATGTTTTTAATAAGATTATGATGAGTAATATCATTCCTACAGGGATTACAATCAGTAATTTTTTCTTTTTCATACTTTTTCCTTTCTTTATTCATCCGGTTGCCAAGTTAAGCCATTATCGTTACTTTTTAACTTCTTTATCTCCGGTGTTTTTGTATAATACATACTTACATCTAATTTTAAAGTGTTATCTTCGAAATAAGGCATCTTATCTATATAAAGATATGGTAACTCTTCTTTTTTTACTTTAAAGATAACTTCTTCAAAGGTCTTTCCTCCATCTCTTGTTACTCTTAGGCCTCTATTTTCATTTTCTTTTAATTCTTTTATAAATCCTATATTTTCATTTAAGAATATGTATTCTGCTTCATCACCTACAATTAAACTATCTTGTGTTAGCACGTTTGTGAATGTTTTCCCTCTATCTGTTGATTTTTCAACAATCACGGCAAGTCTTCTAGCTAATACGGCATCGATACTTGTTATTTTTATTACTACGTTATTATCAAATGTTTTTGTATATAGTACTTCTCTTGGAAAAGTATTGTCTTTTTGAGTATTCTTTTCTGTTTCTGTTGCATCCGTGTCTGATTCTTCTGTCTGGCTATTATTTCCTGTAGTACTTCTTATTACATTTCCTTCCTCATCATAATAGGTTGTTCCAATATAGTTTTCAGGAGCAAAATAATTATTATAGTTTTTTACAAATCTAGGCTGTTTTTTTCTAAATATTAAATATTTAAAATCATAATAGTTCAGACTAGCATCTACTAAGGTACTTC
>JAGHJJ010000080.1 GCA_017886705.1 Bacilli bacterium | reverse complement strand
ATTGATAGTCCTGACCGTGATGAGTTTTTCTCTGATATTTCTAATACAGTTACTAAATTATTTACTTGTCTTGGTGTTGGTATGATTGCTTGTATGCCATTTGTATTTCCGTTTTTAGTTAATAAAAATTATAATGATGCTTATTACTATATTCCTATATTAGTACTAGGTGCTGTTTTTAATGTCGTTGTCTGTTTATATAATGCTGTCTATATTGCTAAAAAGATGACGAAGCAAGTTGCTTTAACTTCTATTATTGGAGCCGTGATTAATATTGTTGTAAACATTGGTCTTATTCATTTTATTGGTCTTTATGCTGCGGCAATTTCTACTGCGGTTGCTTACTTCGTTATGATGGTCTATCGTCATTTTGATTTAAAACAATATATGAATATTACTTACGAAAAAGGATTACTTATTAAAACTATCTTAATCTTTACTTTTGCTATTGTTATTTACTATCAACGAAATTTATATTTAGATATTTTAAGTTTAGTAGTAGTAGTTATTTATTCTTTCTTGATGAATAAGGACTTTTTACTGGCTAGCTGGAATACAGTTATGAGAAAATTCTTTAAGAGAAAGGCTCATTAATTATCTATTGTTTCTTATCAGCTGTAGGAATGATAGTTGCTAAAAGAAAATAAAAAACTTTATAATTCGACAAAAAGAGACATATAATTCATTAGGTGATTATATGTTTTTTCAATTATTTTCTATGTTAAAAGATTTATTTTGTTTTACAGGCTCTTATTCTAATGAAGTGTTTCCTGAACCACTTAGTCCTAAGGAAGAAGAAGAGTATATTTTAAAAAAAGAACAAGGAGATATCGATGCTCGTAATCAGTTAATTGAACATAATTTAAGATTAGTTGCGCATATTGTTAAAAAGTTTGATCCTAAAGTTAGTGATACAGATGACTTAATTAGTATTGGTACGATTGGTTTAATTAAAGGTGTTGATAGTTTTTCTAGTAAAAAGGGTGTAAAGATTACTACTTATTGTGCTAGATGTATTGAAAATGAAATTTTAATGTATTTTCGTAGTAATAATAAATATAGTAAAGATATTTCTATTAATGAGGCAGTAGGATTTGATAAAGATGGAAATGAGATTGCGATACAAGATGTATTGAAGAGTCCTAAACCAGATTTTGTGGAAGATATTAATATTAAAGATAATATTCTTTTATTAAAAAAATATATGAAAGTATTACTTCCAAGAGAGAGAGAAATTTTAGTTCGTAGATATGGTTTGGGAAATCAAGATGAAGAGACACAAAAAGAAATTGCTAAAAAACTTCATATTTCTAGAAGTTATGTTTCTAGGATAGAAAAACGTGCTCTTACAAAGATTTTAAGAGAATTTATTAAAGATCAAAAGTATGAATCTTGATTATTGATGTAGAATAAAAATAGACGGATGTTTTTAGATGTAGTATAATGGTAATAGTGAGAGTGGTTATATGAATAGAAGAAATTATCGTAGATATCATAGAAATTATCATAGATATCGTTATAATCGTTATTATAAACTTTATCAAAAAGTAAATGCATTACAAAGAAAGAGACTCGCTGATTATTCTATGCGAAAAATTACAGAATGTACTTTGTTTTTAGTACTTGGTGTTTGTCTTTTATTTTTGTATCAAATGTTAGTTTTTCCAAGGATTGATTTAGAGGGATCTAAGGTTATTGAAGTTGAATATCAAAGTAAATATAAAGAACCTGGTTTTGCTTCTAGTTACTTTGGAGAAAATCTTAGTCCTATGGTAAAAGTTAAAGGAAAGGTTGATACGTCTAAGATAGGGGAATATCCTATTACTTATCAAGTTACTTATCATGGTTTTTCTACTACTAAGACTAGGATTGTTAAAGTAGTGGATTCTAGTTATCCAGAAATCACTTTTACGACGGATGATAAAAAGTTGTATTTATGTCCTGATAGTAAGTATTTGTATGATGATTATAAAGCGGTTGATAATTATGATGGTGATATTACAGATAAAGTGAAAGTTACAAAAAATGGAGAAAAACTTATCTATGTTGTTTCGGATACTTTTGGTAATAAGACTGTTGTAGAGCGAGATGTTTTCTATAAAGATATTTTAGAACCTACATTAGAACTTGATGGAGGAGATGTTACTACTTTAGCTATTGGAGATACGTTTACTGATTCTACTTATCAAGTTAGTGATAATTGTGATAAAAATATTAAAGTAGAAGTTAGTGGAGATGTTGATACTAGTAAAGCTGGTACTTATGAAAGAGTTTATACAGCTACTGATTCTTCTTCTAACACTGCTAAAAAGGTACAAAAAGTAATAGTTTTAGAACCTAGTAAACAGGGTGTTATTTATCTTACTTTTGATGATGGCCCTAGAAGTGGTACTACAGATATTATTTTAAATATTTTGAAAGAAGAAAATGTAAAAGCTACTTTTTTTGTTACTAATAGTGGACCAGATGATTTGATTAAGCGTGCTTATGATGAAGGTCATGCCATTGGACTTCATACCGCAAGTCATGATTATTCAGTTGTTTATGCATCGGGAGATTCTTATTTTAATGATTTGAAGTTAGTTTCTGAGAGGGTAAAGAGAATTACGGGAGAAGAATCTAAGCTTATTCGTTTTCCAGGTGGCTCTAGTAATACGATTAGTAGAAAATATTCTCCTGGTATTATGAGTTATTTGACGCAAGAAGTAGTAAAGCGAGGATATCGATATTATGATTGGAATATTGATTCTAGAGATGCTGAAGGTGGAAGATTTAATGCAGATGAGATTACGAAGTTTGTTACGTCAAAATTATCTCATGATAAAGTAAATATGGTGCTTATGCATGATATTAAAGTTACAACTATGGAAGCATTACGAAATATTATTCGGTATGGTAAGGAGAATGGTTATGTCTTTGATAAGATAGGTCCTTATACTGATATGGTTATGCAACATGTAAATAATTAGACTATTTTTTGTTTTTAGTGTATAATGTTTGGTAGGTGGTAGTATGGGTATGTTTAAACCATCGATGTATCGTAAAGATATTTTCGATATTGATTATAAAAAATTAAAAGATAAAGGCATTCGTTGCCTTGTTTTTGACTTAGATAATACTTTAGGATTATTGGATCATGAAAGATGTCCATTAAAAACTAGAAAATTAATTAAAGGTTTACAGAAGGATTTCTTAATTTTTATTGCTTCTAATAATTATATGAGGAGAATTAAACCTTATATGGAGGATTTAGGAGTAGGAGGAGTTGCCTTTTGTATGAAACCTTCTACTAGAGGTCTTAAGAAGATTCAGAAGAATTATGGACTTAAGAAAAAGGAAATGGTTATGATAGGGGATCAAATTGTTACGGATGTACTTGCTGGAAAAAGATTTCATATTATGACAATTTTAGTTGATCCTTTAGGTAAGAAAGATTTGAAGATTACAGGACTTAATAGGTATTGGGAAGATAAGATTATTCGTAGATACGAAAAGAAAGGTGAGTTTAAAAGAGGTAATTATTATGACTAGTCAAAAGAAATGTTTAGGTTGCGGTATTTTATTGCAAGATGAAAATATTTTACAAGAAGGGTATACTACTAGTTTAGAAAATGATATTTGTCAAAGATGTTTTCGTATGAAAAATTATGGAGAATATCAAACCATTGCGAAATCGAATGAAGAGTATTTATCTATTTTAAAAAGTGTAGGGGAGACTAAAGATTTAGTTTTGTATATTACAGATTTACTTAATGTAGATAAAGATATGGAAGAGATTCGCCGTATGGTTCCTAATAAGATGATTTTGGTTTTAAATAAGAAAGATGCCTTACCTAAGTCTGTAAAAGAAGAAAAGTTAATCCAGTATTTTAAAGATATGAATTTGGGATTTGAAGAGATTATAGTTGTTAGTGTTAATAAAAATTATAATATTGATTATTTATTAAAAAGAATTAAATATTATCAAACTAGTAAAACAGTTTATGCGATTGGACATACGAATGCTGGAAAGAGTAGTTTGATTAATAAATTAATTAAGAATTATTCTGATAAGACACAAGAGATTACGATGTCTCCACTTCCTTCTACTACGTTAAGTACGATTACGATTGAGATTAATGATTATTTAACATTGATTGATACTCCTGGTCTTGTTGATAATGGTTCTTTGTTAAATATTGTGGATGCTTCTATGGTTAAGAAAATTTCACCAGTAAAAGAGATTAAGCCTAAGACGTATCAAATTCGAAAGAATCAGTCTATTATTATAGAAGACTTTTTACGAATTGATTATGTTGAGGGGGAGAAGAATAGTTTTACATTATATGTTGCGAATAGTTTAAAGGTAAAGAGACTTCTTAATTCTTCTAATAAGGATGATTTGAAAGATTTAAATAAAAATACTTATCAAGTAAAATATGGAGAAGATTTGGTTATTTCTGGACTTGGATTTATCAAGATGGTAGATAAATGTGAAATA
Source organism: Bacilli bacterium (assembly GCA_017886705.1). Lineage (GTDB taxonomy): Bacteria > Bacillota_I > Bacilli_A > RF39 > UBA660 > Faecimonas. The sequence continues at coordinate 139 of JAGHJJ010000080.1, read as the reverse complement.
GATGTTTATATTGATAAGAATGTGGATACTTTCTTAAGACGAAATATGATTTAGAAAAATATCACTTTTGTGATGTTTTTTTTGTTGAATTTTTGCTTAGTTCCCTTTAGAATACTAGTGAGGTGATTTTAATGTTTCT
>JAGHJJ010000079.1 GCA_017886705.1 Bacilli bacterium | reverse complement strand
CTAGGGCATCACTCCATGGATCAATAAATGAGGTGATTCTATCCATTCGATAAGGAGCAATAACAATTAATATTACTACTCCAATTACACCTACAATTCCCATACCTATAAAAAATTTCATGTTAACACCGGCAATAAATAGTAAGGCAATAATCGATACTACTAGAATTGCTCCTGTTCCCATGTCTGGTTGTAGCATAATAAGACCAAATAGAAAGAATAAAATACCTAGTATGGGAAATACTCCTTGTTTATAACTTTTTAAAAACTTGTTACTATTCGTTAAATATTTGCTTGTAAAGATAATCATTCCTAGTTTAGCAAATTCACTTGGTTGTATTCCAAGAGACCCTATTCCAAACCAGGACCTACTACCATTTCTAACACTACCTATTCCAGGAATCAATACTAAAATTAATAAAATTACACAGATAAGTAAAATAGTATTTGCTTTTTCATAATAAATCTTATAGTCTATTTTTGATACTATTAACATTATAAAAACACCAGCAAGAAAAAATATTAGTTGATACTTTAAGTAGTGAAAGCTATCATTGAATTTATATTCTGACCAGATACTTGATGCAGAATAAATCATAATAACACCAAAAATGGATAAGGTTATTACAGCTAAAAAAAGAATATAGTCTAGTCTTTTTTTCATAGCATCACCTTATTTAATTATATTAAAACAAATAAAAAAAAGAACTTTTATCCAAGTAGATAATCATTCTCTTTTTATGAAAAGTACTGCGATAGTTGTTATTAGTGATACTATTACATATATTACTATATTATAGATAAAACTTGCTATATTAAAACTTATGCTATGATAGAAGAATACATATGTTCCCAAAAATATTATCACTCTAATTACTATGGTTATTAATAAAATTAATATTAATTTTTTGATAAAGTTTTTTATATATGATTCTCTTAATATTATATATTCAAAAGAACTATCTTGTTCATAGGAGAAGAAACTATAAGTTATATAAACATGGGAAGATATTTGAAACAGTGTCCATATTATTTGTAGTGTACTCATATATTCTGGTACTCCTAATAGAATATTAAACTCTGTTAGAGTTTTCGTAAAGGCTGTTGTTATGATAAATAATATTATATATAAGCTAAGATATAGACCGAAAACTAATAGATATTGTTTTTTTACTAATTGATAAAAACTTAATAGATAATATAACATGATATGATTCCTTTTATTTTTCTTTGGTCACTGTACCTGCATCAAAATGATAAATTACATCTGATAGATTGTCTAGATCCTCTTTGATATGGGTTGATATCATAATTAGTTTTCCTTTTTTTCTTTCTTCTTTTAATAATGCGCTTATCTCTTTTACACTATTTTCTTCTATTCCATTAAATGGTTCATCTAAAATCATAATTTCCGGGTCTTCCATTAGTACTTGGGCAATTCCTAGTTTTTGTTTCATTCCTAGAGAATATTCGCGATACTTTTTATCTTTTTCTTCATAAAGATTTACTTTTTTTAGAGCTGCTTCTATTTCTTCTTTTCCTATTTTATTTTGAATTTTTGCTAATAATTCTAAATTTTCATAGCCTGTTAATTCAGGAAAGAAATTTGGCTTTTCGATTAGTGCTCTCATATTTGGTACATAGAGATTATTTTTATTATAACTTTTCCCATCAAATAATACTTCACCTGTTGTTGGTTTATATAGTCCACATACTACTTTTAAAAATACACTTTTTCCTGAACCATTTCTGCCATTTAATCCATAAATATGACCATTTGTTAATTCCATATTGATATCTTTTAACACCATATTTTTTCTAAATTGTTTACATAAGTTTTTTATTTCTATTTTCATATACGACTCCTTATTTATTTTTTTCACATTGAATTACAAATTTTTCTTTATTATTATACGCTAAATATACAAGAGCAAAGGATATTAACACCATGCATAGATTTAACAATAATAATGTTCCTACTCCATATAAGTCATTCATACCAAATACGTTAATAATGTTAAATATCATTCCAAACTCACTGTGAAAAATCCTTTGGAAAATTATTACTTTTACTACTGTTTCTAAAAATATTTCAATTGCTAGATATAATACATATGAGAACAGGATGCAAGGAATAGTTTTTTGCTGTTTCCTCGCAACTAGTAGTGCGATATGTACAAAAATCATAGAATATAGAATAACATTTATTAAGTATGATATTACAAATAATACTGGATGATAGATGATATTACTTTGCCACATGCCATGAGATTTTATAATTGCATATTCTGGATTTAATGATGTATTCATCATAATCGGTATCATCATGATTAAACTTAATAATGCTAATACCCAGATGTATTGATAAGCTGTTTTTAATAATTTCTTTAAAAATGAATGATAGCTTTCTCTGGAATTTGAATTTATTATTTGTTTATATTTTAATTTTTTACATACTTTTATCATTGTTGGTATTACAACTATTAAAAATGCAAAATAGTAAATATACTGTACTTGCCAGGTCAAGGCATCTGCAAACACAGTATAAAAATCTAGTTCTACATCTTTATTTTTTATAGCTTCTTCACACCATTCTTTTTGGTTTGTTCCTTCTTTTTCACATTCTTTAATTAATTGCTGGTCTGCATTCACATATCCTTTATATTCTTGTAAGCTTTTATATCCTCCATTTAAGAAGATTATACTGACAATTACAATTATTACTATTATTAATATATTATTTTTTAAAAATCTTTTCATTTTATTTATCCTCACTAAATTTATGTTCTACTACTCTATATGTATTGTATCATCTAAATAAAAT
>JAGHJJ010000078.1 GCA_017886705.1 Bacilli bacterium | reverse complement strand
TCTTGTGAATAATCATTATATGCTAAATTAAGTGCATTTACTTCATCCCAAGTAAGAGCTGTACGTATATCCATAGCACTAGCATCTAGACATTTGTCAGCAAAATCAATATTATATTTATCCATAAAGCTAGATATCTTTTGCATTCCATACTGCTGTGTATCATCAGTTGTAATATACGATAATTGTTCATAAGATAAACCGTTAAAATCATCATTAGAAATCTTACCAGCCTCTACTAAAGAAGCCACTTGATCTGAGGTAAGTTTATATTCTTTTATTAAATCAATAATTTCATTTTTAGTTAAATTATCTAAATCATTAGAAGTAGATTCTACTTTTGATTTAGAGTCTACTTGTGGATTATTTTTGTTTATGCATGAACTTATTCCTAAAGCTCCTGCAACAGTTATTACAATTGCTGCGACAGCTGCCTTAATAGTAGTAGAGATACGTTTCCTTTTCTTTGCCGACTTCTTCTTCTTTGATTTTTCTTTTTTCTTTTTAAACTTAGAGAAAAATCCCTTCTTTTCTTTATTATTTTCTTTTTCTTTTTTAAACCTTGAAAAAAATCCTTTCTTTTCTTTATTTCCTTCTTTTTCTTTCTTAAACCTTGAAAAGAAACCTTTCTTTTCTTCTTGTTCTTCTTCACTTTCTAATTCTTCTTGTAACTGTTTTAATTTATCTCTTTGTAAAATATGAAGTGTTGCATACTCACAACCTCTTACAACAATATTTTCATAAAAAAGTGTAAATGGTTTTAAGATAATTTTTTTTACTGCATTTAGTCCATTCTTTATTTTTTGAAATAGAGTCTTTTTCTCTTTAGTAGTTACTTTTTTCTTCTTTGATGGAGTTGCAGTAAAATATTGCTGAAAGTTTTTTTCTAAATTATCAGGTGTTGTTTGCGTCATTTTTATTTTTTCATTTTTAGATAGTTCTATAGCATCCTCCATTGGAAGCATTTCTACGCTACCATCATCATAAAAAACAGCTGCTTGAGTACGCGTTACAGTTGAATTACCTACAACATCATTTACCGAAAATTTTACGATATTTGTAATTTTTTTCTCATTATCCATAATTATCCCCCTAATTATATTACAATATATATTTTAATACATTATAATCACTATTATCACATTGAGTATTACATCTAGATGTAATAAAAGATAACTTTTTATCACCTTTTATATTTATTTTTAACAGATATTATTTCCTATCTTATCTAATATTTTATATAGAATATTTTATCTGTTAATACCATAATTTAACTGTTTTTTATATTACTTTCATATTACAACTAAAAAACATTTTTCTTTACTTTCCATATTTGTAATTACCTTTGGCTTTACTATATTTGGTAGTACTCCTACGATAAAAAAGACAAGAAACATTAATATAATTAACCTGAATAAAAAAGGCTTACACGGAAAACCACGTTGTTCATTTTTTTTACTGTACATATAGCTTCCCTCTTTCCCTTTCTTGGCCCTTCTTTTTTATCGCTCTTATACTACCACTAAAGACAAAAAAAGTCAAGACTAACGTTTCTCAGGATAAACGCATGAGAAATTGTGCGTTTTTTATGTTAATATATATGTAAGGAATAAAAAGTGGTGATAATAGAATGGCAAAAAAATCAAAAAAACTAGAGGAAATAAGAAATATGGTAAAAGAATTAGATATAAACTATGAAGAAGTAGACTTAAGTATATTAAATAATTTTGTAAAAATCACAAAGAAATTAAATGATACAAGAGTACAATATAAAGTAAAACATAATATGAGTGATATAGTAATGATTACCCTACTAGGAATATTAGCAAATGCTAATACCTGGAATGAAATACATTGCTTTGCCAAATCACATGAAACATGGTTAAAAACTTTTTTAGAATTACCATCTGGAATACCATCCCATGATACCATTCAAAGAGTTATAACAATGATTAATCCAACTACTTTATATACAAGTACTGTTAAATATCTGATAAATTTAATCGATAATTTAACAATAACAAAAGAAGAAAAAGATGTAAAAAGTATGGACGGAAAAACAATAAATGGAAGTTCAAGAAGTGAGTTAACAACAGATAAAATTTTACCAGCAAATGTAATGAGTATCTATTCTCATGATTACGGAATGTCTATAATTCAAGACTTTATAGAAGAAAAATCGAACGAAATACCAATGGGACCAGAGTTAATAAAACAATTAAACTTGAGTGATTCCATAATCACAGCAGATGCTTTAAATACACAAAAAGAAACAGCAAAAGCCATAATCAAAGCAAAAGGAAACTATGTTTTAGCATTAAAAGCTAACCAAGGAATTATGTATCAAGAAGTTAGTGAGTACTTTCATGATAATGATTTATTAAAGGAATTAGAATATTATTCAGAAACGGAGAAATCTCATAGTAAATTTATTAAACGAGAATATTATATGACCAATCATATAAATTGGATAACAAATTATAAAGAATGGAAAAATATTAAATCTATAGGTTATGAGAGGAAAACAATAGAATCTCTAAATAACGATAAAAAAACAATAGAAGAAAGATTTTTTATTATAAGTTTTGAAAATGATATAAAAATATTTGCAGATGCGGTCAGAAAACATTGGGGGATAGAAAATAATTTACATGCTCCATTAGATATAGTTTTTAAAGAAGATGACAATACTACATTAGAAAAAAATGGTGCAAGGAATCTAAGCGTTCTAAAAAGAATAGCATTAAATATCATTAAATTAGTACAATGTTTTTATAATATTAGTTTAAAGTTAATTAGATATAAAATATCTATGAATACTGAAGAAGAATTAGAAAAAATATTCAAAACTATTAATACTACGCAAATAAAGTCTATGCTTGAAAATCAAACATAGACTTATCTAAAAATTTCTCATGC
>JAGHJJ010000077.1 GCA_017886705.1 Bacilli bacterium | reverse complement strand
CAATCCAAGTAATATATGATCTAAGATATGGTGTATTTAGGGCACTATTTGCATAATTTGTATATGTATAAATATTAGCATGTGGTAGTACTGACATAAATCCTTGTACTACTTGTGTATATTCATTGGGTCCCATGTATTGTGTTACTCCATTAGATTCTAAATCCAAATATATTCCTAACGTAGGATTCATTTCATATTTATTAATTATACTCTGAGTGAATTGTCCGTATAGTACTCCTTCAGCGTAGTTTTCGGCATAACTATAAATATAAATTCCATATGGAATGTTATATTTTTTTACACCTTCGATATTATTTTTTAATTCACTATCTTCATAGTCACATCCTGCTGATATTCTTATAATCACACCATAGATTCCACTTCCAGCAACTTGTTGCCAGTCTATTTTTCCTTGATGTGCTGATACGTCTATCACTAATAAATTTTCTGTTCCTAAGTATACTCCTGTTGGTCCAAAGTAATGTGTCGTATCACCGATGACATAGCTACCACTTGTTACTAAATTACCAAATACATCATAGTAGTATCTATTGCCATCTTCTCCTGTTTCCCAACGTGCTTCTAAATAGGAGCTATCTACATTATTTCCAACATTTTCTGGTGCAGAATCTCCTTTTTTTACTAGTTGAATTTCTATTGCTTCAATTTGTTTTCCTGCGGTGATCGTTCCAGCTGGATTATCATTAGATGTCCAAGTCATCCATCCTACTTGGGCAACATGAACACGATAATAAATATCATAAACTTCGGCTAACTCTCCTGTTAACTTAATTTTGATAGCTTCTATTCTTTCACCTATTTTTCCAGCTTCAACACCTTCAGATACATAGTCTTGCCAACCAATATCAGAGACATGTGTACTATAAGCTACTGATCCTTTAATTGTTTTTTTATTGATAGAAATTTTAATGCTTTCTATTTTCTTTGATTGTCCTGTTGTTCCAGATAGAGCACCATTATTCACTGTTTCTTGCCAGCCTGAGTCTTCTATATAGCTAGTATAATTTATTTTTAACTCATCTTCACTGTAGATATTATCACCATCAAGGTCATTTCCTTTTTCTAACAATTGAACTTTAATCGCCTGAATACTATTTCCATATCCTACGTTTCCTGTTTCTTCTCCATTTTTTGCCCAGTCTAACCATCCTATGTTAGATACATAGACACTATAGTAAATATCATAGTAATTAGATAACTCTCCTGTTATATTCATTTTTATAGCTTCTATTGAAAGATTTCTTCCAGTTGTACCAGAAATTTTGCCACTTTCTACTTCTTCTTGCCATCCTTCACTATTCACATAAGATGCATATGTGATACTACCTGCATAGTTACTCTGTGTGTTATTTATGACAAAGGCTTCTAGATTTTTGCCAATCGTTCCAGCAATACTTCCGCTGTATACTTTATCTTGCCAGCCAATACTAGCACTATGTGCTTGATAGCTAATTTCATTTAACACAAATGCTCTTTCAGTGCTTCCTGGAGCACTAGCTCCCTTTTTGACTAATATAATCTCAATAGCTTCTAGTCGATAACCAAAGCCTTCGGTACCTGCTTTTTCTCCATTCTTGGCCCAGTCTAACCAGCCGAATTGCTGGGCATGTACACGATAGTAGATATCATAGTTATCTGCCATTGCACCGGTTAATCTAATTTGAATTGCTTCTATTCTTTTAGATTCGCCGATTGTTCCTGAAAGTCCACCATTTTGTGACCAATTGTTTTCCCATCCGGATTCTTCTACATATGATTTATATTCCACATTTCCAGCATATTCTTGATTCTGTAAATTTATTTTAATCGCTTCTATTCTTTTGGACTCACTGATAGTTCCTGCAACTTCTCCATCATAGAATGTTTTTTGCCACCCTATATTTTGCACATGAGTTTCATAGCCAATATATTTTTGAATATACGGTCTTGTAGTTACACCTGGCGCACTCTCCCCTTTTTGGACTAGTACAATTTCTATAGCCTCTAGGCGATAAGAATAGCCCGTTGTTCCAGCTTCTTCTCCATTTTTGGCCCAGTCTAACCAGCCGAATTGTTGTGCATGAACACGATAGTAAATATCATAATGATTAGCCATCTCTCCAGTTAGTCTAATTCTGATTGCTTCCAGGCTCTTTTCTTGTCCTGTTGTTCCTGATTGCTCTCCATTTTTGCGCCAAGTATTTTCCCATCCTATAGTTTGAATGTAAGATTGATATTCCACATTTCCTGTATATTCTTGATTATCTAACGTTATTTTTATAGATTCTAAACGTTTATTTTGCCCTGTTGTTCCAGCTAAAACTCCATCGTATACTTTTGCTTGCCACCCTATATTTTGTGCGTGAGTTTCATAGCCAATGTATCTTTGAACATATGGTCTTGTTGTTGCTCCAGGTGCACTCTCCCCTTTTTGGACTAGTACAATTTCTATGGCTTCTAAGCGATAAGAATAGCCTTCTGTTCCGGCTTTTTCTCCATTCTTGGCCCAGTCTAACCAACCGAATTGTTGTGCATGAACACGATAATAAATATCATAGTGATTAGCCATTTCTCCAGTTAATTGAATTTGAATTGCTTCTAGGCGTTTATTTTGTCCCGTTGTTCCTGATTCTTTACCATTTGCTACCCAATCTAGCCAGCCATAGCTTTCTACATGGGTTCTATACTTAATATCTCCTATATAATCTTGATTGTTTAATTTAATTTTAATAGACTCTAGACGTTTTGACTCTCCTGTTGTTCCTGATAATTGTCCATTTACTACTGAATCTTGCCAACCGTAGATTTCTACGTGTGTTTGATATTCTATACTTTGAGACGCATTAGTTGTGATTTTTGTATTTGGTACTATTAAATTTTTTTTACCTTCTTCCGTAGTTATTTCTTTTTCTATAATTTCTTGTTCTGATAACGGTTGATTTTTTACATTAATTTCAAAAGAATGGGTTATTCCATTTATCGTAATTTCATAATTTTTATTATCTATTTTTTTTACTACAATGTTTTCTTTAAAGTTTGTATTTTCTTCAATATAATCTGTAATACTTTTTATCGTGTCTTCTTTGCACTCAATTTCTAAGTTCTGATATAGTTGATAGCTGAAAGATCCTGTATAAATCTCCACTCCATCTTTAGTAATGTGATATGTATTTTCAGATTCATCTACATCTACTATATATTCTGTACCAATCTTAGTGTTAATATAGGCAATTATATATTTTTCTATAGTTTCTTGATTATAAATTAAATCAAAGGTTTCTGATAGGCTGAACTTATAGTTAAAATCAACGTTTTTACTACCATCTTTTAACTCTGTACTAATATTATTGTTCTCATTTTTTTCTAAGGCTAATACTCCAATGGGAGCAATTACTTGTAATGTCATTACAAGTGCAAGTATTAATGCAATTATTTTTTTTGTTTTCATACAATCTCCTTTTTATCTTTACTGAATATATCTCGGATGTAATTTTTATCTTTTATTCTTCTAACTCTTTATTTTTCTATTTACTAAAATAAATTACTTATTTGTTAAATTCTTCATAATCATGAATTATTTTCATATTTTCATAATAAATTTCTTTTATTGACGATTCATAAGCTGTCAATTCAAGAATTTTTTTTATCATTTTTTTATGATTCCTTGCATCGTATTTTCTATAAAGTTATATTTTCTATTAAAGGTTCTAGTGAAAACATGATATTGTCGATATTATATTTTTTATTGATTTAATCAAGTTAATAGAAACTTTTCATATTAACCTTATTCATTATAGCATATCACTTTTTAAATCCAATATATATTGACTTATTTTTTTATTGCTTTACAGTTTTCTATTTTCTAATTCATTTAAAATAATTTTATACCCTGTTGTAAATATTGTATCTTTAACATCTCTCATAATAATTCGAATTTCACAATCTATTGAGACTTCTTTCAATAAATGTTGTAAAATACAAAATTTAACTTTTTTTCTCTGTGCTATATTACTTTTTTATATACTTTTTCAATTTCATTAGCATTCTGTTGATCGGTGAATTTTTTAGAATATTCGTATCCATTTTGACTAAGTTCTATTCTTTTTTCTTGGTTGGCGATTGCCTCTTTCATTTTTTCTGCTAAACTATTGGCATCTCCAGGTTTAAATAAATAGCCATTTTTTCCATTTTGTATTAATTCTTTACTTGCACCTGATGCGGATGCAATTACTAAGTTACTACACATCATTGCTTCGATGGTTACACGCCCGAATGCTTCTCTTTGAGAACAAACTAATTCGACATCGTACTCTTCTCTTACTTTTTTAATATCTTTGGTAAACCCTCTAATTTCTATATAGTTTTCTAAATGAAATTTTTCAATTAATTTATTTAATTTTGTTTGATAATTTGTTATATCTCTACCAATAATTAAAAGCTTTAAATTTGTTATATTTTCTTTTACTAATTTAGCAACTGCCTTAATGGCGATATCTTGCCCTTTTCCTTCTTGTAGAGCTCCTGATATTAAAAACTTGACTTTTTCTTTATTATACTGTTGTTTTTCTTTCTTGTGTAAAAAAGTTTTAGGAATTCCATCATATATAATTAATACTTTGTCCTTATCTATATAGTCTTTATAACTTTCATATAAATCCTTTGATACAAAAATTAACTTTTCTGAGTTGTTACTAATTTTCGCTAAGTTTTTTTCTTTATTACCAATATATTTTAGTCCTTGATCTTCTTCTCCAAATTCTCTAAAGTGAGAAATTAATTTGGCATTTTTCTCTTTAGCTAGTTGTATTCCTATATCTAAAACACTACTATTTTGATGAATAATATCAATATCCACATTCCTTAATTTTCTCAATATTATTTTTGTACTTATCCAATTAAATTTATATAGTAGTTTAAATAAAAAAGCTTTTATCTTTCCTTCTCTTGTTGGATATTTACACCAAGAATAAAGACAAGAAATTACCTTAATATTTTCTTTTTTTAATTCTTTCGTTGCTTCTGAATTCTTAAACGGGGATAATACATATACCGTATGGCCTTTTTCTTTCATTAATTTACATAAATCAATCAGGCATTTGGTAGCTCCACCTAATTTTCCTTCATGAGTAATATATAATATTGTTAGATTTTTTTTCACCTTTTACCTCCTGCAATATATTTTTGCAAATAAATTTATTAATCTCCATTTATGTAATTTGGTAAATATTAAAATGCTTATTTTGTTTTTCAAACTTTCTCCTTCATATTCTTTTGTGTATTCGGGTCTATTTATTGGAATTTTTTTCTCTTTTAACCAGGAAAAAATTTTTTTATATTCTTCCATGAATTCTTCTTTTTTTGCATTACGTCCCGAAAATAATAAATACCAGATTCCATATCTTAGAAAATAGTAATCATGGAATTCATTTTCTTTAGGAAATACTTCATATAGTTTTTCTAATAAGTATTTTATATCTATTTTTTTATTAAATCCTCTTTGCGTAGTATTTGAAATACTTTCTTCATTAAAAAACCAATTGTAGCCTATATAATCTATAATTTTAATGCTTTTTGCTTTTCCATAAGCATTGATAGAGAAATAACTATCTTCTCCAATGGCATAATCTAGAAATTCGATTTTATTTTTTATAATAAAATCCTTTCTATATAGCTTTGCCCAAGGGGCCATGATTAAATATGGGTACCATTTGGAATTTCCTTTTACTTTAAAATATTCTTTTTTATTACTTACTCTTCTATAGCCACCAATGACTATATCATTTTTCTTTATATTATTTACATACATATTTACATAATCTTTTTCTATATAGTCATCATTATCAATAAACATGATATATTCTCCTGTTGCTTTTTTTATACCAGCATTTCTTGTTTTTGCCGCACCTTGATTATTTTGATTTAGCAATTTGATTCTTGAATCTTTCTTTGCTAAAGACTCTACGATTTCCTCTGATTTATCTGTAGAGCCATCATTTATTACAATTATTTCTATGTTTGTATAGCTTTGGTTTAAAACACTTGTAAGACATCTTTTGATATATTTTTGTGCATTATAAACAGGGATTATTATTGATACTAATTCTTTATTTTTCATTTTTTTCTTTGGTATTGATATTATCCATTAGAATCCATCCCTTTTCGTAAATATCAATATTTCCTCCATAGCATTCATGATGATATGTATTATTTCTCCATACTTTGGGAGCAATAACTATCTTTTTCTCGTTACGAGATAAAAATTGAGCCCACCATGAGAATGTAGAGTTTGAAATAATAAAGTGTTTACAGCTATACATTAAACGTAATTTTTCATATACAGGATTATTTAATGGTTCAAATTCTGCATCCTTAGGTAAAAATTTTAAATTCTTTTTGCACCATTCTATATCATCTGAAAAAATAAAAAATTTAGGGTTTTTCACTTTCTTTTTGATTATTTTTATTGCTTCTTCAAAATAGTCTGGTCTACAGACATAGAATCTTTTTTTAAATACAGGATTTTCTACAAAATCGCCTCTTCGGATTGATACACAAACGGATTCTTCATTTTCTATCTTTTCTAAAAATTTAATATTTTTTCCAATCACATCATATTTAGGAGTAAATTCTTTCATTAAAATATCTTTAATATCTAAGAAGTATTTTGATGATTCATAAGTGCCTATAAATATTTTATTTTTATATTTAGAATTATTTAAATCAATGTAACCGTTATTTATACTATAAATTCCAAATCTATTTAGTCTTTTCTGATTTCTTTTTTCAAATTCATAATATCTTTGATCATAATTTTTGGATTTGTTAATTTTGCAACAAATCATAAAAATGACTTTTCTTACTAATATATATTTTAAAATCAACCTTTGTACTAACGTTTTCTTCATAGGTTTCATATGACATTTTTGTATATTGAAATTTAATAGTTCAAAAGTAAAACCATCATCCAAATGATGAAAGGTATCTTTAAAATCCAAATTGATTGGTTCATCCCTAGCATATTTTTCTTGAAATGCCCTTAACGCTGCATATTGAAACAGTTGATTTCCTAATCTTCCTGTAACATTTTTATTTAACATCTAAGTTTCACTTCCCTTCCTATGTTTTCTCTATCTTTTCTACATCCATTATAACATATTCTACTAGTAAGAAACAACAAATCATGACATATTAAGAATCCATCGAGCATAGAAATCTTTTTACTAAATTAATAAATACTTTTTCTTCTTACTTTACCGTACTTACCAGTCTAATACTTCTACTAGTATTATGCTATCAACTTACTTCTCATAATAAATCTTCCCCGACCATTTTTCTTAGTAGGAACCTTCTTCACTGCTATCAGTCCTCACGGGAGAAGGATTATAATTTTCTTCGTTTATTTGCTTGATTTGCCATATAAAATTACGTGTTGTTGTACTTTAGTTGTTACGTATCCTCATCTCTTTTATAGGATTAATATTAAATTTCTGTCCGTTGAATTTTATTTCACACTTCTTTTTATCTTCACATTATTGTTAATGCTTTTCGCTTCCCTAGTACTTTGTCGATACATACACATTTATTAGACTTTCAGCAACTAAATATATGCCGCGCGTAACATACCAAAAGAGATATTATCCTAAGATAATACCTTTTTTCTTTTAAATATGTTCTTGATAAAATCTAGTAGAAATTGAAAACCTTCATTTTTAAAATAAAATATACTTATTATCAATATAAAGATTGCAGTTGTCAGTATTCCGTTCGTTATGATTGACAGTAAATTAACCTTTAAATCTAATATTACAATCAATTGATTAGAGATAATATAGACAATAAATATTGTTATAATGTATTTTATTTGATTTATAAAATAATTCATACTTTTTGTTTTAAATATTACCTTATTAATAAGTAGTGGCTTAATCCAAAACACAGTTACTAAATAACTTATTGTTGTTCCTAATAGCACTCCATTTAAGCCTATTTTTATTCCTAAAACTATAGATAAAACAATATTAATTACTGCTTGAGCTATTGGAATGTATTTATCTTTAGTATAGAATCCTTTAGCCTCTTTAATTGTGTCTAAAGGCATTTGATTACACATTAAATAGAAATTAATACAAATTATAATCATAGAGCTTGATTCGAAAACATACTTTGGTCCTAACCATACTTCCATAAAAGGATTAATTAAGTTTAAAAAGCATACTGTTGCATATCCTCCTGCAACAAACCCTATAAACACCATAATGTTATAGACATTTTTTTCTGCTTCCATGTTATGCTGTGTCGTCAAATTACCAAAACTTGCGGTTATTCCGTTAAAGATATTTTTAATCATCGTTTTTAAAATGGTAGTAACTGATAAATAGTTTGTATAAATTCCTACGGTAACAATACTAATTATAGAAGAAAGAATAATGTTATCTGTACTATTTATTACATAGTCTCCTATTTTAAAGCAAAATATTCCAAAAATATTTTCTTTCATCGAAGAAATTTCTTCTTTGGACAGTTTCTCCTTGGAATTAAAATCGATATCTTTATAATAGTTTGTGATATATCTATTTACGATAATCCTATTGGCAAATCTACATAATATCATTACGGCAATATAGAAAATATAATTTTTTGTCAATAGTATAAAAATAAATTGTAATATATATATTAAAGAATTAAAGAAACAATTATATTTAAATATTTTGTAATTTTTTTGATCTGCTAATAATAAGACATCCTTATATGAAATGAAGTATAAAGAAGCAGTATTAAATAAATATAAAAAATAAACAAGATATAAATGTTCATAAGAATAGTCTCCTATAATCGGTTCTAAAAATATGGATAATATTATTCCAACTAGAATAATTATTATTCCAATTATGTAATATATCTTTTTATATAAACTCATATAGGCACTGATTTTATTTATTTTATGATTTGCTAAAGGCTTATATAGTTCATAACTAATAGCTGTTGAAAAACCTAGTTCAGCAATAGATAGCATTGTCAAAACATTGATTAACAGACTATCTAATCCTAATAATTCTGCACCCATTTTTCTAATAAAAACAGTTCTTACAACAAATGATAAGATTGATTGCAAGAAATAAATAATTATATTAGCTGATATATTTAATCTTGAATTTTTTATTCGAGTTGATACCATATTTAATCCTTTCTTTATATCTTATTATTCTTTTCGGCTCCCTTATAAAAATGATTTATTATTTTTGCAATTGGTGTTGGCCAAAACTTCTTCAACATTTCTAAATCTTCTTTGGTTCTAATATTGTCTTTAATGATTTCTGTCGTTGTTGATTCTTCATGAACACGATGACCCATAAGTTTTTCTTTTATATAGGCGAATTCGCCTTTTTTATTACTTAGTTTTTCCCAAGCATACCAATCAACATTACATTTAAAGTTACAATTAAATACTGGAGTTTTTACTAAGTCCTTATTAAAAGCTACTGCTGGACAACAGATGGCATTACCAAGTCGCAACGCACATCTTTTTATAAATCTTGATTTAGCACCTTTTCTTAAAGGTAATAATAAAATTCTTTTTATTTTTAAATTTTTGTTGGTCATTACTTTTTCATTATTTTTTATTTCATAATAATCTGTAAAAATGATACTTAAAAATTTATTCTTCTGGTATTTTTTTACTACTTCACTACTATATTCATAATCATAAATATCATCTTGATGAGCAACTGTTACTAATTTTGTATTAGCTTGCTCTATTGCAAAATCAAAGTCTCTGCCAATACCTTCTTTCTTTTTATTTTCTACTACTTTTAAATTATATTTTTTTGCTAAATCCTTAATAAATTTATTAGGTGTGGACGTTGCGATTACTACATTGCTTTTATATTTTTGATTAAGAACTGATTTAATACATTCTTCTAAATATTCTGATTCTTTATAAGCTAAGACTACAAAAGTATGAATTGGCTTCATGTTACCACCTACTTATTTTTTAATTTTTCTACTTCTGCTTTTAGAAGAGATATTTCTTGAATTAAGAGAGTTGTCTTCTTCTTTTGACCAGCAATCATTACAGTTAGAGCCATAGTTAACATAATTAATATTCCAATAAATATACCGATTACAAAACTAGACATAACAGTAAACCCAAGTTTTTGTGATATTTCAACTAATACTTGAGGAATGATTCCTGCTAATATAATAATTAAGGACATAGCATACCATAATAAAGCATGCTTTTCTGAGATTCTTCCTTTTTTTAAAATTATTGTTGTTAATACGACTAAAGCTATACCAACAATGATTAGAGTTAGAGTTAGATTCTGTGACATCTTTTATACCTCCTTATTTTTACAGCAAGTAATGCAAGACAAACATTTAACATATAATAGATATTCTTCCAATATCTAATTGATGATACTCCTCCTTCTCGCTCATTCATCTCTACTGGAACTTCTTCTACTTTATATTTTTTCTTTAATAATTCTGCTGTTGTAATTGGTTCTGGATATTCACTTGGATAAGATATAGAAAAGTCATAGATAATTTCTTTGGAACAGGCTCTAAAACCTGATGTTGTATCATAAATTTTTTTATGAGTTGCAAATTTCATGAAGCAAGAGATTACTTTAATTCCTATTCGTCTTGTAAACGTTGATTTAAATGTGTCTATTTTACTAATAAATCTAGAACCTATCACCATATCTGCTTTATTATCAATAATTGGTTTTATAATTTTTTCTACATATCTTACATCATGTTGACCATCACCATCCATCTGAACAGCAATATCATAATTATGATAGTAAGCATATTTATATCCAGTTTGTACTCCACCACCAATTCCTAGATTATGAATTAAGTTGATATGAGGAATATTATTTTCTTCTAGTATTTTTTTTGTATTATCTGTTGAACCATCGTTAATTACAATCATATCATAATTAGTTTTATGTTTTTTGTTATAGTCTTTTATTTTTGTACAAGTCTTTAAAATACTATCTTCTTCATTATATGCTGGGATAATTATTAACACTTTTTTCATATTACACTCCTCTATTATACTAAAAAATGGATAATTACATCTCTGATAATCAGTAAATTGTTTATTAATAAAATTATTAACATTGGAATTTCTATATTTTTTAAATTTATATTTTTCTTTCTTACCATAGCAAGTAATAGGAGAATAACAATAGGAATAAAATATCTTCCTTGAACACCTTGAATAATAGGATCTGTTATTACTCCCCATCCTAAATATAATCCTGCTAAAACAATATGGAAAGTTAAAATAAATATTATGATATTTATTATTTTAGATTTTTTATCTAATTCATGTTTTTCTTTATCAACAAATATAGATAATACTAAAATAGCTGCATATATTAATGTATATATTTGTGATATTGGAATATTTAATGCTCCTAAGGTACCTCCTAAGAATGTTATAAGATAGAAATTACTATTATATAAAAGCGTATTTAAATAAATAGGAATGATGTTTTGTGGATTTTTTAGTATATGCATTAATTTTGATTCTGTTGATTGAGGTCTTTCGTAATTGATAGTGTCTATAATCTGATCCTTTGGTATTTTTGTATAGATAAACCAGCTAAGTCCAATAATTGCAATTAAGAGTACTATTATAATTACTTTTTTCTTATGAGCTTTAATATATTCTTTTAACTCTTTCCAAATTAATATGAATAATAGTCCCAACAAGAAGTAAGCATATTTTCCTACGAGAACAAACATAAAACCCATTAACAATGTAACAAAATCTTTAGTTTCTACTTTTTTCTTATCATACTTTATATATAAAACATAAGCAATAAATAGCATACTAGAAATATTAGTCAAAGCATCTGCTGAGTAAGAGGTAGCCTGTTGTAAAAACATAGGATTTAATAAATATATTATCATTAAGAATTTACCCATTGGAATTTTTTTAACTGCATAATAACTAATTATTAAATATAAAATAAGGTTAGCGCATCTACCTATATAGAAACCAATAATTGGATTAAATTGCAGTATTTTAGAAAGCCGAATACTAAAGCCAGAGAAAATATATAGTATAGGATGATACCCTCCTGCTATTTCTGAGATCAGATTTTGATAGCTAATATTTGTATTAAATAGTGAATATAAATTAAATTCATGTAAGTTTTTAGGAATCATAATGTCTTGATTAAAAAAATGAAACATTGAGACTTTAGTTGCGATTTTATAATGATATAGTTCATCTGGTACATTTAATGGTAAGATAAATGTTAAAAATAAAGTACTAATAGGTATAGCAATGAGTAAGAACAAATCTTCTCTTTTTAATTCTTTGTTCCCTAAAAAGATTCCTAATATTGCTATGATTAGAAGAGTTGCGAAGGCAAATAACCCATACATCATAACATCAAATGTTCCACAGAAATAGTGTTCGTAAACAACTTTTAAATATGAAAAACTAGCAATTAAAGAAAGAATAAATTCTAGTATAAAGACTTTCTTTTTCTTTAATAAAAAACTTTTTATATTCTCATTGTTTTTAAAATTATATCTAAATAGAATAAAAGTTAAAATACAGATAATAATCATAAATACAACTCTATAGAATGTTGTTGTGGTGGTTCCGTGTTGAATGACAGTAATGTCATCTTTTGTTTTTTCTTCATTAATTATTGCTTTATCTAATTTACTATTTTGACTAGTCTTTGTTAATTTAAATAGTTTATGATCTAGGTTTTCATTTATTTCAATTACTATTTTATATTTTTTATTATTACTATCTTTAATTTTATCAAATTTTAAATATAGTTCATGATTATCAAACACTTGAATTTCTGATAAATCATTATAATAAATTAATTCATCATTTTCATCATAAATACTTACAAAGCCATCTTCTTTTTCTAACATACCATCTATATTAGCATTTTCTTCTGTTGGGATCATTTCTAATTGTAAGGCCTCTAAATTTGAAATTCTAGAAGTGGTGATAATCTCTATTTTATCTCCTTTTTGTAACGATTTAGTAGTATTTTCACTTATCCCTGGATTATATTCTGCTGGAACTTGAAAGTCTAATATTAAGTTTAATAGTAATAAGATACTAGAAATCAGTAAAAGTATTACTAATATGATATTTACTTTATTTATATACTTTTTCATATTCCTTACACTCCATCATCTTATATTTTTATAATTCTTCTAAATTTTCTTACTGCTCTTCTTGGTATGCTTACTTTTTCTCCTAAAATTAATTTATATTTTACTTCTTTAGAAATTTGTTCTGCTACTTCGGTTGTTTCCTTACTTCCTGTGATTGCTTCTTTTTGATAACTTTGTTTTATTTCTGCAGACTCAAATTTTTCATCATTGAAAAAATTATTAAATTTATTTATAAATTGCTCGTATCCCATTTCTAATGGATAATCTTTCATATAATTTCGTCCCGCTTTTGACATTTTTTCTTGCAACTTTTTATCTCTTAGTATTGTCAATATAGCATTTGCTACTGCTTCAGGTGTTGCATCTGCAAGTAGACATCCATCATTTGGAAAATCATATAGATTATTTTCTCTATATAATTCCACTACAGGTAATCCTGAAGCCATCATTTCAAATGGTATTCTAGATGGATTAGATGCACTCATACATAATCCAACTTCACATTTATTATATAATTCATTACACTTTTCGATTGGTATAATTCCAAGATGTTCTGCTTCTAAATTCTTAAGTGCTGTTTTTTCTGATCCATATAAATATATTTTTAAAGATGGATCTATTTCTTTTACAATTTGTAATGCTTTTAAGGCAAGACAATCACATCTTCTTGGCTTTTGTGGTTGAAAAATAAAACAAATTGCATGTTCTTTTTTTACATTATTTAGTTTTTTATAAACATTTAAGTCTGCACAGAAATTAAAGTAAGAAGCATTTAGATTATATTCTTTTCGCATCTTGGCACATAACCATTTGCCGATGGAAATTACACTAATATCATTTTTATAACTGTTTTCTGCTTCTATATATAAGTCTCCCATAGAGAAGAACCAAGGCTCATAATCCTGCACAAAATACAACTTTCTTGAACAATTTGTTTTCATGACGGCAGGAACTGTATTAAAAGCTGTTGCAACTACTGCATCATACTCTCTTGTTGGCTCCCATCCTGCAAACATATCAGCAGCACACTCTCCATAATAATTATTTACTTGTTCTTTTAACGTTGTAGGAAGAGTCATTGAGTCTGCTTCAATATAGACATCACATTGATAGCCATCCTTAATTAGAGCATTGATATTTTGAAATATCGTTCTATGACCTCCTGAACCCTTTAATAATCCTGGAACGAACCATGCAACGATTCCTTTTCTGCTTTTATTATTTTTATCTTCACAAAAGCCCATCATTCTTCTCCTCTCAATTTGCTTTTCTTTGATTTCTTCTGGTAATTCATATGTATTTTTAGCATCTTCTTGTATTTTTAGAACTTCACTATATTCAATATTTCTCTTTACTGTTGTAGAAACAGATTTGGAATGCTTTCTAAAATAATTTAGTGATTCATGTGTATAAGCAATATCTCCATTTTTTAATACTTGTAAGTAAATATACCAATCTCCTGCGACTTTGTATTCTTTGGCTTGTTCAAAAATATCGTAGTATTCTTTTTTATTTTTCCATACTAGACTTGAAACATTTAAAATAGAATTATTGTAACTTAGGGAATTGATAATTTCATCTTTTCCTGTTGCGATATAAGACTTATCCCATCTATGAGTATGAAAAATATCTTCCCAATCTCTACAATCTTCACCAATAATATTATTGTGTTCATCTATCTTTTTTGATTCAGCGTAAGATAAGACAACATTTTTGTCATCTGTAAATGGCTTCATTACCTTTTCTAAGAATCTATTATCACAACTATCATCTGCTTCTGCAATCCAGAAGTAGTCTCCAGTAATGTTTTTTAATCCTTTTTGCCATTGAGAAAATACAAGTCCAGAATTTTTTTCATTTTCAATAAATGTTACTTTAACATCTTTTATAGTCTTTATTTTTTCTTCAATTACTTCCCTACTGTTGTCTGTAGAACAATCGTCCAGTATTACTAATTCATAGATTGGATAGGTTTGTAGAAGAATGGAATCTATTCTTTCTATAATAAAATCTTGATAATTGTAATTAGGAATGATAACAGATACTTTAAGTGGATTGGACATTTGTATTTTTTGTTCTTGTTTTTGATAAATATTTACTTTTTTCATATTATCACCTATTTTTCTAACATATACACAGCATTTCTACTGTAATTAACATTATAGAATTTATCTTGTGCTAATTTCTTTCCCCATTTGTCCAACATATAAGTTGTCTCTTTTTGAGTACGTTCGAATTTTTCTTTACTAATATCTAATCCACGTGATTTTGATTCATAATGATAAAGCTCTACCATTGGTAAAAATACATTATAATATCCTTTTTCTAATAGTTTTAAATTAAAATCAACATCATTGAAGTTTACTTTTAAATCTTCTTCTAAGCCACCTACTTCTTCATATTTCTTTTTTTCTACCATAAGACATGCTGCTGTTACTCCAGAGTAATTAAATGGTGCTTTTAATCTACCAAAATATCCACCAAAATTTCTACTAGCACCAATATAAGCATGAGAAGCAATTCCATTAATTCCTAGAATCATTCCACCATGCTGAATGGTATTATCTGGATATAGTAGTTTTACTCCAACTGCTCCTATATGAGAGCGTGAAGCATACATTACCATTTTTTCAATCCAATCTTTGGTAATTACTTCTGTATCATTATTTAATAATAAAATATATTCCCCTGTTGCTTGTTTTACTGCTTCATTATTAAGATATGAATAGTTAAATTCACATTCTAATCTTACTACTTTAAAATTATCATGTTCTTTTTTATATCTTTCAAGTAGGTCAAAAGTTTCTTGTTTTTCACTATTGTTATCTACTACAATGATTTCAAAATTTTTGTAGGTAGATTTTTTATAAATTGACTTTAGACAAATTTCTAAAACTTCTGGATAGTCCCTTGTTGGAATAATAATAGATACTTTGGGATTATCTATTTCATAATTTATAATATAGGTTCCATCATTGTTACCACTATCAACGCTACCTTTAATTTTTCTACGCTTTAGTGCTTCCTCTAAAGCTTTTTTTCCAGCACTAACTGCCATTGGCTTTTCAGCGATATTTTCTGAAGTTGAACCAGGAATAATTCTCCAATGATATAAAATCTTTGGAATATGATAAATTTTCTTAGCTTTTTCTGTTAATCTTAGGAATAAGTCATAATCTTGTGCTCCATCAAATTCGCTGTGTTCTCCACCCACTTTGTCTAATAGTAATTTTTTAAATACTGTTAAATGACAAATATAATTATTACTTAATAAAGTATCAGGAGAAAAGTCTGCTTTAAAATATGGGTCACATCTTCTTCCCTCAGAATTTAATTTATCTTCATCTGAATATATAAAATCCACTTTTTTATCTTTATTTAATACTTTTACTACTTCATATAATGCATCTTTTGTTAAAACATCATCATTATCAAGTAAAGCAATATAGTCCCCTGTTGCAATATCAAAAGCAGAGTTTGTAGCTTTTGAAATATTACCATTTTCTTTTCTATAAACTACTTTGATTCTTTTATCTAGTTTCTTATATTTTTCTAATGTCTTTTTTACTTCAGGATCTGTTGATTTATCATCTGCAATGCATAACTCCCAATTTTCATAAGCTTGCCCTATGACTGATTCAATACACTCTTCTAAATATTTAATTGGAGCATTATATACAGGAACAGCAATAGAAATTTTAGGATTATAGTTTAGTTCTCTTACTTCATCATGACGTTCATGCTTAATAATCCACTCATTATAGTTTGTTATATCGAATGGAGCTAAAAAGCTAATATTAGATTCTTCCCATTGTAGTTTTTCTTTTAATTTCCTAAAATAATAGGCCCACATTTTAGGTGGTACTAAAAAATGATGTTTTCTCCATAATAAACGGATAGCTCTATAGATTAATTTACAGATTGTATAAATTTTCTTTAGAAATTTTCTAATTAAAGAATTGTTCAACTCATATTTCATTAGTGTTTTTTCTTTGTTTTTTATAATTACTATAATTTTCGATTTAAACAATGATACCCTTTTTATTATGGAAAACTCTTTTTCTTCTTTTTTAAATTCTTTTTCAAATATTTTAGTTTTTCCATTATAAATTTCTACTACTACATCCAAACTGATGATTCCATCTACAAATATTCTTGGTCTTATTGTACCAAACACTTTACACCTTGTAATATTAAATTCATCTATTTGTCTTTGTTCAATAATTTTTAATTCTGTAAACAATTTCTTTTTTATACTTGTTACTAGTTTCATATTATTCCTCCTACAACTCTTCGGCGAATCCTTTTTCTAGTTTTCTAAATATAGCAAGACCAATGAAAAAGAATACTATGGCAATTACTATTAGATATAGTGTAGATATCATATTAGGCATTTGATGATACATAAAAATATCACGATATGCATCAATTATTCCTGTTAGAGGATTTAGATATAAGACCCAGCGAATCTTATCTGGAAATAGGCTTGCTGGATATAGAATTGGTGTTGCATAAAATAACATATTTAGAATAAACTGTACAATATACTCTGTATCTTTAATGAAAATATTAATAGCACTTAGTGCTAGTACTAGTCCTAAAGTAAATACAAACTGAATTAAAGCTATTACTGGTAATAATATTAAATGCCAACTAATTCCTAGGCCACCAAAAATACAAAATATTAAAATAATAAGACAACTAATAAAGAAGTTTACTAATCCACTAATTGCTACTGAAATAGGTAGTATTTCTCGTGGAAAATAAACTTTTTTTATAATTCCTGCATTCATTCTTACAGCAATCATTCCTTGATTAATTACAGTAATAAAGAAAGTCCAAGGAATAATTCCTACAATTAAGTATTGTAAATAGTTTGGTGTTTCTATTCTCATGATATATGGGAATACTATAGCATACACTGCTACTTGTAATAAAGGATTTAAGAAGGACCATAATATTCCTAGAAATGATCCTTTATATTTTCCTCTGATTTCTTTTTTTACATTACTTTTTAGAAGTTCTCTATAACTATATAGGTTTCTCATTAATTGCATAAGCTCACTCCTATCCACATTCCTCTAAATATTTATCTATTACTTCGTTTGTTTCTCCATCTAATCTAATATGGCCATCTTTGATCCATACAGCTCTTGTACATAAATTTCTAAGTGAATCATGGGCATGACTAACAATTACTATTGTCTTATCTGATTCTTTTAATTCTTCTAGCTTTTTAAAACACTTCTCTTGAAAGTGTTGATCTCCTACAGCTAAAATTTCATCAATTAATAATATTTCTGCTTCTACATTAATTGCAATAGAAAAGGCAAGGCGCATATACATTCCCGATGAGTAAGTTCTAACAGGGTTATCAATAAATTCTCCTAATTCAGAGAATTCGATAATATCATCTATTTTCCTTTCAATTTCGTTCTTTGTTAGTCCAAAAATTGATGCATTAAAATAAATATTTTCACGACCTGTAAAATCATCATGAAATCCGGCACCTAACTCTAATAAAGATGTTAATTTCCCATTAGTTGTGATTTTCCCACTTGTTGGATAGATAATTTTAGTCATTAATTTTAGTAATGTTGACTTTCCACTACCGTTAGTACCAATTAAAGCTACTGTTTCTCCCTTTTCAATATTTAAATTTATATTTTCTAATACAGTTCTTTCTTCTGCTTTATTATTTTGCCAAAACACTAGTCTTTCTTTTAGTGTATTAGGTTTATCATAATAAACTTTAAACTTCTTGGTCACATTTTCTACTTTTATGGGATACTTTTCTTTTTTTGCCATTGTTGTGACTCCTTCCTTAAAATTATCAATTTCATTATATCATAGCAAGTTACGTATAATCAACTTAAAGCGAGATACCAAAAAGAAAAAAAGACTAAAATTAGTCCTTATAAGCATTCTTGTATTCTCCAGATAGGATGTTTTCTATCCAGTCTTGGTTATTTACATACCAGTCGATTGTTTCTTTTATTCCTTCTTCAAAAGTATAAGTTCTACTCCATCCTAATTCTTTTTCTACTTTGCTAGAATCTATCGCATATCTTAAGTCATGACCTTTTCTATCTGCGACAAACTCGATTAAGTCTTCACTTTTTCCTAGTTGTTTTAGAATTGTTTTTACAATAGTTAAGTTATTTCTTTCAGAGTGTCCTCCAAGATTATAGACTTCTCCAACCTTACCTTCTCTTACAATTAAATCTACACCAATATTATGATCATGTACATGAATCCAGTCTCTTACGTTTTCTCCTGTTCCATATACTGGTACTTTTTCATTCTTTAAAGCCTTAGAAATTACTACAGGTATTAATTTTTCTGGGAATTGGTATGGTCCATAGTTGTTAGAGCAACGACTGATTGTTACTGGCAATCCATAAGTTCTATGATATGCCATTACTAATAAGTCAGCACTTGCTTTACTTGTTGAATAAGGACTTGATGTGTGGATTGGTGTATTTTCTGTAAATAGTAAATCTGGTCTATCTAATGGTAGGTCTCCATAGACTTCATCTGTTGATACTTGATGATATCTTTTGATTCCATATTTTAGACATGCATCCATTAATACTTCTGTTCCAATGATATTGGTTGTTAAAAAGATTTCTGGATTTTTTATAGAATTATCTACATGAGATTCTGCTGCAAAGTTTACTACTACATCAAATTTTTCTTGTTCGAATAGATTGTTTATAAAGTTTCTATCTGTGATGTCTCCATGAACAAATTTATAATTTTTCTTTTCTTCTAACTCTTTTATATTATTATAGTTTCCTGCATACGTTAGAGCGTCTAGGCATACGAAGTAGTCACTTTCATATTTATTTACTACATAATGTAAGTAATTACTTCCTATAAATCCTGCTCCACCTGTTACTAAAAATTTCATATATCTCCTACCTTTTCTCTTCTAATTCTTTACAAAATCTATCTGTTGCATCTTGCCAAGTTGGTAATAAATTAAATCCTGCTTGTTTTAGTTTATCTTTAGATAATTTTGAGTTTCTTGGACGATATGCTTGGTTAGTATTTGTTAGTTTTAAATACTCTTCTGTTGTTACTTTGTTTACTTTAGTATCTTTATTATTACTTTTGAAAATATATTCCGCAAATTCTGCCCAGCTACAATAATTTTCATTTGTTACATGATATGTTCCATATTTTTCTGTTTGTGCCATATCTACTAATAGCTTCGCTAAATCTACGGTATAGGTTGGAGAACCAATTTGGTCATCTACTACATTTACAGTATCATGATTTTCTGATAATTTTAGCATTGTTTTGATGAAGTTGTTTCCATTGATACCGAAGACCCAGGAAATTCTTGCGATAAAGTGTTTTTGGTTTCTTCTTACTTCTTCTTCTCCTAAATATTTGGTACGTCCGTAAACACTCTTTGGATTTACTTTGTCTTCTTCTGTATAATATCCTTCTTTTGTACCATCAAATACATAGTCTGTTGATAGATAAATTAATTTAGCATCTACTTTGATTGCAGCATCTGTTATATTTTTTGTTCCTAGAACATTAACCTTTTGACAAGATTCTTCCATCTCTTCTGCTTT
>JAGHJJ010000076.1 GCA_017886705.1 Bacilli bacterium | reverse complement strand
TCTTTAATTATTAGATAATCATAATAATCAGGATCTTCCTTATTTCTATATTTATAATAAGTTTTAGGACTTATTTCTAATACGGCACACATATTGTATAACTTATAATTATCTCTATATAGATTAACAAAAGTTACTTTCTCTCTCGTTGTGCCTTGAGGAAGGCCTGATATTTTTTTAATATTTCATATCTTTCTTTATAATTTTCTAAAGATATTCGTCCACCATTTTTAGACTTACCACGCGTTTCTTCTTTTTCAATATATCCGTTATTTCTATATTTTTTTATCCAATTTTTTATTGAACTTCTTGGAATATTATATTTACGTGCAAGACTATAAGCTGAACCTCCAACATTATAATATTCATTTACTATTTTCATTTTTTCTTCATATGAATATCTATATGTTTTATTTACTTTTTGAGCCACAAGAAAAACACCTCCTTTCGGAGATGTATTCTAACATACATTAGACCTTTTTTTTATGTCTACTCTAAGGGGTGCATTTCAGAAAATAGGTTTTTTCTTTTTTTGAAATAACAAAAAGACTACAGTAATGTAGTTTTTTTTAAATATCCACAGTTTATGTGGATAAAAGACAAAGTAATAAAAATACCCACCACTTTTGTGGAAAGAAAATAGTAATTTTTTTTTAGAATGATAATAATTCACAAAAATTGTGGAAAATAGTGATGAGAAATTATAAAATAAATAAAAAAAGAACATATTAAGTGTTATAATAACATTAGGGCGAATTAATTATGAAAGAATTAGAAGAAATGACTTTACAAGAATTACAAAAAATAAATAACATCCATGATTTAGAAGAATATTTTACGATACTAAAAGAAATACAAGATAATAGAATTAGTAAAAAAATTGTGGAAAGTTTATACGGAAAACCAATAGAACTTATTTATCGTGAAATAAGAAAAGAAGAAGAGAAGATGAGAAGTCATTCTTTTTTTCCTGGAGATTTAGTTTTGGTATATCCGAATATAAAAGAACAAAAAAGTAAAAACTTTAAAACTTGCGATTTTTCAGGAGCAATTATTTCCCCGGGAACCTTATATGTAAGTTATAGACCACTACTAGAAAATTTAACTACAAAGGAAAGTTTTGTGTTAAAAAGAACAATACATGTAGAAACAGGGTATATATATAATTTACCTACAACAATAGATGAATTGGAATTTTTAGAGCAAAATATGATATTAGAAACACCTGATTCAGAAATAGATTTTAATCATTTAAGCAATCAAATGGGAGGATGTCTTTTATTACAAAAATTAAAAAAGGAAAGAAGAGGGATATATGATAAAATTAGGAATTGCTAGTGACCATAGAGGTTATATTTTAAAAGAACAAATTATTGATAGATTAGTAGATAAATATGATATTACAGATTGTGGAACAACATCTAATGAATCTGTAGATTATCCTGATTATGCTTTTAAATTAGGAAATTTAGTAGCAGATAAAGATGTTGATTTTGGAATAGCAATCTGTGGAAGCGGAATAGGAATCAGTATTGCTTGTAATAAAGTAAAAGGAGTTCGTTGTGCAAAAGTAGATAATTTAGAAGAAGTAATCGCAACAAGAAATGACAATGATTCAAACATTATCGCTTTTGGTGAAAAAATGCCATTAGATAAAGCCTTAGAATTAATTGAAAAATTTATAACTACACCAGCATCACAAGAAGAAAAACATAAGCGTAGAAGAGAAAAAATAAAAGAATATGAGGAAGAACATCAATGCATGGAAAAATAATTTTATATATCTTTGTAACGATTCTTGTCATCTGGGCAATGGATTCTGTAAATATTAATCAAATTTTTAAAAAAAATCATATAATGCAAGCTAGAGTTTTCTACTTCTTATTAGGAATATCACTAATTTATTTAGTAACAAACTTTTTAATGGATTTATTTACTTCAACAAAATTTTTCTAAAAGAAGTATAAATCTTTTTTTTTGGTTAAAACTTATAATGAGGTGAAAAAAATGAGAAGAAGAAAATTAAAACCATATGTATTACCAACACTTATGATAATTGCAATCACTGGTATAATCTTTGGTACAGCAATGCTTAGTAATAGTCTAAAAAATAAAGATACTTATGAAGAACCAACAAGCTATGTAAATGATACTATTCTAGAAGAGGATCAAGCAGTAATCAACGAAACAACTAAAATGATAAATCCATATACAGACACAACTGTAACAATAGGTAAGAACTACTATGACTATAAAGCAGATGCTGAAACACAAGAAAAATCAATTATATATCATGATAATACGTATTTACAAAATTCTGGTACAGATTTTATTAGTCAAAACACTTTTGATGTAGTAGCAGTATTAGACGGAAGTGTGACTGATGTAAAAGAAGATGAAACTCTAGGAAAAGTAGTAGAAATAAAACATGATAATGGATATGTAAGCATTTATCAAAGTCTATCAGAAGTAAGTGTAAAAAAAGGAGATATTATCACACAAGGACAAGTAATTGGTAAAAGTGGTACAAATGAATTAGATAAAGACATTGGCAATCATTTACATTTTGAATTATATGTGAATGGTCAAGTAGTAGATCCTACACTTTATCTAAATAAAGAATTAGAAACTTCAGAAAATAAAGAGTAGTACACTCTTTTTTTCATAATCTCAAAAAATATTAATATATTTTATTATAAAATATGAATTTTATGATAAAATATTAATGACAGAAAAGGAAGTGACATATATGTGGGCAAAAGATATTGGAATTGATTTAGGAACAGCAAATGTTTTAATATACATAAAAGGTCAAGGAATTGTATTAAATGAACCTAGTATTGTCGCAATTGATACAGATTCTAAAAGCGTAATTGCTGTCGGTACAGAAGCAAATGAAATGTTAGGAAGAACGCCAGGAAAAGTAAAAGCAATAAAACCAATGAAAGACGGAGTCATTGCTGATTTTGAAATAACAGAAATAATGTTAAATTCTTTCATTAAGAAAATCAAAGCTAAAAAACTTTTCTCAAGACCTAGAATTTTAATTTGTTGTCCTACAAACATTACACCAGTAGAAAAGAATGCAATCAAAGAAGCTGCTGAAAGAACTGGTGCTAGAAAAGTGTATATTGAAGAAGAACCAAAAGTAGCCGCAATTGGTGCAGGTATGGACATTTCCAAGCCAACGGCAAACATGGTTATTGATATAGGCGGAGGAACCACGGATATAGCCATTCTTTCTTTAAATGATATTGTATCATCTGCATCAGTAAGAATTGCAGGTAATGTATTCGACCAAGATATTATAAAATATATTAGAGAAAAATATAAGTTATTAATTGGCGAAAGAACTGCAGAAGATATAAAAATTAATTTTGCTAATATTTTTGATCCTAATAAAAAAGAAAAAGTAGAAGTTCGTGGTAGAAATTTAATTACAGGACTACCTCAAGAAATAGAAATTAATCAAGAAGAAACAAAAGAAGCATTATCAGAAAGCCTAGAAAAAATTATAAAAGCAACTACTAATGTATTAGAGCAAACACCTCCAGAATTAGCTGGAGATATTGTAGAAAAAGGAATTGTTCTAACTGGAGGAGGAGCAATGTTAAAAGGATTGCCAGAATTATTAGAAAAAGAGTTAAAAGTTCCTATTCTAATTGCTGAGTCTCCATTAACGTGTGTTGCGGAAGGAACCGGAACATTACTAGATAATATTTCATTACTAGAAGAAGACCAATAAAATTGGTTTTTTTCTTTTCTATTAAAAATAATTTTGATATAATTTTAATAGGAAGTGACGTGAATGAAAGAACAAATTCTGGATGCAAGTAAAATTGTTTTGATTACATTTATATTTACCGCGGCAATTATACCAGTGATTAAAAGAATTGCTATTCATGTAGGAGCTGTTGATGTACCGCGGGCTGATGAGGGACACAGGCATATTCACAAAAAAACAACACCAATGTTAGGTGGCGTAGGAATATTTTTAGGATTTCTATTTGGTTACATGTTGTTCGGTGAACAAAGTATCAGGATGAATTCGATATTAATAGGAAGTTTTATAATTATATTAACGGGAATTATGGATGATATAAAACCAATTCGGGCATATCAAAAATTGATAGGTCATTTAATAGCGGCAAGTATAATTGTGTTTTATGGAGGAATAACTTTAGACAATATTACAGCGTTTGGATTTTCATTTAACTTTGGCATTTTAGCACCGTTTATTACGATATTATTTATAGTAGCATGTACTAATATTATAAATTTAATTGATGGTGTAGATGGTCTTAGCGGAGGAATTTGTTCTATATTTTTCTTAACAATAGGAATTATAGGATTTTATCAAGGACGAAGTGGAAGTCTTGTTATGATATTAACATTTATTATGCTAGGATCAACATTAGGCTTTTTATTACATAATTTTTATCCTGCAAAGATATTTGCTGGTGACTGTGCAACATTCATGGGATTTATTATATCAATAATTACATTACTAGAGTTTAAAGGTCCAGCCTTAACATCTTTCTTTGTACCAATTATGATATTAGGAATACCAATATTAGATACATTATTCGCAATAATTAGAAGATTGTTAAAAGGACAACCTCCTTTTAAAGCTGATAAGCAACATCTACATCATCAGCTATTAGGAATGAATTTTTCACAGAGAACAACAGTTTTAATTATATATGGTATTAATCTATTATTTGCAGCAGCATCAATTCTTTATACAATTAAAGATCCAGTTTTAGGAAAAATAATATATATTATAATATTTATTATTGTACTATGGTTTGTATTACATACGACGATTATTTCTGATAAAACACCGACAAGGACGAAAAAAATAGAAGAAAAAATATCCATTTTCAGGAAGAAAAAATCCTAAAACAAACACAACTGCTGACCTCAGCAGTTTTTCTTTAGATATAAATTGGAAAAATTTGGAAATAAAAAAAGGAGTAATAGATATGATTAATTTTATAATTTGCGAAGATGAACCAGAATTATTAAATATGTATCAACAACAAATAGATAAATTTATGATGAAATATGATATAGATTATACCTGTTATACTTTTGACCGATATAATAACAAATGGAAAAGAATAATCAAATCTGTAGTTGGTTTTAAAATATATTTATTAGATATAAAAACTGAGGAAGGCTCAGGAATAGATGCGGCAAGAATGATAAGAGAAGAATATGATGATTGGGTATCTATGATTATAATGATATCGGGTCATCCTGAATATAGATATGAAGCTTTAGGAAAAAGATTAATGTTAGTAGATTTTATTAATAAAATAGAACATCCAGAAAGGAAACTACAAGACGCCCTATTAATTTGCATGAAAAATTATGACAATAAGTATAAGGCACTAAGATATAAATATAAAAATACAGCATACAATATTGAATTTAGAAGTATCGTAAAAATAGAAAGAGAACAAGGAAGTAAAAGATGCATTATTTATACAGATGAAGGGGAATTTTTTATCCAAGAGTCTTTAAACGATTTATTAAAGAAATTAGATAAAAGATTTTTCAAATGCAGTAGAGGAGTAGCAATAAATGTTGAAAAAGTAGAAAGTTATAACTTTAAAGAAAATACAGCAAAACTTAAAAACAAAGAAGAATTTAAAGACGTATCAAGAGAAAAAAGAAGGGAGATGTTTAATCGTGTTAGAGGT
>JAGHJJ010000075.1 GCA_017886705.1 Bacilli bacterium | reverse complement strand
TCTAGTATTGTATCATAGCCAAGATAAACATTGGCCATACCACCTTCACCAATAGAACGAATAATCTCATAACGATCATTTATCTTTTGCCCCTTTGTAATCATTACTCGTCACCTTCTTCACTACGGATTAAATAAGCAACCGAAATATTATCAGTTCCCCCGCGATTATTCGCTTTCTGAATCAATTTAATAACTTTATCTTCAACGTCATTATCACTAAGTAACACTTTCTCTATTTGATCTTTATCTAACATATTAGTAAGTCCATCACTAGAAAGAAGTATCTCCGTAATATCCATATCACAATCAAAAATATCCACTTCAACAGAAGTAGCAGCACCAAGTGCCTTCATTAACACATTCTTCTTAGGATGAACACTAGCCTCTTCTTTCGTAAGCTCTCCAGCACTAACAAGTAGATTTACTAAAGTATGATCATAAGTTACTTTATGAAGTTTATCATCTTTCATAACAAAGCCACTAGAATCTCCTACATTACCAAATAATAAATAATCCTTAGTAAGGATAGCAAGTACTAAAGTAGTACCCATGCCTTTACTTTCAGGATGTGTTTTTTCATGTTGAAAAATTAATGTATTAATCTCACTAAACGCATCTCGAATCCAATTAACAGCATCCACCTTACTCATATTTAAAAAAGATTCTTTAAAATATTTACCTAAATAGCCAATCGCAATAGAACTAGCTACTTCACCAGCAGAATGACCTCCCATTCCATCAGCAATGGCCATTAAATAATCATCATTTTGATTTTTAACAATAATGACACTATCTTCATTATGGCTGCGAACTTTTCCTGCATCTGTTAAATAAAAAGATTTCATAACTCCTCCTTCTTACTTCTAAGTTGTCCACAAGCAGCACTAATTTTGCTACCAAACTCTCTCCTGATTGTGACATTAAGTCTATTCTTCTTAAGTATATCATAAAACTTCATAATTTGAACAGTATTACTTCGCCTAAATTCTAAATTATTTGTCTCATTATACGGAATTAAATTAATATAACAATTTAGATGTCCTACTAATTTAGCAAGCTCTACTGCATATTCTTCTGTATCATTAACTCCAGCCAGTAAAATATACTCAAATGTAATACGACGATTCGTCTTTTCTAGATAAATCTCTAATACCTGAATTAATTCTTTCAAAGGATAAACCTTATTAATTGGCATAATCTGATTTCTTAATTCATCATTAGGAGCATGTAAACTAATTGCTAAATTAATTTGTAATGGAAAATTACTAAATTCTAATATTTTAGGAACAATTCCACAAGTAGATACAGTAATATGTCTAGCACCAATTGCAAGTCCCTTTGGATGATTAATAATTAAAAAGAATTTTAATAAGTTGTCATAATTATCGAAAGGCTCACCAATTCCCATGACAACAACATGACTAACTCTCTTTTTTAAATCTTCTTCTATCATCAACAACTGTGTAACCATTTCCCAAGTCTCTAAATTACGTACTTTCTTACGTCGCCCTGACTCACAGAACCGACATCCCATATTGCAACCAACCTGACTAGAAATACAAACACTATTGCCATAATCATGCATCATCAACACCGCTTCAATATGTTCTCCATCATTAAGTTCAAATAAGTATTTACAAACATCGACATCTCGTTCTACTTGAACAAGTCTTAGTTTAGAAAAAGAATAATCAGAAGCTAGTTGCTGGAGTATTTCTTTTTTGATATTAGTAATATCAGAGATAGAAGAAATTCTCTTCTCATAAAGCCAAGAAAATAACTGATCAGCATGAAACTTCTTAGACCCTATCTTTAAAAAGTATTGCTCCATCTCATCTCTAGTTAAATTATATATATTCATAATATCACTCCAATATCTATATTATACAACAAATAAAAGGAAAAGAAAAAGACCAAACACTATTTTATGCAGGGTCTTGAATCTCTTTGACATTACCAAAGTTAGAATAAGATAGGATGAGTTGAAAGGAAGAACTACATCTACCATGATAAAGTGCATAACTAGTAAAGTCATAACGAACTTCTACTACCTCTCCAGAATTATCTTTCTTTAACTGAATCGTATTAACAGGATCATCTAAATCAACATCTAATCCATCTAAGATTTTAACTAAGGTAGTAGTAGTAATTTGTAAATTAATCTCTTCTTCTCCTGTTGCTAGTTCTGTTTTAGAAATATAAGTAGCAGAAGAAATAATAGTATTTAAAACGGAATCATCTAAAAGTAATGGAAAAATATAAGGATTATCACATTTAATCCATAATCCATCTTGATTTTTCATAAATAAATCATCTTTTTGATAATAGGATACAATACCATCAGTAAATAAACTTTTATTGTTATTTCTATCTCCTTCAAAAGTAAGAGTAGAACCATCTATCAAATATTGATACTGATAATGATAATTATGATTAGCGATTTGCTCTAAACTATAAGTATAAGGACTAACACTTAATTGCGGAGTAATAGAATTTCCAGTACCAGCAACTCTAGAAAAAATAGCTAAACCAATAAAGAATATAAAGTATATTCCAAAAAATAAAACTGCTTTTCCTCTAGGTGTTTTAAGAAACGCCATTACTTTATCTCGAGACTCATTTGACTTGTTATTTTCGTCCATAAACTACCTTCCCTATATATTCTTCTTTCTTAATTCCATTTACAAAGCTACTAGCTAACATCCGCTTTTTACCAAATGGTTTAATATCTAACAAAACAATTTCATAATCTTTTGTCGCAATACCAATACCATCTTTATAAATATGTAAAATCTCTCCCGGTACATAAGAACTAGAACGAACAGAAGATATCCTAGCAAAATACACTTTAAATTCCTTATCATTAATAATACAAGAACTGCCAGGAAAAGGTGAAAGTCCTCTTATTTGATTATATAATTCTAAACTAGTTTTATTAAAATCTAAATATTCTTCTTCTCTTTGAATATTATAAGCATAAGTAACAGAAGCCAAATCTTGTTTAATACGTTTAGCACTACCATCTAAAATACTAGGTAACGTATCCATCAACAATTCTCTACCAAGACGACTTAATCTATCATGCAAACTTTCTACAGTATCTGTATCTAAGATTTTAGTCTCTCTCTGAGAAATAATATCACCACTATCCATAGCTTCATCCATATACATAATAGTAATACCCGTCTTATCATAACCATCGATAATCGCATGATGAATTGGTGCACCACCACGTAATTTAGGAAGTAGGGAGGCATGAACATTAATACAACCATACTTAGGATACTCTAATATTTCTTTAGGTATAATCTGTCCATAAGCACACGTAATGATAATATCTGGTTCTAAAGCTAAAATATCATCATAATTACTTCGAATCTTCTCAGGTTGAAAAAGAGAAATTTGATGTTTCAAAGCAACCTCTTTCACTGGAGAAAAAACAACTTCTTGACGTCTTCCCACCCTACGATCTGGTTGTGTAACAACACCTATAACCTGATAATTCTCAATTAAACCTTCCAAAACAGGAACACTAAAATCTGGAGTTCCCATAAATACAACCTTCACTTGCTCCATAACTATCACCTCTATTGATACAACATAATAATACTAAATAACACACCTGTCAAAATAAGAACAGAACCTAAAAGTAATAAAAACGAAACCTTACCATCTTCTGTATTATCCTCTTCATTAGGTACAATCACCTCAATATTTGTAGCTTCATCATCAAAAATAGACCTAACAACATATTTACTATAAGGAATACTAACAAACTCTATATTAGAAGAAGAAATAGGTAAATTCCAATTAAAACTGTCGTACTTATAATCCATAATATGATGTGCCAAAATACCAATATCTTCTTTAGAATTCTGTAAAATCTCTTCTATACCATGAATACTATCTTTTCCAAAAGCACTACGTTTTACTAACATAATAGTAGGAATAGACTCATTTCTTTTTAATAGTTTCCACTCATCATGACAAAGACTTTCAATTTTTTCACAATCCTCATCACTAATCTCTTTTACTTTTAACATATTACGCAAATTTTTAAAACAACCTATGTAATCTCTTTTAGCATAACTATTTAAATCTAGTTTTCTAGAAGAAAGTGGACATAAAAAATTAGAAAAATAAAGTGGACTATAAACAGCATAATAACATGCCATTACAAAATCATCAGTAAAAGAAACATAATCATGATTAAAATCAATATCAGAAAAAAATCCAGGATATTTATTTTGAATCTCTAAAAATCTAGAATAATAATTTTCATATAATTGTGGAGAAAATCCCTCAGCACGAATAGTAGAAACATAAACATCAGAAACTGCATGAAACAAATATCCTTCTACAATATACTTTTGATAAATATATTCTAATATTTCTCTTCTATGTTCCTCTATTTGCATCTTATATCCCAATTTTTTAGCACAAAACTTAACCAAAATTTTACAAACACCCTCACTAATATCATGAAAATTATCAATCTTATACCATAACAATTCTAAGTGATGTACATAATCTCTAAGATATTTATCATCACCAATAATAATTTGATATTTAAATAACGCATCAAACAATAAAAACATTGGTTGCTCTAATCCAGAAAATTTCTCATAATTAATAGAGTCCTTCTTCTTTTTATCATAATACCTGGGACTACTAGAAACTTTAGACAATAAAGATACTACATCTTCATTCTCAAAAATAGAAGAAAGCATCTACATCACCATCCTATATAAAATTAACGTAACCATGTAATAATATAATATGCAGAACCAATTGCTGCAACTAAAAATAAAATAATAAGAACCACTCGAATAACAGGATTATTAATATCCCAATAATCATCATATTTACGTTGACTATGCTCTATCAAATTCTGAAATTCACGACTATTTTTTTCATTAACACTTATTTGTGAATCCTCATCAATATCATTTTGCGACGGGATAAAATGATTTTTTGCCATACTATCACCTCTATCATTACTATTAACATAAGAATAACATATTTTATTAAAAATGACTAGGACTAAAGTCAATATCTATCCTAACTTTACTATTTGTCTTATAATGATTTTTTATATGAGATAATTCACTTCTAAGTTTGTCTTCTCTCTTATATTTTAAAATAATACCATATCGATAAATATTATTTACTCGAAAAATAGGAAGAGAAGTAGGCCCTAAAATAGTAGTATGTTCTAAACTACAATCTAGAGACTGTTTAATTTTAAGCGCCTCTTGATATATGTATTTGGAATCTCGTCCGCTAATTTTAATATAACAAAGAAAATAATAAGGAGGATAACCTAACTTTCGACGAATAACCATCTCTTCTTTATAAAAGCCTAAATAATCATGGCGCTTTACATAAGAAATAGCATAATGGTCTGGATTAAATGTCTGAATCAAAACTTTTCCTTGTTTACTACTTCTACCACTTCTACCAGCTACTTGTGACAACAACGAATACGTATTTTCACTACTACGAAAATCAGGAATATTTAAACTAGTATCCGCATTAATAACTCCAACCAAAGTAACATCACTAAAATCAAGACCCTTCGCAACAATCTGTGTACCAAGTAAAATATCATACTCATGACCACGAAAAGCATCAATCATCTTCTTATGTGCACCTTTTCTACTAGTAGTATCCACATCCATTCTAAGAACTTTAGCATACGGTAATAAATTATGTAGTTCCTCTTCTATTTTTTCCGTACCAACACCTAAATCAGATAATGCTTCTTCACCACAATTAGGACAAACCTTTGGAAGTGGTGTTGCATATCCACAATAATGACATCGAAGCATTCTATTACTTTTATGATAAGTAAGCGTAATATCACAATGAGGACATTTGATTGTCTCTGCACAATTCTTACATGTAACAAAAGTAGAAAAACCTCGACGATTTAAAAATAAAATAGCCTGTTCACCCCGGTCAATACAATCATTAATCTCATTTAATAATTGAACAGTAAGATGAGAAGAACTCTTCTTTGCTTCTTGATTCATATCGATAATTTCTACATCTGGTAACTTTCTACCATTAACACGTTCTGTTAAAGTAAGAAGTTGATACACTTCCTTTTGAGCTCTAGCCATAGATTCTAAAGATGGAGTAGCACTTCCCAGTAACACCGGACAAGCATGATACTTTGCTCTCCATATTGCAATATCTCTAGCATGATATCTAGGATCTTTATCCCCTTGCTTATAAGAATCACTATGCTCTTCATCCATAATGATAATACCAATATTTTTTAATGGAGCAAAAATAGCACTACGAGCACCAATTACAATACTAGCTTCCCCTCTAGCAATCCTTCTCCATTCATCATACTTTTCACCATCAGATAACGCTGAATGAAGTGCCGCAATTTGATTACCAAAGCGATTAGAAAACTGTTCAACCATCTGAGGTGTTAAACTAATCTCTGGGACCAGAATAATTGCCGTCTTTCCCTGATTTAATACATGTTCAATAATATTCATATAAACTTCTGTCTTACCACTACCAGTAACTCCAAATAATAAAAATGGTTTCCTATAATCTCCTTGAATAACTTTAGTAACCACTTCCTGTTGTAAAGGCGTTAACACTTTTTTAGATTCCTTATGAACTTCATATTTCAAACGATAATCTTCTATAAAAACTGGTAATAATACCTTCTTCTCCACCAAAGTAGAAAGAGCAGATAAAGAAATAGAGGTAAGCTCTTCTTTAGGAATCATCTTTCTATCATGAAATAACTCTAATATTTTCTTTTGTGGAAGAGACGTCCCTAGATAATCCCTCTGTTCTAATTGATAGAAGGTATGAAACTTTTTACGAATAGTAGTACCAGCTTTTGCTTTT
Organism: Bacilli bacterium; assembly: GCA_017886705.1. Lineage (GTDB taxonomy): Bacteria > Bacillota_I > Bacilli_A > RF39 > UBA660 > Faecimonas. The sequence continues at coordinate 13,440 of JAGHJJ010000075.1, read as the reverse complement.
AATGCCTTAGGTAGCATTACCTGATAAGCACTAATTAAAGTAGACAAAGTATCCTTTTGTATCTCTTTGCCAAGCGCTAATAATTCTTTATTTAACACAATATCATAATCTACAATAGAATAGACTTCTTTTAATTCCAATGGACTAGAATCTTTAATTTCCAAAACAAAGCCTTCTAATGTTTGTCTGCCAAATGGTACTAAAACTCGAATTCCTACTTGCATAGAATCCTCTAATTCCTTAGGTACTGAATAATCAAAGATTTTATCCACATTTTGACTAGCAAGTTGTACTAACACTCCAACAACCATCTGCCTACCTACCTCCCTCTTATTGTATTATAGCACAAAATTAAAAGGTCACCTTAATGACCTATATAATTTCTATATCATCATCCTGCGAATCCTCATCAAACAAAATAGCCGGATCATCAGTATAAGACTTCTTGTTATTCTTATCTACTTGTACTTGTTTTTTCTCTTCAGAATAAGCAATAAAGAACGTAACAAAAGAAACAAGCAGAATACAAATAAAAATAATTATGGGATTCATAAAATCACCTACCAAAATTAGAATAATCTCAAAATATCATTAAACGTAATAACGACCATCAAAAGCATTAATAAGAATAATCCAATAGTATGAATTTTATTTTCAGTCTCAGGATTAACTGGAGAACCTTTAATTTTTTCTATGATAATAAATAAAATATGACCACCATCAAAAGCTGGCAAAGGAAGTAAATTAATAAAACCTACGTTAATACTTAAAAATGCTACTAAATAAATAATATTCATAATTCCTGCAGAGCTTTGATCTCCAACAATAGAGAAAATTCCAACTGGTCCACTAAGCTGAGAAATACTAATACCACCAGTAAACAAATAACCAACAGTAACAGCCATCTGTTTAAAAATAGAAATTGTCTTCTTATAAGTAAACTGAATAGCAGCTAAAAAGCCATGTTCTACTTCTTGGTGCATACCAATACCATATTGATAAGTAGTCTGTCCATCAACTTTTTTCTTTTTTGGTTGAACAGAATACGTTTTAACACTATCATTTTCTTTTTCTACTTTAATATCACTAGCTTCCTCTGGATCAGCAACCGCAAGATATAAACTAATATCATCGGTAGTAGAAATAGAATGACCATTAATCTCTAAAATTCTATCTCCAGCCTCAATTCCCGAATTAGCAGCAGCTGAATTCTTAAGAACAGAAGTAACAACTGGTTCCATAGAAGAACCACCCCAGATAAGACCAATCGCAAAAAGTAATAAAATCGCAAAAATAAAGTTATTACCAGCTCCAAAAAACATAATTAAAAAACGTTGCCAAGGCTTCTTAGACTGTAACCTTTTATTTTTAGGAACTTTTTTTAAGTCATCATCCTCTAAATCCTCTCCAGCCATCATACAGAATCCACCAATAGGAATAGCTCGTAAAGTATATTCAGTCTCTTTTCCCTTCTTACTCCACAATTTAGGTCCCATACCTATCGCAAATTCATAAACATAAACACCAGTAAGTTTAGCCATCATAAAATGACCAAACTCATGTACAAAAACAATACTTCCTAATATTAATATAAATAAGATTAAATCAATAAGAAATCCCATAGTTGCCTCCTTTATAATACACTAGAAAAAATAATAAATGCTAAAACAACAAAAATCAAACTATCAAACCTATCTAATATACCTCCATGTTCTGGAATTAAATTAGAAAAATCTTTTTTATCATAATATCTCTTAATAGAAGAAAATACTAAATCTCCCAATTGCCCTATTAAAGACAAAATAACAGTAATAATGATAATAAAAGGTAAAGACATAGAAGAATCAATAACTGTAATATAAAATGCCGTAGCAGCAAATGTACCAGCAAATGTTCCACCAATAAGTCCCTCTATTGTTTTTTTAGGAGAAACAACAGGACACAATTTATGTTTACCAATTAGCATACCAGTAAATAAAGCAAAGGTATCAGTAAGTGTTGTAATAAGTAATAAATAAATTAGATAAGTAATATCATAATTACGACAAATAATAAATAAATTAAAACTTAAACCAATAAACAACACAGATCCTATTAAAAATAAAGCATCATTTAAATTATATTTCTTAAAGTCATGAATAAATACCATAGGAGATAAAAAGGCGAAAATCATAAAAGCAACTACTCGATAATCCATAGTATAACTAAAAGTAATAGAATTAAAATGAGATAATGAGAAGAATACTACCATAACATAAGCAAAAATCTTCATCAAAAATGAAAACTCTTTCTTACTCTCACGAATATGAATTAATTCATACAATCCCAAGGCAGCAAGTATCGTCATAAAAATAGCAAATGCCTTACCTCCAATAATTAATAATGGAACAAAAATCAATATCATAACAATAGCGCTAAGTACACGTTTTTTCATACATTCCCTCCAAACTTTCTCGTTCTTTTATTAAATTCTACGATAGCTTCCATAAATTCATTCTCCAAAAAATCAGGAAATAAAATCTTTGGAAAATAAAACTCTGCATAACTAGCCTGATATAACATAAAATTACTAAGACGTAGCTCTCCACTCGTACGAATCACCAAATCTAATGGTGGCAATTCTTGATACAAATTAGCAGATATGGTATCTAAATTAATATCATCTACACTAAGACTACCATCTTGAACTTGTTTCGCAATTCTTTTAGTCATATCTAAAATTTCAGACTGACCGCCATAATTCAAGCAAACATTAAGTACTGTACTAGTATTATTCTTAGTCTTAGAAGTAATTTCATCCATAGCTTCTAATACCTTTTTAGGAAGAGGCTCTCTGCGTCCAGAAAAAACAACCTTTACTTGACGATCCATAATCTCTTGAAATTCGTTTTTAAACATTTCGATAAATAAATTCATCAAAAAATCAACTTCTACTTTATTTCGTTTAAAATTCTCTGTAGAAAAAGCATAAACAGATAAATATTTTAAACCAAGACTTTCTGCATAAAGGCAAATTTTCTTTAACGTATTCGCACCCTCTCTATGTCCTGCACTACGCGGAAGTCCACGCATTTTGGCCCAGCGACCATTACCATCCATAATAATACCTATATGGTTTGGTATCACTAAATCATTCATCATTATTCTTCTACCTCAAAAATATTATATAACAAGACAAAAGAAAAAGAAAGCAAAATTGCTCTCTCAAAACTTATCAATATCAATTTTAACATACTTGTTATCTTTTAAAGCACTACTTGCTTGAACTAGAGTACGAATAGCATTAGCACATCTTCCACCTTTACCAATAACTCTTCCCATATCAGATTCCGCAACAATAACTTGTATTAAGATAACATTATCTTCTTCTGTAGGAAACTCTTTCACACTAACAGCATCTTGATCTACTACTAATGATTTAACAATCTCCTCAGTTAGCTGAACTAAATCCATAATTATTTATCCTTCTTTTCTTTAGATTCAGTAAACTTCTTCATAATACCAGCTTTAGTAAATAAACTCTTAACTGTATCTGTAGGAATAGCCCCATTATTTAACCATTTTAAAGCTACTTCTTCATTGATATTAACCTTACATTCTCCAACAGGTGCATAAGTACCAATTAATTCGATATATTGACCATCTCTAGGACGTCTAGAGTCAGTTGCAACGATTCTATAAGTTGGTTTCTTTTTAGCACCCATTCTTGTTAATCTAATTTTAACTGCCATAATATCCCTCCATTCCTTAAATGCAAATATAGTATAATAAAAAAAAAAGCATCTGTCAACCTTTTTTTGATAACACCATTTTAATGAATATGAAAATCTACAAAATATTGACAAAAATAACCATCAACACCTCGATGAAAATAATAAGTATCATAAGACTCACTACTACATCTAGTAATAATTAAGTTCTTAGACGAATCTAAAACATAATAATCTGTTTGTACTCCTTCACTATATTTCCATTTATCCATATCAAACTTCTGTAAAATAGAAAGTAACTGACCATTATCAATATATTTTTTAATATCATCTGTCTTTTTAAATATAAACTTTTCTTCCCTAACATTCACCTTATCATAACAAGCACTATAATACTTAACATCATCTTTTTCATAATAAAGAGAATACTCTCGTTTACTACAATCATCACCCGTAGTTGAAATAGAAAAAGTATAATTAGGTCTACGAGAAGAAATAACCACAAAAAATATCCAAAATAGCAAGGCAAAAATTCCCAAAACAATACCCGTAGTAACAAATATATATATTTTATTTTCCATAACAACACTCCTTACTAAAAGGATAACATAAACTAAAAAAAATAGCACTCATAAGTGCTATCAAAGACATTAAATGGTATTATCTTGTATAAAATCTTCATCAATATCATCAGTTACAGTATTATCTTGAGACTCATCCACAATTTCATCCCATGGATCTTCCTCTTCGTCAGCCTCTATTTTTACTTTAACATCACCAACTAACTCGATACCAAGTTCTTTTTCAATTGTATAATGAATGTCATTACCATCAATAGTAATGTTAGAACATGTAGGCTGCTTTAAACTACGAACAATAATTTCTTCATTATCACTGCTATCATCCCTGCTTCTCATACGAACAACTTCCTGATAACGATTTGTCTCTTTTACAACATCAGTTTTCGTATCACGATCATAAGAATACCATATATTAACATCATAACTACCAGTAATAGTAATTTGATCACCATTTTTTTGACCTTGAAAATTATGGTTAATTACCCAGCATCCCAAAATAGTAGAAGGCAAATTACTAACTTTAATGGTATTATCCGTAGTAAAAAGTTTTTTACCTTTTCCTATAACTGCTTTTGTAACAATTTCTTTATAACTAGACATAACTACCCCTCCTAACTTAATGTATGCAATAAAGTATATATATTTGACTAATAATTAATGAATTAAACAAAAAAACAAGGAAAAATAAATAATCCTTGTTTAACATGTAAAAACTACGAATTAAGCAACTGATAAAAAAACTGATTTAGATCATCTTCTACATAAGAAAGCATATCATTTACTTTTACTAAGTGCATCATATAAGATACATAAATTGGTATTTGTTGAAGCTTCTCTTCTAACAAATCCAATTCACCTTTAATACTTTTATCATAATTACTTTTTACATATCTCTTCTGGGCTTCTTTTAACTTATCTATCAAGTCCATCAAATTTTGATTTTTCTTCATCTTCTCCTGTAATTCTATACAAATACGATAATCTCTACTAGAAGTAATCACTGAAATAACTTCATCTAGCGCCCTATTCAACCATTTCACCATCCAAACTCCATGTTTTAGCATCCACTATCTTTACCATGACAATATCACCTAGCTTAAGTTCCTTAATACTAGAAAAATTAATTAACTTATTAGTATCACTATAACCATAATACATATGTTTCTTATCAGAAATACCTTCTACTAAAACCTCAAGCTCACATCCGACAAGTCTCTTATTATTTTCTAAGAAATAATGATTAACAACTTCATTTAATCTCTGAAGACGCTCTTCTTTTTCTTTTAACGGTACAGGATCTGCTAACCTGCAAGCAGGAGTTCCTTCTCTTTTGGAAAAGATAAATGTAAACGCATTATCATACTGACATTCACGAACTAAATCTAAAGTTTCTAAAAAGTCTTCTTCCGTCTCTCCAGGAAATCCTACAATAATATCAGTAGAAATACTAACTCTAGGAACTCTATCTTTAATCTTATGAAATAACTCTAAATAACTTTCTTTCGTATACCTACGTCCCATGAGTTTTAAAATCCGACTAGAACCACTTTGTACAGGTAAATGAACACTAGGCATAATATTATCATATTTAGCAATAACATCTATCATTTCATCAGTAAAGTCCCAAGGATGTGAAGTAGTAAAGCGAATTCTAGGAATTCCCATATTAGCAACATCCTCTAATAAATTAGCCATAGTATAATCATCATAAATATCTTTACCATAAGCATTAACATTTTGACCAAGTAACGTAACTTCTTTATAACCATCACGAACTAACTCTTGAACTTCTTTTAATACATCTTCTTTCAAACGACTTCTCTCACGACCTCTAGTATAAGGAACAATACAATACGTACAAAACTTGTTGCAACCATAAATAATATTAACATACGCTTTATAGTCATTAACTCTACGTACAGGAACGCCTTCTACTAAATCACCTTCTCGAGAGAAAACTTCAATTTGTTGTTTATTCTCTTCAATTGCCTTATCAATAATTTCAGGTAACTGATACATATTATGAGTACCAAACACAAAGTTGACCCAGCGATAATTTTGAAGTATTGTATCAACAACACTAGCTTCTTGTGCCATACATCCACATAATCCAACAATTAAATCTTTTTTCTCTTGTTTTAAATGTTTAAGTCTACCAAGCATACCAAAAGCTTTATTATGTGCATTCTCACGAATAGAGCAAGTATTTAAAAGCACCAAATCCGCAACAGTATAATCATCTACTTTAGTAAATCCTAAAAATTCAAGCAACGCCTCAATATTTTCACTATCATGTTCATTCATCTGACAACCATAAGTCTTTAAATAAAATGTTTTTCCTTGATACTTATTTTTTACTTTATCATCAAATTGAAATTCTACCCTATGATAAGGTCTAATATCTCTTTTTCTAGCCTCTTTATAATCAGGTAAATGCATAAAACCACCTCAAATACAACATAGATTATACCAAAACAAAAGAATTAAGTAAACTTAAATCTTTTATAGACTCATTAAATTAAATCTCTAGGCTGCGCTAAAAGTAATTGAAATGACGATTCCTTTTTCCTGCTTTTATTTGCATTATGCTCTTGCCAAGCTTCTACACTATCAAAACCATCACGTAAAGCAACTCCCTTTTCTATATCTTTATCCATAGACTTCTCAATAATACGATAATAGAGTTGCTCCTCTTCTGTTAACGATTTTTCACCTGTTCTAAACAATTCCATATCATCAGATAAATCATCTTTATCTTTCCACGACATCTTAGATAAAAATTCGGGATAAGTACCATCAGCAACTGATTGCTTAAATGCATCAATTCTTTTTTGTGTTATTAAATTATTAGCAGCATCAATTTTATCTGCCAATTCCCGATTACCACTTAACATTGCTGTAATACGCATCTCTAATCTTACCATATTACAAAAATCTCCAATACGTTCAGCAATTTCTTCAGAAGTTAAATCCATTTTATCTAAAATATCAACCATACGATGAATAGAATCACTCATCGATCCTAAAGTATTATCTTTATCGTTTTTCATACATCATCCCCCTCACATTAAGTAATAAAATTATACTACTAAACACTAAATTTATCAAATCTACACTAAAAAAGAGGAAAAATCCTCTATACAATAACTTCTTCTAAAGAAGAATTAATAATATTATCTAATAAAGAAAACTTATTTTCCATTAAATCATGTTTAATAATTTCCATATTATCAACAATTTTATCTAATAATTGTCTCATGCTTGGAACAAGACTTTCTTTTTTCTCTAAACTATCAACAATATTTTCTAAATTCGTTAATTTAGAATATTTACCATAATAATTATTCTTAATGCATAACTGATATAACTGCTTAAATGATAATACATCAATATTATTAAATCTTTTTTCCTCTAATATCTTAAGTGCCGAAAAAGCAGATTGATTGTGAATCGCTCTATCTAACACCGTTTCTCCATTCTTATTTTTAATATTTAATAAATAATTTTTATTTTTAGTAAGTTGATTTAAAACTTTTAAAGCATGAACAGAAGTATCTCTAACTAACAAATGACCAATCGTATTACCATCTAAATTTTGATGATTAACATGCCAACTACGTTTTCTAATAAACTTCAACACTAAATCATATTGCTTTGCCTTTAAAAGTCTAACTACTACATCATTACCAGCAGCATCTACTGTATTAATATCTACTTTATTTTTAGAGATAAGCTCATCTACTAAATGATAGTAACCCTCTTTAATTAATTCAAAAATCAGGGATGGCTCATCTTCACAAGCTTTAAGCGCCTGTTTTTCATCAAAAAACATGTATAACACCTCTCTGTTTGTCTGACAGTTATATATTCTAGCAAAATTATCACTCATTGTCAAATTTCGTCCCTTCCACACTTCATTCTTAGTATGGAAAAAATTAAAAAAAATTATACAAATCATGATATAAGTGCTATAATAATTCGTAAAAAGAGGGACATTATGAAAAAAATAGAAACAACCGACAACTTACTAAAGAATATTATTGCAGTATCCAACAGTATAGATAACCAATATCAAGCTTTATTAATAGCAAGAATAGATGAAAATGAAGAAAATGAAAAAGAAGCACTAGAAAATATTAAAATAGTAACAGAATATGAAAACGAATTATATAATAAATTAAATCTAGGAATTTTCCCATCTGAACAATTGGAAAATAGATTTTTATATCTATTAAGAAAATCAGAACAAATAGATATACTAGACCAAAACTACATTTATTCTAGGTTTCTAAATTATATAGATGAATTAACTATTAGAAATCCCTTCCCATCAATAAATGAAAATATCGCAGAAAATATAGATGAAAACATAAGAGCAATAGAAAGACAAATAAACAGAGATTATACTATCACATTCTTATTTTTACTATCCCAAGAATTAAATAAAACAGAAGACCCTATAGCAAAATGTGCCCTACTAGAAGAATATCTTTATGTAATTTATAAGGAAAAAAGCTTAAAAAAATATTTGACAACACCTCCTACACAACCAGAAAAAGGTGGAAGAGAAAGATGTTTAATATTTAATCAAGAAGAAGATTTAGTAAATGAGACTTATCAAATAATACTAAAATCCGACTTATATGAAGATATAGAAAATGCTTTAAAATACACAGATGATATGTTAACGGAATTCCCGGAAGAAACTATCTATTTAACACCATTGTTATTATCTATTACAGCAAACGCTATGTTATTAGAAAAAGAAGAAAGAAAAAAGCCTTTAGTATTTCCAAAAGAAGAGACTCAAAACAGTTATCAAAGCTGCCAACAAATTCTAATTGCTCTAAGTAACGCCTCTTACCTAGACAGTACATATCAAAAAAGAAAAGTCTACCATCCCAAAGGAAAGTAGACTTCTTTTTATTTTAATTTAGTTCCACAATTGGTACAGAAATTACCACCTTTAGAAGGTGTTCCACAATTTGGACAAAATTGAGTAGCTCCCGTAGAATCCGTTGCTGATTGTTGTTGAACAGATGTAACCGTTGGATTATTAGAAGCATCTGTACTAGCTGCATTTTGATTAACAATTGTATTAGCACTTGCTACTTGTTGTGCTTGATTTAATTGAGAAGCAGCTTGATTTGCATATGGATCATAAGGTTGAGCAGCAACACTACCCGCTTGTGGATTCATAGCATTATTTACAGCACCACCAATCATACCACCAGATGCCATATTCATCATACCAACACCTAAAAATCCATTCATTGCACCAGCTTCATTGTTAGCAGCATCTTGAACAGCATTCGCATAAGCACCAGTAAGCGTTCCTTGTTGCATAAATTGATTAGAAGATAATTCATAATTATCAATTTTTTGATTTGACTCATCATCTAAAGTAACAGATTCAACAACAAATCCTAATAAACTAATACCCCGATCACGGATAGGCTGATCAAATACCTTCTCATCCATAACAGTTTTAATTTCATCTGTTCTACTAGGTAATTCTAGTACTGGAGTCTTATGTGCAGAAGTTCCAAGTTCATTTAAGACATTTTGGAATGCACCAATAACTTCAGATCGCATTTGCTCACATAATTCATCTTTACGATACTCTTCTGCAGTACCAGCAATACGAGACATAAATACTGCTGGATCAGTAATTTTAAATGTATACTTACCAAAGCATTTAACTTCAACTCGTAATGGACTCATCGTTCCAGTCATTTGATTTGGAATAGGATGAGACCAATCTTGAAATGGAATAGGAGCAGGAGTACCAAACTTATTATCCATAATTTCTTTAGCATTAATATAAAATACTGCCTGTTCTTTAAAAGTTCCACCATTATATGTAAATCTAGTCCACATTTCTTTAAATACCGCTCCAAATTGTCCAGCAAAGAAAGATGGAGAAGTAGATTGATCAAATGTATAAATACCCTCTTCTGCAGTTGCATCTAAGATTTGACCATTTTGAAAAATAACAGCAATCTGTCCAGGTGCTACCTGAATCCCGCTATCTTTTGAAATAATTCCATTAGGAGTAGATACTCTCTTCATCAAAATATCTTGTCCTAAATCATCACACCGAATATACTCTTTCCATTGATCATGTAAAGTACTTCCAACCGCTCCTACTGCTGCTTTAATTAAACCCATAAATATACCTCTCTTTCATATTAAAATCGATGGCCACCACCACCATGGCTAACACCACTACTTCCAGAATGACCGCCTCCACCACTACTACCACTAGAATGGTAAATAGGCGTTTTTGAAGTATGTGTATGAACAAATCGATCTTTAACAATATTGGTCTGTAAAGTCTTTTTATCCAAATACTCCCTAGACGAAGTAGCAACCCTAACTAATTTATTTCTACTAATCATAATAGCCATAACAATTCCTGTGATTAATAAGGGACCTCCTATTAAGAAAAGCCAAGGAATATCCCTAACCACACTACCATCATCAGAAATCACATAGTGGCTATCCTTATTATTAGCTATTCCTATTGTATCACAATTTTCAAGGATTGTCATAAACTTTGCAATTCCATCATAATAATTTTGATTAGTAAACTCCTGATAGATAGCATCCATTATCTGCTCAATACGATAATCACTATACATATCCATCGCATCACCAGTAGTTGTCATATAGATAGTCCTAGTCTTCATATCAACTAAAAACAACACTCCACTATGACGAGATCCTATACCAAACTCATTATAATCATAAAAATCATCAGCATAAGTTCTAGTACAATCTCCATTACAATCTGTTTTAGTATAATCACTCACAGTAACGATAGCTAAATCCAAATCTGTCTTCTTAATAAACTTAGTAGCTTGTTGATATAGTTTTTTCTCCTCACTATCTGTAAGCAAATCTGCAAAATCATAAACCTTTTCAGTAGCATCTACTGCTGGAGTACTTAATACATTATCTCGATTACTACCAGTAACATCAATATAATCAGGTACAAGATAATCCGAATCAGTTCGTGTATAAGTATTTACACTTGCTTGAACAGAAATAAAAGATAAGAAAAAGATACCAAAGGAAAATAGTAAATAACAAACTTTTCTCATATGATTCCTCCTATAAATAACAAGATAAATACTAAAGAGGAAAGAACTAAAATAAGTAAAGTCCAAAGAATAACTTCTTTTCTACCTAACGGTAAATCACCAACAATCTTACCAGTCTGTCCATTCATAGCAAAAGTATACATCTTATCACGATATTTAATATTTACCATAAAGACTGGCAGCATAATATAATCAGAATCCGCCTTATTTACCGTAAGATTATTACTAGCAAGCATACTAGTCTGATGCCGAACCTCCTCCTGTAGTAGTGAAACAGATGTATTCATAGTTCTCTCTTTCGCTCTCTCGATTGCAGTATCTTCTAAAACATCAAACTTTTCTGCTAGAAAACCTGATAAAAAAGCATGATTATATGGTATCAAGTCCTTATACTGAAAAGGCTCTAAAGAATCCATTAAAGCATCTGGAAACCTAGAAGAACCATCTGCCAATACTTTATCATAGTGCATATGTCCCTCAACTTCCGTCATAAAAGTATCAGTTTTAGTATAATGAAATGAAGTATCACTCCATGAATGAACATCTTTCGCATTAAAGTCTGCCGTTCCAGAAACATCAAAATCATATGCCCAGAAAGGAATATAAATACCTGTAATCTTATTGATGTTTTCTTTTCTCTTAAACGCCTTCGGAACCAGAGGCTTATGCTTTACAACACCCTCAAAAGCTTTCACTGCATCATCTTTTACTTTTTGAAAAGGAATAATTAAATCAGGAACTCTACTATTTTGAATTCTTTCTTTCAGTATTGCAGTATTACCACAATAAACACAAAATGTTGCTGTTGTATTAGAATCTGCAACAATCTCAGCACCACAGCTTTTGCAACGATATACATCTGCTTCTTCGACTTTTACTTCCTTTTTAGGAGCCTTTTTTTGATTTACACTCTCACTACTAGCATTTTGATACTTCTGCATCTCTTCTAATGTAAACTTACTACCACAATAATCACATACCCATTTCTGCTCTTTAGGATGAAATGTAATTTTCGCACCACAAGAAGGGCACTTATGATCCAATGCTTCCATAAAACACCTCTATCTATTATATATAATATCATAAAATAAACTAATACGATACTAAATCATTACAATACCAAACTCTCTTGACAATATCTTTCATATAAGTCCCGCAATATTTACATTGATGAGTCTTAAAATCAATAGCACCAGAACCACAACTAGGACATCGAATTCCGAAGACTTTACTATATTTATCAAGTTTAGAACTATCTATAATATAAATATATTGAATACGAAATCGATCTTGCACCTTTTTTTGAAAAGCACCATCAATATATAACTCATATTGTAAACTACTACCAAAAGTAATCGTCGCAACACTACCATTTTTCTCATACTTACTAACAACAGTCTTATGAAATTGAATAGACCGAAAAGAAATATTTTTATCTTTATATTCTTGAATCTTTTTATCTACACTACTTCTTATTTTATCACTCTGAAAACCTGTACTATCCTTACTTTCAATAGCATGAAAATAATTCAAAATATTTTTTTCACATTCTCTTTTTAACTCATTAATATTAAGATTAGGAAAATCTTCTTTAATTCTCGTTAAATATAAAGAATCTAAACTAGATAAAGATTTAGGCATACTCTCGTCTTCTTTCCTAGCATCTTTGATTAAACTAGAAATACTAGATACACCTAAAAATTTCTTTAATTTATATAACAAGATATATCCTAAAATAAGAATGATTAACACTAAAACTAAGATAATAAGTAAAATCCAAACAAAAATCATCATTATCACCTAAGATAATTTTATCATTGAAAAAGAAAAAAAAGAAGATTATTCATCTTCTAATCTCTGTAAAGTAGACTCTTTATCCACAACTTCAACAAGTAATTTACCTTCTTTAGAATTACTATCAATATGAATATTCTTCATAGCTGACTCACGTCCTACGACTTCACATCTTTTATCTTCTTCCATTCTATCACCATTATATAGTATATCCAAAGAAAAAAGAAATATACACTATTTCTTTAATCT
>JAGHJJ010000074.1 GCA_017886705.1 Bacilli bacterium | reverse complement strand
GTCATTTTTCTATACCTCCCTTTAATAATGACAAACAGGTTATGGCATATTATATCATTAACTTTTGTTCTTTAAAAGAATAAGTTCCCATTATAAATTTTTCGGGAACTTTGAATTTTATTTAACAGAATTGGATAAGAATAAAAATTCTTCTTGAAAAGTTGTGTCTTTTTTGATATAATTTAGGATGGAAACAAGAGATAATCGGTAAATATTGGAAACGCACATTCTTTTTGAATGACTAACGAACAACACAGATTATGTGTTGTTTTGTTATGGAAAGGAGTAGTGTATTTATGCCAAAGACTAAATTTCAAGATTTTATTTATACGATTATTATGGCAGCTTTGATGGTTTATGTAATGGTTTGTTATAATATTGCAATTCATAGTGGAGGATTACATAATTTTGTTTTTTTAGAAGCATTTAAAGAGTTTTTCTTTATGTATGTTATTGCTGGAGTGTTAGAGTTTTTTCTAATTGGAAAGATTGCTCATAAATTAGTTTTTAAAGCAATTAATCCTAAAGAACAACCTTCTATTATTGTTTCTTATGCAATATCGATTGTTATCGTTTCATTTATGTGTCCGATTATGAGTTTTATAGCAACTATATTTATATCTAAACCAGAAATTAGTCAATTTGTTGTAACATGGTTACAATCTATGGTTTTAAGCTTTCCAATGGCATTATGTTTTCAACTTTTTTATGCAGGGCCATTGGTTAGATTTATTTTTTCATTAATTTTTAGAGAAAAGGCAAAATAATAGTTGCCTTTTTTTAAATTTTAATTTACTTTAAATAGTGAGGTGAAGAATGGTGGAAGATTTAGAAAAACAGAAAGTAGAGAATTATTTAAGAAGTAATGGTTTTTCAGAGAAAGATATTACTATGATGCTTTCTAATTCTGCTTGTTTTAAAGCAGTATCTAGTCAGATTCATTTAACAGAACAGGGTATAGAAAAATTGAATTCTAAAAGTCCTATTCAAAAAAGTATAAAAAGTGGTGGAAATCTATTTAGAAGACGTAAATAGTATATGATGATATTATCTTGTTTATTTTGTGATATTGTAGTATAATAAGCATAAATTTTAGGGGGATTATCATGGAATTTTTAGTGTTTATTAGTTATGTATTTTTTGCATTTTTATTATTTATGTTTCTTAATTTTATTGTAAAAAGGATTTCTTTGACTAAGATTCAATATGTTTTATTTACTAATATTTTCTTAGTTTTTTTAGCAAGTGTTGCTAGCTATTTTCATTTGAATGCTTTTTGTGATGATATATTCATTATTGTTATTTTTGAGTTTTTGATTCGAATGCTTTATACTACTTATTTGTTAGAGAAAGATTTCTTTTCTAAGGAAGAGGGAATTTTACCTTTATATTTAGGTAATGTTGTGGTGGCGTATTTACTTAATCAGTTTATTATTAGACAAGTAGATATGGTATTTTTAAATCCAGAACAGTTGAAGTTTTTACTCTGGGTATTTATTATTTTATTTATCTATCACTTTTTTCATAGACAAGATATGGTATCGATTCAGAACAGTACTAAGAAATTTTCTATTGCTGAACGAGGACAATATATTATTTTACAGTATGCTAAAATGAAGCAAAAATATGGAAAAGATATTAGTGTTCAAGGAGATATGCGGTTTTTGATTTATGCCATTATGATTTTTGAAAATTATAAGCGACCTAGTTTTTTTAGACAGTTGGATTATTTTCGATATCAGTTTGATCATGTTCCTAAAAAGCAAGGAATTATGCAGGTGGATAGTAAGAAGATTCTTAGTGATATAGAAAGTATTGAATTTGTTGAAAAAAAACTTGAAAAGTTACAAGAAAGAAAGAAAACTAAAAAAAATATGATTAATTCTTTGGAATTATTAAAAGGTATTGGAAAAACACAAGAAGAAACAATTTTAATTGAAAAAATATATCAATATTTGAAAGAGTTTTCTAATTTATAAGGGAGATTTCTTTTTTTCTTTATGAAGTGATGTGGTGATTTTTGAAATTTGTTGTTAATAAAGACGGGCCAAGAATTTTGTTTCCATGGAACTATATTGGTCATGGTGGAGAAGCTAAGGTTTATCGAAAAGAAAATTTAGCTTATAAATATTATCATTTTTTTGAATTTAACAATCGTTTATCTTTAGAAGAGGTTCAATTGTTAGAAAAACTTACTACTAAACGTATTTTATTACCTCAAGATACTTTGTATACTTTTTTTGGTAAGTTTAAGGGTTATACTACTCAGTATGTTAAGAACTTAGGACTTATTCATTTTATGATGTTACCAACTGATTTAGTTCTTAATGATTTTAATTTATTAAAAGAAGATAATTATACATTGAGTAAAAAACAAGTAGTTATTTGTGACTTGATGCCTAAGGATTATCGTATTTGTAATTATTCCTTTAATTATGGATTATATTTTATTGATCCTGGAAAATTTTACCGAAATGTGAAATTAAGTGAAGAAGAGGTGTTTTTGGAAAATCAGAATAGACTTGATGATTTTTTATACTTTAGGGTGTTAAACCATTACGCTAATGAAGAATTTGGAAGTTATTATAATTATTCTAAATTATATCAAATAAAACGATATGCTTCTGAACAAAACATTTCTTTAATGGATTTTATTGCTTCTGATATTAGTGAGGATAATCTCAGTGAGTATGTAAAAAGAAAAATTTTGTGACCTTGTTTTTTTTTCTTTTCTATAGTAAAATTTAAGGAGTTTTGAGGTGATAAAAATGATTCAAGTAAATAATGTTAGTTTGAAGTTTGGTAAACGTACTTTATTTGAGGACGTTAATATTAAGTTTACTAGTGGAAATTGCTATGGACTAATTGGTGCCAATGGATCTGGGAAGAGTACGTTTTTAAAAGTATTGTCTGGAGAAGTTGAAACTACTACAGGAGAAGTTATTGTTTCTAAGGGAGAGAGGATTTCATTCTTAAGACAAGATCATTATCAATATGAAGATGATACGGTTTTAGATGTTGTTATGATGGGAAATGAAAAATTATATAGTATCATGACAGAGAAAAATAAAATGTATATGCAAACAGAGTTTAGTGAGGAAGATGGCATGAAGCTTGCTAATTTAGAAGCTGAGTTTATGGAACTTGATGGCTGGAATGCAGAGAGTGATGCTGCTACATTGCTAAACAGTTTAGGTGTTGATATGGAGTATCATTCTATGAAGATGAAAGATATTCCTGTTAAGTTAAGGGTTAAAGTATTACTTGCTCAAGCTTTATTTGGAGATCCTGATATTTTACTTTTAGATGAACCTACGAACAGTTTAGATATTGAGGCAATTAAATGGTTAGAAGAGTTCTTAATTAATTTTAATAATACTGTAATTATTGTATCTCATGACCGTCACTTTTTAAATAAAGTGTGTACTCATATTGCGGATATCGATTATGGTAAAATTAAATTATATGTAGGTAACTATGATTTCTGGTATGAGTCTAGTGAACTTTTACAAAAACAAATGAAAGAATCTAATAAAAAGAAGGAAGAAAAAATTAAAGAGTTGCAGGCATTTATTGCTAGATTTAGTGCTAATGCTTCTAAATCAAAACAAGCTACTTCTCGTAAAAAATTATTAGATAAAATTCAGTTAGATGAAATTGTTCCATCTTCACGTAAGTATCCATATATTGATTTTAAGATAGAAAAAGAAGCCGGAAAAGAAATTTTAAAAGTTGAAAATTTAACTAAGGTTATCGATGGAAAGACAATTCTAGATCATGTTTCTTTTACTGTTTTAAAGGGCGATAAAATTACGTTTTTAGCACAAGATGATTTTGTTAAAACGACGTTATTTAATATTTTAGCTGGAAAAGAAGAGTATGATGAAGGAACTATTGAATGGGGTAAGACTATTAATTATGGTTATTTGCCACAAGATAATACGGAGTACTTTAATACTGATAAAAATATTATGGAGTGGATTGGTCAGTATTATGATGTTAAAGATGAAACTGTTCTTCGTGGTTTCTTAGGTAGAATGTTATTTTCTGGTGAAGATGTGTTTAAGAAAGTATCTGTTTTATCAGGTGGAGAAAAAGCTCGTTGTATGTTGTCTAAGATGATGTTAGAAGAACCTAATTTCTTGATTTTAGATGAACCAACGAACCATTTAGATTTGGAAAGTATTACTTCTTTAAATAAAGGTATGGTTAATTTTAAGGGAGAAATTTTATTTACTTCCAGGGATTATGAATTAAATAGTACAGTAAGTAATCGTGTTATTGAAATTTTAGGAAATGGCAAGATAGTCGACAGAGCTATTCCTTATGAAGAGTATTTAGAGAGAAAATAATGAAAGTAGTAATTGTTTCGGTTAGCTATAAAGATTATTTTTTAGAAAATCAAAAACTAGTCAATTCTATTTCTGGTGGTTTTGAACTTTTTCCTTTTGGCAATCAGGATGAAAATTTAGGTGTTATGGTTATTGAAGAAAAAGATCAAGTGATGGATACTTATGATGAACAATCTTCTGATAATATTTTTAAAACTAATATGAAAAAAATGATTAAGCAGCAAAACAGAATGGTTAATCAAAAATTAAGACAAAATAAAAGATAAATAATATTATTATATGATATACTATAAATATAATAATTGGAGGTAATACATATGGAAGCAATTGATTTTATGAATCAGAGTATTTATTTAAAACAACCTGGAACGGTAGATGATATAACTAGTCATCCTAAGTTTGTTCTTATCCGTCCAGACGGAACGATTCTTTATTCCGACACTAGTAATGATGGAAAAATAATTTCTATTCATGGTAAGAAAGTGAAGTGTACTCATCATGAGCATTATATGGCTAAATTGGTTGAAAATTATTTTCCTGAAAAGCAAGAGTTAGCTAATAAAATAGAACAAGGAAATATTTATGCTCCTATCTTTGAATTTTTAGGGGAGGGTAATGTTTTATTTAATAATACTACTACTTATGAAGGGCCAACATTCTTTTTGCATGGAATTCATGGGCAGTTATTAATTCCTGAGAATCCAACAGATGCTCAAAATGAAGCAATAGCACAATTAGATCCTTATATTAATTACTTTAAGGAGATAGAAGTTAAGGAGTATCAGGATGTAGCATACAATATTAAGGATAATTATTTTGAAGATGGTTCGGTAGCAATAAAAAATTATTTTGATAGACATTCGGTACATGCAAAAGCGAGACATTAAAATTTTTGTTATTCATAAAAAATTTTTAATTGATCGAACTATTGATATATTATATGAAAATCCTCTTTATCATAATCATTTGGAATATTGGCAAGAACATTTATCAAAAGTAAAATATGAAACTGTTAGTTCGGCTGATTTGTATCATGGCACAAGAAATTTAATTGCTATAAAAATAGCGATGGAAGGAAATATTGTATTTATGGATACATCAAAAAAAAGGGAATGTTACCGTTCTGGAGTAGTGTTCTTGCCATCTAATATTTCTTCTTCAAGAAAAAAGTTAGCTTTTATGTTAACATCATCTTATGATTATTTAAATGTTATTTATGATATTTATTATGATGGAAAATCTTATCGAGCAAAGGAAAAAGACATTGTTCATTCTTCTAATTCTTCTAAAGTTTTAACTTATCATTTGTAACTACTTTTTTTCCTTTTTCACAACGATTTCCCCAGGAGTCTAATAATTTATCATCTTTTTTTATGCAAATAATTTCACAATTATTAGGACATCCTGAACAGTTAATGCTTGATGTTTCAAAGTCTTCTTCTACGATGTCAAACGAAAAGTTAATTTCTGGTTCTTTTTTGGAAAGAATTGCTACTCCTAAGGCTCCCATGAGATGTCCGTTTTCATCTGTTATAATTTTTTCGTTTAATATTTTTTCGAAAGCTTTTACTACGCCAATATTTTTAGATACTCCTCCTTGAAAGATAATAGGGGATGCTATCTTTTTTCCTTTCCCGACGTTGTTTAGATAATTTAGAGCTACACTTTTACAAAGACCTGCCACTATGTCTTCTTTTTTATGACCCATTTGTGCTTTATGAACTAAGTCACTTTCTGCAAATACAGTACATCTAGCAGCAATAGGAGTGGGATTATTACTTGTTAGTGCAATAGAGCCAAATTCTTCGACCGGGATATCTAATCTTTCTGCTTGACTTGATAGGAAAGCTCCAGTACCGGCAGCACAAAGTGTATTCATAGCATAATCTATTACAACTTGGTCTTTTAAGAGAATAATTTTAGAATCTTGCCCGCCAATTTCAATAATGGTTCTAATATCGGGATATTTTGATAGTGTTCCTATGGCATGGGCAGTTATTTCATTTTTTATAATATTAGCTCCTAAAATTGTACCTACTAATTTTCTAGCTGATCCTGTTGTTCCAACACCTACCACTTTATAATTTTTTGGTAGTTGTTTTTTTATGTCTACTAAAACTTCTTTTACAGCTTTTAGAGGATTTCCTCTAGTCCATAGATAGGTACTTGCTACTATGTTGTTATCTTTATCAATTACAACACCTTTTGTAGAAATGGAACCAATATCAATTCCTAGATAAGCTTTTGTCAATTTTATTCCTCCTTATGGTAATTAAATCTTTGAATGCTTCTAATCTAGTATTTATGCCTTCTGATCCTGTTTCAGAATCATAAGAAAAGAAGATAATAGGAATTTCATAATCATTACATACCTTTTGAATAATTGGTATTGCTGTTATTTCCGGAGTACAACCAAATGGTTTTATATGAATTATTCCATCATATTTTTTCTTGCCTAAATAAATAGAACGATAAACATTATCTAGGCCATCGGCTCCTAATTTATATTTGCAGTATTTTTTTGCTTTCTTTTTTAATCTTCTTCTTAATAATGGTTTTTGCCATAATAGGTAAGACAGATTCGTAAATCTTTTTATTTCTATATGTTCTTTTGCAAGTTCTTTTTCTAAGTCATAGTTTGAATATGGTTCCATCGAAGTATATAGTTCTCCAATTATTCCTACTTTTAAACAATCTTTTGGTTTATTCGTTTTTATTTTTTTAAATCTTTTTTTATATTTTTTATATAGTATAGTTAATTTAGTTATAGATGATGTTTTATTAAAGTCATTAAACATTTCTTTTTGTAGAGTTTGATGAGCATTTTTTTCTATTTCAAATCCGATGTTTTTTCTGATTATTTTATCGATTTCATCCATATAAAAAATATAAAGTATAGTATAAATAATACTGTGAATGAAGTATGGTATTGTTAGATTGGGATTAATTTCTTTAAAAATATCATAGGCATCTTTCCAGTTAATCATGTCTTGTTTTATTAGTTTGTAAAACTTAAAATTATAACCTAGGTCTTTTAAAATGGTTTCTGTTACTTCTGCATAATAACGATATCTACATCCTCCTCCTGCTGTAAATAAAACATTTGCTCCTTGTTCTAGACTTTCGATAAAGTTGCCAAGATTATATTTAAAAGGAATACATACTGTATCTGGTGCGTATTTTGTTCCTAGTTCTAACGTCTTTTTTGTGATAGGTGGAGCAGGCATAACTTTATCTTTAGTGATTAGTGATAGTAGTCTTGATATTGGATGGTAATAATTTCCTAAATGTGGAAAACTGATGATATTATTCATGGGAACTCTCCTTTAAATTATTTAAAATATCTATGAAACTTTCTAATCTAGTAATAATACCAGCATCATTGTTTAAATCTTCAAAAATTAGGGTGATGATTGGTACTTTTTTAATTTTATGACTAATTTGTTCATTCATTAGGGAATCTGGTCCGCAAGGAAAAGATGAAATTAGAATTATACCATCTACTATATCTTCATAGTATTTTGTACTTGCTACAATTTCTTTATTATGGGTCCAATGAATATCTGTTGATATTTTTCTACATTCTTCGTCTACTAGTTCATGATTTATTTTATCACTATATAAAATTGTGATATTATTTTCTTTTAGAAAGTCTATTACTGACTTTCCAATTAGGGAGTCATATAGGTTGTAAGGGTGTCCTGCTAGTAATATTTTGATTTTATCTTTGTTTTCTTCTATTTCTTTTTGTTGCAGTAATTCTTGCTTTTTTTGCTTCATTCTTTTTATTTTTTCGGCATATTTATAGGCTTTATAAGACTTTATGTAGGAAAATCCTAACTGTTCTCCGATACTTAGGAAGCCTAGTAATTGGTAGTTTTTGGTTGATATATCTACATTATAATTTAAGATGTTGACATCAAATAAGTTGTTTACTAAATCATATAAAGCATTAAAATTAGTACATACCTGTTCATTCTTTTTTAACGAATAGAGTCTAGGTATTAATATATAATCACATTTATCTTTTAATTCTATTATGTGACCTAGGTATATTTTTAGAGACAGACAAGCTTCAGAAGGTGCTAATTTGGTACCGGAATCTACTATTTTTTTATTGGTGTTTGGACTGATTATTACGTCTATTCCTAAGTTTTTAAAGAATTCTATCCATAAGTCTTTATCATAGTAGTAAAGCAATGCTCTTGGTATTCCAATTTTGGTTTTGATAATATCACGTCCTCATTTTACTTTATGATGAATTTTTTTAAAAAATAATATTTTCTTTCGACAAATTATTGTGAAAATATTGTGGATGTCTTTTATTTTTGATAAATTATGTTATAATGTATAAGTATGGAAGGAGTAGAATAAAATGAATGATAGAAATAAAAAAATTGTTACAGGGATTGTTGTTGCAGTTGGTGTTATTTTAGTTTGTGCCTTATGTTATTTCGCATCATCTGCGGTTAGTGCTAAAGCAGGGGATAATTATAGTGAATCTGATAATAGTAATAGCAGTACTACTTCTAGTAGTAGTGCATCAGATATGACTTCTCGTGCACAGGAAGAGAGTGCTAATGTTCCAGATGATGAACAAAAAGATTTTAATGATATTGATATTGACGAATATTTAGATTTATATGATGGTAGTGAAGATAGTATTGTATTATTTTCTAGACCTACTTGTGGTTATTGTCAAATTGCGGAACCAATATTACATCATATAGCATATCAATATAAACTTACTATTAATCACGTTAATACTGATGAGATGTCTTCTGATGATGAAACTAAATTAGTCGAGTCAGATGATTACTTTAGTGATGGTTTTGGTACACCATTGTTAGTTGTTGTTTCTAATGGTGAAATTGTTGATATGGTTAGTGGATTAGTTGATACTGATAGTTATGTAAGTTTCTTTACTGATAATGGATTTATTGATGAGTAAGAAGGAGAAATTATGAAAAGTGTATATGAGTTAGCATTGGAATTTAAAAAAAGACATCCTTTTACTATTGGATGGAGAATTAGACAAAATTCATCTGTTGTTGAAAAACATTTAAATGCAGATGAACATGTTTTATATGCATTTGTTGCTCAAAAAAATAATAATCCTTTTAATATATTAGGGACAGCTGTTATTGCGCTTACTAATAAAAGAATATTAATAGGAAGAAAAAGAGTAGTAATAGGATATTTTTTAAACTCTATCACTCCAGATATGTTTAATGATTTAAAAGTGACTAGTGGAATTCTTTGGGGAAAGATTTATATCGATACAGTGAAAGAGTTTATTGCATTATCAAATATTTCTAAGGATGCTTTAGCAGAGATAGAAAATGCAATTTCTTCATATATGATGGAAGAAAAAAAGAAGTATGGTACCAATCCTATACAGAAATAACTTTTTTTATTTCTTTTTTTTTGATATACTGATTATAGTGGTGGTCTTATGAAAAAACTTTTACCAATTTTAGTTTTTTTAGCATTTCTTGCTTTTGGATATCAGATTATTGTTACTTTTTTTATTACTGAGCATCATGTTAAATATTCTTTAATATCATCTGATCAACGACATTATACTATTTCTGAGAGTTATCAAAGAACAGGAAAAAGACATCATTATTCTTTTTTTATAAAATCTAAAAATAAGGCCTATTCGACTGCAGTTTTTAATGATTTTAACAAACAGGATAGAATTATTACAGATATTAAGTATTATAAGAAAAATAATTTACAATGTATTTTTCCAATTTATAAAAAAAATCATACTTTTGATGTATCATGTTTGCTAGATGATCGGCAGGTTTCTTCTTTCTATTTGGAAAAAACAAAAAACGAAGATTTTTCTTTTATTACAAAAAAATTTAAAGAAGATGGTTATGATGAAATTTATTTTCACTTTGATGATGAGGCTACTAAAGAAGATAATTTGTCTATTTATTATGATTATATTCCAGAAAATTATTTATTTACAATATGGAATTATCGGGGAATTTATGTCATTAATTCAGAGGGGATAGAAAACAAAGAGTTTTTAAATGAAGATCATTATGAAAATACTTTATCCATTATTGCTGGAAAATATTATGTTACGATTAATACGGATGAAGAAGAGGAAAAATTAAATTATAATCAAATTATTCTTTATAATTTGCAAGATGGGAGAAAGACATTAGTTGACGTTGAGTTGTCTCAGGATTCTTACTTTAATGGTACGGTTAATGGTAAAGTGTATATTACAGATCCTAGGTCAAAAGTTCAGTATGTATTAGATCCAAGTAATAAAAAAATTCAAGAAGTAAGTAATCCAAAAGAGGTTGTTAATTCAAAGTTAAAAAATGCAGGGAAAGATTTTTTTGATACTTCTCATGTCGATTCTAAAAAAGTTGCTAATAAAAAAATAACTTCTTTATATGATACTACAGATATTAAGGAAAATAATGGTGACTTTTATTTTAAGACTAACGACGGAAAACTATATCGGATAATTCAGAATAAATATGAATATCCTATTTTATTATGTCAATTTGATGATATTAAAGAGTGGCAAGTTCATGATGATGGACTTAGTTTTATAGTTGATGATACTTTGTATTTTTATAGTGATTTGTATGGTGTTAAACCGATAGTTAAAAATTTAGAGTTTAATTATAATTATAAAAATATTACACATTTTATTAGAGAGGAATAAAATCCTCTTTTTTTCATATTATGAACTAAGAAAATATAAAATTATTGTTGAAATTTTATTTTAGCTTTGATATAATCTTAAGTGCATGGGGCTTTAGCCAAGTGGTAAGGCGTGGGTCTGCAACACCCTGATCACCGGTTCAAATCCGGTAGGCCCCTCCATGCGGATGTAGTTTAGTGGTTAGAATACGGCCTTGCCAAGGCTGTGACGGGG
>JAGHJJ010000073.1 GCA_017886705.1 Bacilli bacterium | reverse complement strand
TATAATAAGAATAAAATAGAAAATAAGTATTGGTACGTAGACAAAAATATAAAAAAAGAAAAATTTCCTTTTCCAAAACAAAAAAGAACTGTTAGAAATTAATCATTTAATTTCGTAACAGCCCCTTCTTATAGACAATTACTTGTCACGTACCTCTGCGGAGTGAACAGAAACTACTTTATCAATAATTTGATTAAATACTTTCATAACTTCATCATCCGTAAGTGTTCGATCCTCTGCCATAAATAATAAATTATAAGCAATAGACTTCATACCTTCTGGCACATGTTCACCTTCATAAACATCAAATACCTCAGTAGAACGAAGAAGTCTACCTCCAGCCTTTTTAATGGTTGCTTCAATAGAACCAGAAGTAACATCTTTAGAAACAACAAAAGCAACATCTTTTTCAATAGTTGGATACTTACTAGCTTCCTTAAATTTAAGAGGTTTTACTTTCTGCATCAATGCTTGTAGAGAAATCTCACAAACATATACTTCATCCTTACATGTATTAGGATGAACTTGTCCGAAAATACCAATTGGTTTTCTATCTAATAAAATTTGACAAGACTTTCCAGGATGCATATCAGGAATATTACTAACTTCAAAACTATAACGATTTTGGAATCCAAAATAAGTAAGTATATCCTCAACAAATCCTTTCATTAAATAGAAATCTACAGGCATACTACCCTTCCAAGGATTAACAACATAATTACCTTTCATTAAGAAAGCAATTTTACTTTCTTCTTGATAACTCTTATCATAAGTCTTTGCAACTTCATAAACCGCAATATCTTCTACTTTACGAGCCTTATTATAATGATAAACTTGAAGTAATGATGGAAGTAATGTTGTACGAATAACACTCTTATCAACACTCATTGGATTAGGAAGAACTGCTTTTTCCTTTTTCTCATAATCAAAAATAGAACTTGCCTCTGGAGATACTAAAGTATAAGTTTTAACTTCATTAAATCCTAAACTACGAAGTCTTTTAGATACTGCTTTACGATATTTAACATCACCTACATATTCACCGCGACGAATTCCTACCTTAGGTAAAGTAGACACTAGTTTTTGATATCCATAAAGTCTTCCAATCTCTTCAGCAATATCATTCACATTAGGATCAATATCAAGTCTTCTCTTAGGAATAACTACTCTAAACTTACCATCTTCTAAAGTATATGGAAAATCAAGTCGTTCAAGTTCTATCTTCATATCCTCTTCTGTAATACGAATTCCAAGCATCTTATCTACTTGTTCAGGATAAAACTCTACTACTTTCTCACTCTTATCAACAACATCATGACAAACCATACCAGATAACACTTTAGCGCCAGCATACTTTTCTAATAAATGACAAGCACGATTGATAGCCATTAAAGTATATTCATAATTTAATCCTTTACCATAACGAATACTAGCTTCACTACGAAGATCTAAGTGAGCTGCAGTATAACGAATACTAACAGCATCAAAAATAGCAGCTTCAATTAAAATATTTTTAGTATTATCCGTAACTTCCGTAGTTTCTCCTCCCATGACACCAGCAATACAAACAGGATTTTCTCCATCAGTAATTACAATATCACTACTGCGTAAAAGTCGATTTTTACCATCAAGAGTAACGACTTCTTCTCCTTCTTTTGCATCTCTTACTAAAATATGATCTCCTAAAGTATCTTTATCAAAGAAATGAAGAGGTTGTCCAAATTCTAGCATAACATAATTAGAAATATCGACAACATTATTAATAGGTCTCATACCAGCAGCAATCAAACGTCTTTGAATAAACTCAGGAGACTCTCCTATCTTTACATCAGTAACCATTTTAGCTAAATAATAAGGGCACTTACTAGTCTCAACATCTAAAGAGAAATATTTATCAATATTATCATCAATTTCTTGATAACTACAATCTGGTAATGTTACCTTACGATTCAAAATAGCAGCAATCTCATAAGCAAAACCAATATGGTAATAGCAATCATTATTACGATGTTTATGAATATCAAGCTCATATAACGTAGATTCAAGTTCCAAGTAAACAAGTGGATCTTTTCCAATAGGAGCATCAGCATCTAACTCTTCAATCCCACGAGCATATGCCTCATCCGTTTTTTCTTCCAAACCAAGTTCATATAAAGCACAAATCATACCATTAGACTCTACGCCACGAATCTTACTAGCTTTAATAACAAAATCACCAGGTAAAACTGCTCCAGGTAGTGCAACAATAACTTTAAGTCCCTCTCTTACATTAGGGGCACCACAAACAATCTGTTGCAATTCATCTCGTCCAACATCTACTTGGCATAAATGTAGATGATCACTATCTGGATGAGGGACACAACTAACAACCTTACCAATCACTAAATGATCAATATGATTAGTAATAACTTTCTCAACATTAATACCAGCTTCCGTAATCTTAACAGCTAACTTTTCTAAGTCTTGATCACTAATATCGATATAATCTTTTACCCATTCTAAACTAATCATCGCTCTTAAGCTCCCTTCTATCAAAATGTTTAACTTCTCTTAAATCCGTATTATAAAATACTCTTAAATCATTAATATCATATTTAAGCATTGCCATACGTTCAGCACCAAATCCAAAAGCAAATCCACTCCAAACTTCTGGATCATAGCCACTCATACGAAGTACATTGGGATGAACTACTCCAGCTCCAGCAATAGTAATCCAACCAGTATGTTTACAAATATTGCAACCCTTACCTTTACAATTAAAACAACTAATATCAACTTCTACAGAAGGTTCTGTAAATTGATAATAACTTGGACGAAAACGAGTCTCAACATCCTCACCAAACAATTTCTTAACAATAACATCAATCGTACCCTTTAAATCAGATAACGAAATATCCTTATCAACAAGTAATCCCTCAATCTGCATAAATTGATGAGAGTGTGTAGCATCATCATCATCTCTACGATAAGTTTTACCAGGACAAATAACTCTAACTGGTACTTCACCCTTTCCTTTTAACATCGTACGTACTTGTACAGGAGAAGTCTGACTACGAAGTAAAATCTCTTCACCCTCAAGATAAAATGTATCTTGCGCATCTCTTGCTGGATGTCCCTTAGGAATATTTAACATCTCAAAATTATACTTATCTTCTTCAATCTCAGGTCCATCAACAACATCATATCCCATGGACATACAAACTTCTTCTACTTCTTCAATCAATTTCTCTAAAATATTAGGAGCACCTTGACTTACTTTAGTACTAGGTAAACTAATATCAATAGCTTCACTTGCAAGCTTTTGATTTAATTCTTTCTCTTCTAAACGAGTCTTTATTTCATCATAAGTAGACTGAAATAATGTACGTACTTCATTTACTTTTTGTCCAAAAGCTTTTTTCTCCTCATTAGGAATATTTTTAATCTCACTATTTAACTCTGTAATAAGACCTTTCTTACCTAAATACTTTACACGTAATTCATTTAAAGCTTTCAAATCACAAACATCTTGTAACTCTTCTTGCATTTTCTTTTTTATCTCTTCTACTTTCATACAATCATCCTTTCTAAACAAAAAAATAACTATAACTTAAGGGCATCAAAGACACGGTACCACCTTAATTTATAGTTATTTAACTACCTCTCTATCTTAACGCGATTAACGCCTATAATTTTGTTATAGGGACTCCTAAGACGAATTCATAAACTATTCTTATCTATTTCCACCTACCATAGACTCTCTAAAAAGACATCATTTACTACTACTTCTTAATCAACATCGATACGCTTATTATAACATAAGAAATGAAAAAAACAAATATTTTTTAGTTACTATTCACAGCTAAATTAAGAAAAATAATAAAATAATACGAAAAGATAGTGTGTTAAACACTATTTTTTTCATGTTTTAAAATATAATCCAATGTATATGGTTCACCATTCATTAATTGTACACAAACATCAATAATATTAATATTATTCTTCTTACATGTTTCAATGTAACTTCTTATATTAGCATAATATTTTAGATAATTAATATTTTGAAATTGTCCACTTATTTTCATTTTAGATTTCACTGGTCTTATATTTCTTTCTGAATTGTTATTTGTGGATGGAATATCAAATCTATATGCCCAGAGTAGATAATTCTCTTTGTATTTATTTAAGTCTTTTATAAAACGTTCCTCTTCATCTTTATAGTAGTTAATCTTTGTTGTGTCTTCATTTTCTGCTTTTGCCTTTTTTAATATCTCATCATAACTATTACTAAGATTATTTAAATAATTATCATCAAATTTATTTTTATTTTGTTTTAATAGTTCATTTCTTTCTTTATTAGTATTTGATAATAAGTTTATTAATTCATCACACCATTCGTGTTCTGTCTCTTTACTTTTTTTCTTTAATCTTCTAATTAAATGTATTAAACACTCTACATTTTCAAAATTATATTTTTCATTATAGTTATGTAAGATATGATCATGCATTACTATCGTTTTTTCACTTGTATTTTTTAAAATTCCATCTTCTTCTATTCCATCCTCATTTTTCTTTTCATGACCAATAAACAGAGCCACATTATCTGTACAATATGTTCTTAATATTCCATCTTTTTTGTTTATTGTAACTACTCCGTCATCCCATCCATAGACATCTTGCTTTGAAATGTATTCCTTTAATTTTTCTATAAATTCATCTAAATAATTTGATGCCCTTTTTTGTAATTTCGTTACATATCCTTCACTCATATTTATTTCACCATCTGTTAGTCCGGTTACTAGTTTTACAGTTTTATTAAATGGTGTATAAATTTCATTTGTTAAACAAACAGCGAGTGACTGTACTGTTTTACCATATTGTACTGGCTCTTTTAAATCATTTGGGATATTTACGTGAAAAATATTACCACAATCATTACATTTGTATTCTATAAATTTATTTATTCTCTTAATGATTTTTACTTCATAATCAATTTCTTCTTTTAAAATACTTGTATCAAGTTTCTCTATATTTATACTATGACATTTATTACATTTGCTTACCTCATATTCGAATATCTCGGTAGCCTCTTCTTCTTTAAATGGTTTTAATTGATGTTTATTATGTCCTTTTTGTCCTCCTATATTCTTGTCTGTTTTTCTCTTGTATTAGGGATATACTTCTTTTTTCCAATGGCAGTTTTTGATGTAGGTATTCCTGAATTAGTTAAATCTGTATCTAGTTTCATTTGCATTTTTACAATTTTTTCTTTTAAAGCTTCTATCTCCTTGTTTTTTTCATCTATAATTTTATCTTTCTCTTTTAATTCTTTTCTAATTTCTCTTGTTTTGAGTTCAACTTGGCTTTTTATAATACCTTCTTGTTGTTTTAGTACTCTTGAGTGTTCCAAGGATAGTGCATTATATTTACTTCTAAGTTCATTATTATATCTTTTATATTCATTTATTGTAAATCTGTTTTCTATATCTTCTTTTGATAAATTCATCATAGTTTACTCACGTCTTTCTAGGTAAAAATAAATCATACTTTTTCCTTTAATGCAATAGCTTTTATTAAAGTTTTTAATTATGTGGAAAAAACCAATTTTAATCCTCTAAAAACCATTAGATTTCAATAAGAAAAATACCCTTTGTGGATATTTTTCTTTCACTTTTTTAAATTTAGCTGTGAATAGTAACCAAGCAATATCACATTTTTCGACAATTTTCGTCAAAAATTGTAAAAAAAAAGAATTAAATTGTCATCAATTCTCCTTCTTTTTCTTTTAACATTTCTTCAATTTTTTTATTATAAGTATTAACTAAATCTTGAATATCTTTCTCCATGCCTTTTTCAATATCTTCTGGAAATTCCTCTTGTTCTACCATTTCTAAAGCTTCATGACGATTATTACGAACAGATACTTTAGCATCTTCTGCGATTGCTTTAACCTGCTTTGTAAGTTCACGACGTCTTTCCTCAGTAAGTGCTGGAATTACAATACGAATAGTCTCTCCATCATTATTAGGAGTGTATCCTAAATTAGCAGCTAAAATAGCCTTTTCTATAGCTCCTAAACAACTTCTATCAAATGGTTTGATAAGTAATTGTGTAGCCTCTGGTACTGATATTGTTGCTAATTGTTTAAGTGGAGTCATACTTCCATAATATTCCACATTAACTCCATCTAGACTACTAGGATTAGCACGACCAGCCCGTACAGTAGCAAAACGTTTCTCAAGATTTTTTAAAGTATTCTCCATACTTTCCTTTGTTAATTTAATAATTTCATTACTATCCATTAAATTCATCTCTCCTTGATATCATTATAATATAAAGGAAGAAGAAAAGAAAGAAAAAAGTAGAATTTAATCTACTCTTAAGACTCATTAACTAATTCTGAAGAAACAAATACATAATTTCCATCTTCATTTTCAAAAGTTAACTTATATAAACTACCTTTAGCAACATTATTATCACTTTCTATAGGAAAAAAGTTATTAGAATCCATTTCTAATCCTTCTACTTTTTGTGTCTTATTATAATCTTTATAATAATCAGTCGTATCAACTCCACCAGCAAATAAAACTCTAACATACAGTTCTATTGTTTGATCATTTTTTAAAGCTCTAACAACTTTCTTCAAATTCATGGCACCACAAGTTCCACCACATCCAAGAGAAGAATTAATAACATATTTTTGATTAACACTATCATATTCAAATACAGGACAAGAGTTAATAGTACGATGTGTAAAAGAATAATTTTTTCCAAAAGTACTTGTAATTTTTTCATCTAATTCATTAACTGTAAAACCATACCCTATTTGAGAAAATGGATATAGCTCCCCTTGTGCTTTCCTATCATTATAGAGTTGTGATAAAACAATATCAAAAACTAAATCATTAGAAAGATCACCAGCAAAAATTTTCTTATCCTGATAATAATAATTAATACCACAATAAGAATTTAATCCATGAGAAATATTAGAAAACAAATCTTGAATCTCTGTACTATTCACATCCACATCTACTAATTGTTCTGAAATATCTTCTTTTATAGTATTAACTTTATTATCATCATTTTTTTCTTCAACCTCTCCTCCAGCAATAAACTTATCATAAACAATATAACCTGTAGTCATGATTAAAGCCAAAACTAAAATAACAACTAACATAATAAGACCTTTTTTTTTCGTTCACTCATAATCTATACTCTCCTTATATGATATATAATAACATATCAAAAAAAGATGTCAAATTAGACATCTATACATATTGTGAAACTAAATCCAAATATTCCTCTTCTAACTGTTTCTTATCTTTATCATCTAAAGAAGTATCGTCATGAATAGGATAATCAACTTGATCAACTATTTTACCATCTTTAATAACATAAACAATTGGTAGATTACTATCTTCTTTAATACTTAAAACATCCGTAATAGATTTAAACTTCTTGCTTTTTTTATTCTTGACAGTTTCAGGATTAAAATAATAGACCAATTCTACTTTTTTATCATTTAATACTTTATTTAATACTTTGACACAAAAAGTAGACCATTCAGAATCAGAATTTCCTAAAAATAGAACGCCTGACTGACCATTATCAATTAAATCTAAAACATCATCAACAGTAGCATAATGAAAGGGATTTTTTTCACTAATAGAATATTCATTAGCAAATTTTTCTGCATCCGTTAACTCTTCCATCTTCTTAACAGAGCAACCATTAATTAATAAAAGACTAAAAATTGCAATTACAACTACTACTTTCTTCATAACGACTCCTAATATTATGCGTTTTGAATTTGACTCATTACTTCTTCAGCAAAGTTTTCTTCCTTCTTCTCAATACCTTCACCAACAGCAAAACGAACCATAGAAACGATTGATCCACCATTAGATTTTACATAATCCAAAACATTCATATTAGAATCTTTAATAAATGCTTGTTCTTCTAAGCAAATTTCTTTATAGAACTTATTAAGTCTACCTGTAACCATTTTTTCAGCAATATCAGCAGGTTTTCCTTCATTCATAACTTGTTCTTTAATAACATGAGATTCTCTTTCTACCATATCAGCTGGTACATCACTACGTTTTACAGCAACTGGATTCATAGCTGCTATATGCATACTAACATCACGAGCTACTTCTTCATTAGCACCATCAATTACTACTAAAGCAGTAATTCTTCCTCCCATGTGAGAATAAATTCCAAAGTTTTGACCATCTTCTTTTACTACTCTTTCGAATCTACGAAAACTAATTTTTTCTCCAATCTTAGCAGTAAAGTTAACAACTGCTTCTTCAACAGTTTCACTACCACCTTCAATAGTTAATTTATTAGCTTCTT
The DNA here is from genome assembly GCA_017886705.1 of Bacilli bacterium. GTDB lineage: Bacteria > Bacillota_I > Bacilli_A > RF39 > UBA660 > Faecimonas. The sequence goes on along the minus strand of JAGHJJ010000073.1, from coordinate 5,509 downwards.
CCATAGTACTAACATCATTATGTAATAATGTCTTTCTAATATCTAAAACTAACTTCTTAAAATCTTCATTTTGAGCAACGAAATCAGTTTCACAGTTAACTTCAGTAATAACTGCAACATTTCCTTCACTAGCTCCATCAGTTAATCCTTCAGCAGCGATTCTACTTTCTTTCTTAGCTGCCTTACTAATTCCTTTTTCTCTAAGCCAATCAATCGCTTGTTCCATATCACCACTAGTAGCTTCTAATGCTTTTTTACAATCAAGCATTCCAGCTCCAGTTCTTTCTCTTAATTCTTTTACATCGCTTGCTTTTATCATTTTTATCCTCCTCTTATAACAATAAAAGGGTGAATACCATCCACCCTCCTTAATCTTAGTTTATCATAATTATTTAGTTAATGCTTCAATTAATTCAGCTTTTTTCATAGTAGAATATCCCTTAACACCAGCATCTTTAGCTTTTGCTTTCAAATCTGCTAATGTCATAGAAGAAAACTCATCATTTTCTGTAGATACTTCTTCTACTTTCTCTTCTACTACTACTTCTTCTTTAACTTCAGGTTTAACCTCTTTTGCTTCTTCTTTTACATTTTCTTTCTTAGAAGCTTTCTTATCACCTTTAGACTTATCATCATCATTAACATAGTCAATAATTTCGTTACCATTAACTTCAGCAATAGCATTAGTTAATACACCAAGTAATAATTTAACAGCACGAACAGCATCATCATTACCAGGGATAACGTAATCAACTAAGTCAGGATCACAGTTAGTATCTACGATACCAAATACAGGAATTCCTAAAATACGAGCTTCTTTAATTGCATTCTCTTCTTTGCGAGGATCAACAATTACTAATGCCTGAGGTAATTTCTTCATTTCACGAATACCTCTTAAGTTCTTATCTAACTTAGCATATTCTTTCTTAATTTGGATAACTTCTTTTTTAGGTAATAAATCAAATGTACCATCAGCTTCCATTTTATCAATATCATCCATTCTCTTAACTCTAGAACGAATAGTCTTGAAATTAGTTAAAGTTCCACCTAACCATCTTTCATTAACGAAATACATGTTAGTTCTAACAGCACACTCTTCAGCAGCTTCTTGAGCTTGTTTCTTAGTTCCTACAAATAAAACCTTTCCACCTGCTTCAGCAATCTCTTTCATTGCTTCATATGCTTCTTCTAATTTTTTTACAGTTTTTTGTAAATCGATAATATAAATATCATCTCTTGTTGTATAGATGAACTCCTTCATCTTAGGATTCCATCTTCTCTTTTGATGTCCAAAATGAACACCAGCTTCTAATAAATAATTCATTGATACTATAGACATAATTCTTTCTCCTTTTCGTTTTTCTTCTATTAGTTTCTAATATTTACCACCCTAAGGCACTAGATAAATAAATTCGCTAATATGTATATTTTTATTTAGTTAATGCTGCTACTAACTCAGCTTTTTTCATAGTAGAATATCCTTCGATATTAGCTTTCTTTGCAGCTTCTTTTAATTCAGCAACTGTCATTTTTGTATAATCAGTAGTTGCTTCTTCTGCTACTTCTTCTTTTTTAGCAGGTTTTGCAGCTGCTACTTTTTTCTCTTCTTTAGCTCCATTAGATGCAGTTACAGTAACTTCACGTCCAATAACTTCTTCTGCTGGAGTAATTTTACCTTCTTTACCATCACGTGCAATTTTAACAAACTCACTAAACATCTTAGGATCGTTAATTGCAATTTCTGATAACATCTTACGGTTAACTTCAACACCTGCTTTAGTTAAACCTTCAATAAATCTAGAATAACTGATGTCATTTTGACGGCATGCAGCATTAATTCTAGTAATCCATAACTTTCTGAATTCTCTCTTTTTCTGTTTTCTGTCTCTAAATGCATATTGACCAGAATGCATTAATTGTTCTTTTGCTGACTTATAAAGTCTATGTTTACTACCAAAGTAACCTTTAGCTTGTTTTAATACTTTTTTATGACGAGCTTTTGTAACTGCTCCATTTTTTACTCTTGCCATGTTTCTTCCTCCTTCAAATTATTACATAAAATTAGATTATATTCTTTAATCTATTTTGATCTGCTTTACTTAAATTAGATCCTTTTCTATTCTTTCTATTAACATTTGTAGACTTTGCTCCAGTATTATGACGACTTCCTGGACGTCCAATTTTATAATCATTCTTACGTGCTTTTACAACTTTTGCAGTACCTTTATGTGTTTTAATTTTTGGCATATTTCTTCCTCCTACTATTTATTTTTCTTTGGAACCAATAACATAGTCATGGTCTTACCGTCTAATTTGGGACTCTGTTCTATATCCGCAATTTCTGTAACTCGAGATGCAAACTGTTCTAAAACTTCCTTACCTAATTCTGTATGAGCCATTTGGCGACCCTTAAAACGAATAGTAAGTTTAATTTTATCACCTTTCTCTAAATACTTAGTAGCATTTCTAAGTTTGGTTTCAAAATCCCCAACATCAATAACTGGTGATAAACGATACTCTTTTAACTCTGACATATTAGCTTTTTGTTTCTTTAATGCTTCTTTTTCCTTCTTTTGTTTTTCGTAACGATATTTATTATAATCCATTACCTTACAAACAGGTGGATTAGCATTAGGACTCATAAGAACCAAATCCAAATTTGCATAACTTGCTAAAGTAAGTGCATCTTGTAAAGACTTAACTCCTACTTGTTCCCCGTTAGGTCCAATAACTAACACTTCGCGAGCTCTAATTTGATCGTTTATTAACAAATTACCCTTATTGCTTGCTATAATTAACACCTCCATATATTACAAGAAAAAGAAAAGCGGATATACACACATTATATCCACTTAAACCATAACATAACAAAATAACTTTGTTCATAGGCTTTTGACCCATTGCTAGTTGCAATCAGGTGGATATAAATCTCTTTCCTTTTTTCTCGACTAGTAATATTTTATGCAAAAACTTCCAGTTTGTCAACAATTTTTCTAATATTTATATTTAATTTTTTTAATAATATTCAACTTTTAGAATTTAAAAAGTGCCAAAGCACTTAACTTTAACACTTAAATACTTAACAGAATACTCTATTTCTGAAATGTTTTACCATTAGCAACAACATTTACTGGTTGATTATAATGAGAATCGTAAGCTTTGATAACAGTATTTAAGAAATTTAATTTTAAACTTAATTCTGCATTTTTATTAATAATACGTTCCACTGTTGGAGTACTTGGTAACATTTGTCTAACATCTACTAAATTATAATGAACTTCTCGGCCATCTCTATCATAAGTAAATTCCTTTACTAAAGATAATGGACTTTTTCCTTCTTCAGCACGTTTTGCATTAACTTTTGCTTCTTCTTCCTTAGCACGCTCTAATCCCATAGCACAAGAACTTACTAAAATAGTACTAATAGAATCAGGTCCCATTACCACATTATTTCTAGTACTTCCTTGAACGGCAAAAGCTTTTTTAGGAGCTAGTCTAGAAACATAAGTCATTGCAGTACCTTGCTCATGAGAAGTATAAGTATTTCCCATGATACCACGATTAGCTTTAATACCTGAAGTGTAAGCATCAGATAACATCTCACTAGGAAGAATTTTTCCTGTTAAAACACCATCACCTAAAGAAATTAAATCATCACTAGTAGTTTTAATACCAGCATGACCACTATATCCTCCGACAGCTAAAGCACTAGGATCGTTAACCATACCAACAGCAAAATTGGCACTACCAGTAAATCTTTCAATTTTATTTTTTGGAAGAACTAAATGAGTATCTTTTAAACCTAATTTATCAACAATATAATAATCCACCAATTCTTGATAAGACTTACCAGTAACATTTTCCATAACTTCCTTAGTTAGCATCATACCCATATCATTATAATCATGTTTTCCGGCAGGAGCACCTTTCATATTATATAAACAGTCTTTTGCCTCTTCAATAGTTCCTTGATCTGAAAGACGTCCAGCAGTATCAAAATGAGCATTAAACGTCAACACATCTCGCATAGTTAAATCTTCAACATTTTTAAAACGAGAATCCAAATCTTTTACTTTATCATCTAAAGTAAATGCTCCTTCTTTCAATAAATTATAAGCAATAATTTGAGTATAAAATTTAGAAGTAGAAGCAACATCAAAAATAGCATCCTCTCTCATATCTTTCCCAGTAACGCCCATAGTACCACCAAGCATCTTAACATTAATATTTCCAGCTTGCATACCAACTGTATACCCGGGAATAGGATAATTACTACGTAACTCTTCTAAAAATTGAATATCATCTTGAATAACAGCTTCAACCAATTCTTCTGGTGTAGCATCCGGTTTCTTTTGAATAATTTCAAGCATTGGTTTAGTAGCAGCCTCTAATTCTTCACGAGTAGCATAAGTTCCTTCTCTTTGCACATCATCTAAAAAGTTTTCTAAAATCTTATCATAATTCATAAACTTTCCCCCTTCAATTTATGTAGCTCGATTATACCATAAAACTATCAAAATGTCAAATTTTACACTTCTACATTGTTTTCTCTTTGACAACTTCTTTCTTCTGCTGCTTTTAAAAAAGCATCAATTATTTTTTTAGAACTTAAATCAAAATCATAACTAATCTCAGGATGCCATTGAACACCTAAATTAAAAGTCTTTCCTGGATATTCCAATGCCTCCACTTGACCATCCAAACTTCTAGCAACAGTCCTATAAACATGGTTATCAGTACTATGCATTTTATGAAAGCTATTAACCATAATTTTTTCTTCTCCAATAATTTGATACAACCTACTATTTTTATCAATAATAACTTCATGAACCAATTCATCGTTATTACTCTGATTATGATTAATAAAACTATCATTCTCTTCTAACTTTACCTCTTCGTCGTAGCAACCCATCATCTGCATTCCTAAACAAACACCAAGTACAGGAATCTTTTTTTCAATGGCAAGTTCCAATAAATATCTATCATATGGTGTAAACTTTCCTCCTCCAGGAAAAAACACGCCATCACACATATCTAAATTCTGAGAAATAACTCTCTTTTCCTCTTCCGTAAGTTCAGGAAACATATTTCCTTTAGTATCAATATAATCCACATCTTGTACTGGACAAATAGGAAAAACTATAGCACCAGCCTTTTGTAATGTTCTTCTAACTTTCTCGCCTAAATATAAGATAGGTCTATCATCACTCATATGAGTATAACGTAAAGGTACTCCAATCACTGACATATATTATCTCCTCTCATAATTCTATTTTAATATAAACAAGATAAATTAAGCATAATAATTACTTAATTTTCTATCGTTAGTATATCAAAAGTTCATATATTTATCCATATTCAGAATGATATTTTTTCTTAAACGAACAAAAGAATTAAGTAAACTTAATTCGCCTTGGTCGTCACCTTCCAAGTTTCCTGTTTCATAGACTAAGTAACCTTACTTCTCCACAGGCTTAACATCCGATAGTCGCTACCGTAGTTTTCTTTT
>JAGHJJ010000009.1 GCA_017886705.1 Bacilli bacterium | reverse complement strand
CGTTTTTGATATGTTTTTACGTGGTCATTAAAGAAATCATTTACAAAGTATCTTCTAATAGTATCTTCACTTGTTTCTGTTCCTTTTTTACCTAATGTTTCAGCAATAAAATCTAAATTTTCATTTAATGTTTTTTCTCCATAAACAACACTTATAAATGTTTTAAATCTTTCAACTATATCATCACTAAAATACGCTTCATCAGTTATAGGAATAACATTATCGTTATCAACTTCAAATGATAAATCTATTTCTTGTCCATTATCATTTAATACTTTATAATTTGATAAACTAACACCTGCCCAACCACCATCAGTTTTCTTGCACTTTTTGTATGTCTCATCAAAATCTCCACCTGCATATATTAATCCTTCTTTATCAAGTGAATATCTTCCGAACATACAACCAACTGCATAACTGATTAAAGATTTAATTTCTCTTTCCATATCTGCTTTTCTAATAGTTATATCTTTATCTTCTACTTCTGGTGTTAATTCTTCTTTTAATCCATAAATGTCTATAAATATTTCATTAATTTTTTCTTCATTTTCTTTTAACTTGTTAAATTGCTTTTCTGTGTATTCTTCCCATCTTCTAAAAGAATCAGATATTTTTGCTTTCATAGATATCTCATCAGCAATAAAACATTCTTCTCCATAATTATTTTTTATCATTTTTAAATATGTCGGAGGAACTTTAACATTAGAGTCGTGTAAACCTGGCATAGAATTTATAAATTCTAATAAAGGATGTTTTTTAAAATCCCAACTTGTTTCAAAAGAGTCCCAATCTTGTTTTGAAATTCTTATGTTTTCCTTAACAACATTTACAATTTTTTCTTGTTCATTTATTTCTATAATTGGAATATTTGCAATAGTTCCTGGAGGAAAATTCAATGTTGGATTCATTAGTTGTAAAAGTTCTTTTACAACTAATGAATTTAATAAACCTAAATAATAGTAGATGCTTTTTATATCGCAATATAATGATAATCCTGCCATATTTGGAATATATCCTTTTTCTGTAAATCTAAAACTTGCTACTGAACTACTTATTCTACTCCAAGTAATATTTACTTTATAAAAATTTTCACTATTTGTTATAGATGATTTACTTGATTTTCTTAATTCCTCACCATCATTTTGATAATTTAACACTTCTTGATTATTTCCAAACCATTTTCTTACATTACCACCCTTTGTATGTTTAATCCATTTTTTATCGTTGATTTCATTTAATATATTAGATTTGTTAATATCTATTTCATACCATTCTCTAATAAATTTTTCATTTTCTCCTGTTTTTACGCCTTCTTTAATTACTGCTTTTTTACCTAGTTTTTCATTATTAAATAATTCATATATTTTATTTGGAACCCAATAAGCAAAAGGACATGAAGGAACTTTTAAAAAATTTTTTTGACTACTTTCAAATTTTATTTTTAACTTTTCTGATAATTTATTGTTATTTTCTTCTTTGTTATCTATGTTTTCAAATCCATTTGATGATTTATAACTTGAAAAGTCAAATGTGTAATCTAAATTATCTTTTGCATTTAAGAATATATTTTCTATATCATCTAAATCTATGTACTGAAAAGTTCGTTTATGTAATCTATAAAAATTCCCTTTCCAATCACTTGCAGTTTCATTTTTTAATACAAATGCACAAGAGCCAAAATCAATTCCAAATATACCTCTTCCCATATGTAATAAACTCAAAATTTTCTGTTCTTTTATTAAATCTTCTCTTAATTTTTCAAAAGATGAAAGAAATAAAAAAGTTGGTTGGGTAATCATTGAATAAAAACCATTTTCAATAGTAAATTCCCTAACTCTTTTTATAAAAGCAGAATACATATCTACTTTATAATTATTATAATATTTTTTTACATAATCTGAAAGTTTATGACTCATTCCTTTACTTCCCATATATGGTGGATTTGTAACTACAACATCATACTTTTGAGACATAATCAATGATTGTTTTAATAAAGGTTTAAAAGTTTGCTCAAGATTAATTGTAAATATATTATTTTTTTTATTAATATCGCTTATTAAATCCAAATAATTTTTTTTCTCCACTTTTAATAAAGAACCATATTCTTTTGAATCTTTGTATATATTAATAACATAATCAATTATATCTTTGTTTTGTTCGTTTTTAATCTCTTCAATTGACATTAAATCTAAATTATTTGATTCAACAATACTCATAACATTCGGAATTATCTGATATGAAAATACATTTTTATCATATTTTCTTGCCTTTAATAATAATGCAAGACTTGCTAATTGTCCGGCTCGATCATCTATGTCCATACCAAAAATGTTATTTTTTAATATTTTTGGTACTATTTCTTTTTTGTTATATCCTTTTAATTCATATAATTCATAAAGGACTTCAAAAGCATATACAAGTATATGTCCACTACCACAACACGGATCAAAAAACTTTATTTTATCTATATCTTTTTTTGTTTCATTATAACTATCATATCCAGATACATCACTTACATAATATTTAAACTTACTTTTCAATTCATTTTCAGAAATATTTATAATTCTGCATATTGTGTTTTCCACCATATATTTAACAATCCAATTAGGAGTAAATATTTGAGTTGCTGATGGAATATCTTCTTTTTGAATTTTAATATTATTTTTTAATCTAAAAAACACATCATCTTTTCTCTCGGAAATATAGTACTGATATAACCACCCTATAATCTCTACTTGATTATAATTTTCTTCAGGTACTTCATTTATTATTTTTGTAATAAACCCTGTATCATTTAATAAGTTATCAGGAATTAAAATATCAATATAATCAGTAACGCCATCAAAGACTTGTGGTATAACCTTTCCTAGTTTTTTACATACTAATAATAATATATATTTAAACTTTTCATTATTATCTTTCAATTCAATATATTTTTCTTTTTTAAAATCTATATCCAAATCTGGATTTATTAAATTACTAAACTTTAATATTTCTGGATCTGGAGTATTATCTTTTGAAGATAATACTCTAATTCCAAGCGACTGATTGTCTTTTGTTAATGGAAGATAATCATTAATTTCCATATAACGAATAGCAATAATTCTATTAAACCAAGTATATGCTGCTTCCTCTATTACTTGTTCTAAAGATAATTCTTTAATTCTCTTTATTAATAATTCACGCTTTTGATATTCTTCATTTGTTAAACTCAATGAATGTTTTTCATTAGATAAAACGTAAATTTCACCTTTTTGTTCTTTTTTAAATTCTTCATCTATATAAAAAGCATTTATTTTATTTTTAATTTTTTCCATTAAATCTTTTCTTGATTCAATAGCAAACTTTTTTAATATGGCTTTATCCATAAAAAACATTCCTCCTATCTGATTGTTAAGTTATTATTCTTTTCAAACTCCTTAATAAGTTTTTCTTTTAATTCTTCTACATATTTATCAATGTCTTCTCTTGAATTAATTTCATAAGAATGATTCATTAAACTGTCCGTTCTTATAATTGTTCTCTTAACAATTTTTTCTTTTACAATTTCTCCTGTTTCATCTGTTGCATTTTTCTTACTCTTTTCATATTCTAATGCATTAATAAATCTATCTTTTAATTGGTCAATTCTTG
>JAGHJJ010000072.1 GCA_017886705.1 Bacilli bacterium | reverse complement strand
TATCTGTGCAAATTATCCCTTTCATAAGGAAAAACAACTTTATATTTGCACTCAGTATTACCATACATATTATATTTTTCTTCCCTACCTACTACATAACATTTAGATACTATATAACAAACTACCCTATATTCTGAATCCCTACCAGTTTGTTCTATAATAGGCATAGCTGCATACTTTATTGGATAATTATTTTTCATCGTGAACCCTCTTTACAAACTCTTCTGTATAAAACTGATATTTATCACTTCCATAAAATCGATACGCCTTTTGAAAAACAACAGGTCTTTCCATACTATCTTTTAAAACATTATCTAGTGCTTTTAATGTTAAAATAGCATGAGAATCATAAGCCACTACTACCTGATCAAGGCACTTATCTTCTCCATAAGATCCTTCTAATATTTCATCACCCAACATAGCTGTATACATATAAGAACCATTACCATAATACATTTGTAACTTTTTTCCATTCCGTAAAGAATCTAAAATATGAGGAAACATTTCTACAAAAACTTCTTCATCACCTTGCAAAGAATTAGGTTGCATATAATGATCAACCATTTTCAAATAACCTCCTTGCACCTTCCCATCCCTATCATAACCAAAATAAAGTGTATAACCTGCATTCAATTGTTCTATCATACTATCTCTAAAACCTCCTTATTATCAACTAAATATCTATATACGATACCCTAATAGAAGTAACTATTTTTACTTTCTAAAATCAAATTTACAATTTTCATCCTATAATATCATAATAATTATTTCCTCTCTATCCTATAGATTCCATTCTACTTCATAAAAAGAAAAAACTATTGTTGCATTTGCAACAATAAATAAAATTTGCTAAAATTAAAATTACTGAGGTGAAAATATATGTCAAAAACACTAGAACAAACAAGAATATTAGAATTTAAAAAAAATCTGTCAAACTGTGTCAACGTCAAATGTAAAACCTTTTACAATAAAGAATTAATATTAAATTATTCGCCAGTCAAAAGAAAAATAGGTTTTATTGCCTATGGAAAAGCAAATATTGTTAAGACAGATAAAGACGGGAATACTACTATCATGAGAGACCTAAAAGAAAATGATATTTTTTCAAACCTTTTCTTTCAAGATACAGAAGATGAAATTTCTATCATTAGTAACGAAGAAACAGAAGTAATATTTATTGATTACTACACAATACTAAAAAATTGTAATAAGAACTGTCCCTTTCACAATAATTTAATCATAACATTATTCGACTTATTAATAGTCGATAACAAACAACAAAATGAGAAAATAGAACTATTATCCAAACGTAGCGTAGAAGAAAAACTATTATTTTTCTTAAAACAAAGAATGAATGACAAACATATCTTTAAAGTAACAACATCTTATAAAGCAATCGCAGAATATTTATTTGTAGATAGATCAAATTTAATGAGAGAATTAAAAAGAATGGAAGAAAAAGGTCTCATAGAAAGACATGAAAAAATGATTAAGATTAATGCTTAATCATTTTTTAGTGTTTTTATTATCAGAAACATTATCTAAAGAATCGCTATCATTAAGCATATCAGCTAACTCTTTTTGATATTTTTGTTCATATTGATAACCAGGTAAACTTTTAAAATTATTTCCTTTTCTTTTAGATAAAAGATTAAACATTCTCTCAGAATAAATATGATCAGAATCTAAAATAACAGGATTTCCTTTCAAAAGAGGGGAAAAATTATCATCACCAATAAAACCTTTAACAGACACATCCCTACCTAGCTGTTTATTCCAATGAAATGTATTATCTTGAAGAAGAATTCCTAAATTAATTGACTTAATATCCATACATACAATTCCCTTTTTTCTAAGCTCTTTATAAAAAGAATATAAATCAATATCAGAAACATCAGTATTAACCTTTTCCACTACTTCAATAGTACCAGGAACATCAGAAATATCTTCCAAATTAACCCGAATATATGGTTTTAATAAATATTCATTATTAGGAACATAATAAGTACCTCTTTTCTCACCAACCTTTAACACTTTACTACCGATAAGAATAACATCAGAAGACCCTCCACTATTAAGTCTTTTAATATCCGTGTAAGAAAGATTCTCATGTTCCAAAACTTCATCCACTAATTTTAAAGTAACATCGATAACATCATCATAATTTTTAGCATCTTTAGGAAGTTTACTTCCTAATAAAAACTCAACATATTCTCTTTTATTTTTAGTTAAAAATTGATTTAAAGCTTCTCTATTTTTATCATCAACATCACCATCTCTAACAGCCATAGAATAAAAGCATACATTAGGAATTTTAGAAATAAGACTAGTAAAATGTCTATTAATATAATCTTTAATATTCAAATCAGGACATAAATCATCAAAGTTAAAAAAAGAATATTCACCATCAACAAACGATAATAAAAAAGGAATCTGTTCCTTAGTAAAACTATTCATATCATCTTTCCGACTTAGCTCAAATACAAGTAAAAAACGATAACTTGGCAAACACTTAGATACAATCTCCTTATAATGCTCTTGCAACAAAGAAACAAGGCTTTGATCATGAAAAAGGCTCTTTTTATCATGAGAATAGACCCAGTGAATAAAGCCTGGATAAACTAAGCCTTGTTCATAATATTGATTCAACTTTTTCTCAAATTTTTTAGCATTCATAATTTCACCTACAAAAAGTATATCACAAAAAAAGATTAGCGAGGAAGTAAACTCAAACTAACCTTTCCTTTTTCTAAATTAATATCATCCACATAGCAATCGACAATGTCTCCAACACTAACTACTTCACTTGGATGTTTAATATATTTATCTGTAAGCTTAGAGATATGAGCAAGCCCATCATTATGAAGACCAATATCAATAAAAGCCCCAAAATCAACAACATTCCGAACAGTACCTTGTAATTTCATACCAACTGTCAAATCTTTAATATCTAAAATGTCATTACGAAGTAATGGTTGAGGCATCTCATCTCTAGGATCTAAATTAGGTTTCTTTAAAGACAAGATAACATCTTCTAAAGTATATTGATCAACACCTAATTTCTCTTGATAACTAGTCACATCAATTTTATTTAACTTATCTATTAATTCTGCTGTTCCTATATCATTAATAGTAAATCCTAAGTCCTTTAATAAGTTCTCTGCAACATCATAACTCTCAGGGTGAATTGCAGTCTTATCTAGAGCATTATCTCCATCTAAAATACGTAAAAAACCAATTGCTTGTTCATATGTTTTATCGGTAAGTAATTTCTTTTTACGAATCTCATCACGAGATACAATCTTTCCTACTTTTTCACGATACTCAATTAATTTTTGACAAGTCTTTTTAGTAAGACCAGATACATAACTAAGTAGTGAACTAGAAGCAGTATTAACATTAACACCTACACTATTAACACATTTTTCAACAACAAAATCCAAAGAACTAGAAAGTTTTTTCTGACTAACATCATGTTGATAAAGTCCAACACCAATTCCTTCTGGTGGAATTTTTACAAGTTCAGCAAGTGGATCCTGAATACGTCTACCAATACTAACAGCACTACGTTTTTCGATGGCTAAATCAGGAAACTCTTCGGCTGCAATTGGAGAAGCACTATAAATAGAAGCTCCCGCTTCAGAGACGATGGCATATTTACAATCTAACTGATACTTATGAATCATATCTGCACAAAACTTCTCAGACTCACGAGAAGCAGTACCATTACCAATCGCAATAATATCAACATGATACCTTTTAATTAATCCTACAACAACTTCCATAGACAAACGAATTCTATCTTCACTATTATTATTTAAAAACGGTTTAATCACAGTAGAGTCTAAATATTTTCCATTCTTATCAACAACAGCCAACTTACATCCATTGACAAAGCCCGGATCAAAAGCAAGAACCACTTGTTCTTTCATAGGAGGAGTAAGTAATAGTGCCTCTAAATTCTTTCCAAAGTTATCAATCGCTGCTTCTTCTCCTTTTTCAGAAAGCTCTGCACGTACTTCACGCTCAATAGAAGGAGCAATCAATCTTTTATAAGCATCTTCTATTGCTTCTTTAACACTATCTACTACAAAAGACTTCTCATTCTTAATAATTTTCTTTTCTAAAAAAACAAGAATGCCATCTTTATCAACATCAATAGAAACCGTTAATACTTTCTCTTTCTCACCACGATTAAGTGCTAAAATACGATGAGGTTTAATCCATTTTACAGGTTCACTATAAGCATAATACATCTCATACACTTTACCCTCATCTTCTGCATTTTTCTTTATCTTAGAAGTAATAATACCATTCTTATAAAAATAACTACGTATCCACTTACGATAACTAGCATTATCACTAATCCATTCTGCAATAATATATTTTGCCCCTGTAATAGCCTCCTCTACACTTTTAACTTTATCTTTTACAAATTTAGTAGCTATATCTTCTAAACTACCAGTAGTAGGAAAACTCATCATCATCTTAGCTAAAGGTTCAAGCCCTAAAGCAATAGCTTCCGTAGCTTTTGTTTTTTTCTTTTCTTTATAAGGACGATACAAATCTTCTACATCTACTAATTTCGTACAATTCATAATAGAGCTTTTTAATTCATCTGTAAGCATACCCTTCTCATCAATCAAGCGAATAACATCTTCTTTTCTCTTTAACAAATTAACTTGATATAGATATACTTCGTTAATAGAACGAATCGTCTCTTCATCTAAAGCACCTGTTGCTTCTTTTCTATAACGAGCAATAAAAGGAACTGTATTTCCTTCACTAAGCAAAGATAAAACAACTTCTACTTGTTTATCTGTAATATTTAAATTATTTGCTATTTCTTTAATAATAAATTCATTCATCAATTATACCTCCATCTAGCATACTAATTTTAACATGAAAGCAAAAAAAAAGGAATAATATCCTTATTATTTTTTAGGACCGATAGTCTTACCTTCGAAATCAGATACTATAGTATCCAAAAAAGAATCATCCTCATTTTGAGAAATACGATTTAAAATCTTACAAGCCCTATTAGATGCTAATACCTCATCTCCTAGAGGAATATCTAAATCAAGAAATCCTTCTAACAAACTAGAGTCAATACCAGAAATGCCTAAAGAAGAATTGAAACCATAATTATCATCATCTATTTCTTCAAAATCTTTATCATCCAAAGTATCATCAGGTATATCTGTAAAATTCATAAAACCACCCTCCCTAAAAGTAAAAATATTATATCAAATAAAAGAAAATTATTAAAGACAATTAATACCCGTACCGTAATATTTCAAATGTAGTATTATAAGAAACTTCATAAGCTAAAGCATCACTAGACGAGGGAAAAAGTAAGTCAAACAAATGACTTTTACCAAATCCGATAGCACCACCTCGATCTAACACAATACCAATAAACTCAGAAATTTTTGAATTCTTAACTCTAACAATCGTACCATAAGGATACGCATAATCTCCAGCTAAAATACGAACATTTCCATACGTAGCATCAGAATAATAAATCGTTCCATCACGTACATCTAATCCGCTAGCAAGAATACCACTACATCCATAGCAATCAGGACCATATCCACTCAAACTTCCCACTTGCGTTTCTAAAACGTCAGTCACGTGTGTTTCTTCATCATTAACCGAACTTATACTATCATTTTCACTATTCTCAGAAACAGTTTCCTCAACCTCAGAAACTTCCATCTTTTCCTCTTCGAAATCAGAAGAAGAACTTTCAACGTTCTTAGCTACAACACTCCCTACATTTTGAGCATACTCCAATAAATCAGAACTTTTTAAGTTTTTCTCTTTAAGTTCAACAGAAACGACAGTAGGTTCTGTACTTTGAATACCAGCAATAGTAAAATAAAAAACAATTGCTAATATGAACATAAAATTAATAATATATACAAAAATTTTCATAAAAAAACTCCTTGTAAACATTAGTCTAACACATTTACAAAGAGTAGACAATAAGTTGACAAAAATTACCAAATGCAAAAAATGTAAAGTATCGTAAATTAAGACTGTCTACATTCATACCCGCTAATAGTTAATTTTTTTTCTACATCAGATACATTATCACCATACTTTACATTTGGATAAACCCCTCCTGCCTCAATAAAAGCAGTGGACACATCTGAATTCTTTAAAGAAGAAAAATCAAAATATTGCGTTTCTACCATCTCTCCCGAAGACAAATTACAATCAACAGAAATTCCTGGTAGACTATCAGCAGTTTGCTTTATTGTTTGACATTCCATATTTCGCTGATTTAAAAAATCTGTTCCCCCTTGTATAGATACAACATGTTGTAAATTTCTAATCTTACGATTTTCAAAATCATATGTATCAGTATAATAATAACTAATACCATTGTTCTCGTGTTCCAAAGTACAAACAAGACTACCAGAAGAAATACCTGTATAACTAACATTATCCTCTTTTTTTGGAAATAAAAAATCAAAAAGTTCACCTATATAAGGAAGAAAAATAATAACTAATAATAATATTATAAAAATAATAAAAAAAACAATAGGCTTAGTTGGTTTTGAATTATTTATGTTATTTAAGTTGTTAGAAGTATTTAAATCCTTTTTTTTATCATCCTCAGAATGAAAATTATGACTTTCAGTATCAATCTTTGGAGAATTTTGTAAAGATAAATCTATATTAGTACTAGAAGAAGTAGTAGAGCTCACTTGTCTAGGAAAACCTTCTAAACTTACATTAACATTAGATGAATCAAATCTATTAGTAGTAGAATTAGATAAATTTATATTTTCAGAAGAAGAAATATTAGATGAATTAACTGTAGCAACAGGGCCCGAAAAAGAATCTAAGTTAGATATATTCTGATTTTGAACGGAAGAAATCGTTGAATTATTAGTATAACTAGTATCACTATTACTTTGTATCTCCTCAGAAGAATCTAACAATTCAATATTTTTATCATTCTCATTCATAATAACACCTCTATCTTATTCTTTCACAAGTATAATTGCTAGCATTCATTTGCTGTTCTATCTTATCTATATTTTGATGATATGTATAATTTGGATACGTTCCTCCTGATTCTACATAAGCCGCTGTTACATTTTCTTCATTAATACTTGAATAATCTAAAATTTGCTCGTTTTCATAAACTCCCTCATTTAAACTACAAGAAACACGAACTCCTGATAAATTATCAACTTGACTCTTCAACAAATCACAACTATTCTTCATATTAGATAACTCTAAAGCATCAAGATTCCTATCTCCTTTTATTGTAGTAGTAAAATTTAAACGATACATCTGGCTATCTCGAAAATCAAAATTAGCTTCATAATAATAATCGAATCTATCATCATTAGTATTCATTTTACAAACTAAAGTTCCAGAAGTAATAACAGATTCTTTTTCTTTCTCTTTTTCTATTCGAATCTGATTAAAAAAATCACTTATATTAGGTAAAAATATAATCATTAAAAGAAGCGCTATAAAAAATGTAAATGCCAAATAATATTTAAAATTACTAGCCGCTCTTTTTTGTGCTTTAGCCTCTGCTTGTTGCTTAGCTCTTAATTCCTTTGCAGCCTCACGTTCTTGTTTTTCACGTAATTTAGCATTTTTTTCTGCTTCTTGTTGACGAGCCTTTTCTTTTTGCTTTTCTAGTAAGGCCTGTTGTTTAGCTTCTTCAGCCTTTTTTCGTTCTTGCTCAGCTTGCAACTTTGCTTGAGCTTCTGCTTGTTGTTTAGCTAAAGCTGCTTGTTTTGCCTGTTGTTCCAAAAGTTGCTTTCTTTGATATGCCTCTTGTTCTTCTTTTTTCTGCCTAGCTAGCTCTTGTTGTCTTAAAGCCTCTTGTCGAGCCATTTCCTGTGCATGTCGAGCTTGTTGTTGCTGTAATAAAATCTGCTTCCTATATGCTTCTTGCTGAGCTGCTTGTTGAGCTGCTAACTGTTGTCTCTGTAATTCTTGCTGCTTCAATAACTGCTGCTGTTTTAATGCCTCTTGTTGTTCTTGTTTTTCTTTAAGAGCTTCTTCTTTTTCTAGTAACTTTTGTTTTTGTGCCTGTTCACGTGCTAACAACTTATCTTTTTTTGCTTGCTCACGAGCTAACATTTTTTGTTTCTTCGCTTCTAACTTAGCTTTCTTGGCATTCTCTTTAGCAACTCTTTTTTGTTCCAATAATAATTTTCGTTGCTCTTCCTTCTCCTTCTTTTGTTTCTCACGCTCTTGTTGTCGTAATTTTTTTTCTTCTTCAAGTTTATCCTTTTTCGCTTGTTTATCACTTTGATTTACAGGAACAGCAACATTAGGTGTTTCTGGTTGCTGCTTTTTAAACATAACCTTCTTTTTTGCTGCTGCAGCTAATCTTTTACGTTCTTCTTCTTCGTAGGCTTGTTGTTCTTTCTTTCTTAATTCTTCTTCTCTTTTTCGAGCAGCAGCCAATTCAGCTTGTTTCCTATTTAATTCTTCTTCTTGTTTTTTCTTATCTTCAGCCGAATGAGAAGGGTTTTGACTATTTTTTAATTGTTCTTGCGCAACCTCTTTAGCACGCTCTAACTGTTCAGCCAAAGCATCCTGATTACCACTAACCACAGCCAAGACATCTTCTGATGAAATTAAATCTTTTTCTTGGTTATTATCATTCATAGTATCACCCCTTTTTATTCTTTATCTAAGACTATCAATTTGTTGTTGAAACGACTCTGAATTAATAATATAACTTCCAGAAGTCAAGATATCACACTTTTGACACTTATCTTTTGTTTCGTTATTAATTCCCCCGTCTACATTAATAACAGCATTCGAATGATAAGAATCAAGTAAAGCTCTTGCTTCTTCTATTTTATCACTAGAAGAAGTAATAAACTTTTGTCCTCCCTTGCCTGGCTCTACACTCATAATTAAAATTAAATCCAATAATGGTAAATAAGGAACCAAAGCTTTCACCGGTGTAGAGGGATTTAACGCTAAACCACACTTAATACCATAACTTTTAATTAATTCTAAGCACTCTTCAATATGCTCCATAACCTCTACATGAAAAGTAATATACTCTGTATTTAATTCAGCATATAAAGGAATATATTTTTTTGGATCTTCTACCATTAAATGAACATCTAATCTTTTATCTGTATATTTGTAAATATTACGCATCTCTCGAAAAGGCATAGTTTTATTAGGAACAAACCTACCATCCATAACATCTACATGAATATAATCAACATCTGTATCATTTAATTTTCTTAAATCAACAGGTACATTAGAACTACTTAAAAAGGTAGCACTAATCTTCATAATAATCACCTTCCTGGATAAAACTTAAATAATTAAGATAACGACTCTTCATTATATTATTAGAAATAACTGCCTTTTTTACTTCACATTCTTCCTCTTTTGTATGTAAACAATCTTTAAAAGGACAAGGATATTTAGAAAATTCTATAAAAGCATCACGAATTTGTTCTTTCGAATAAGTATGAAAGTCTAAAGCAGAAAAACCAGGTGTATCCATAACTTTTCCACCAAAAAGTTCATATAATGTAACCACACGAGTAGTATGTCTTCCTCTACCTAAAGCAGTAGAAACTTCGCCCGTTTCCAAATTCCAATCTGGTTTTAACTTATTTAGCAATGTACTTTTCCCAGCACCAGTCTGCCCTGTAAAAACACTCGTTTTATCTTTTAGTAATTCTTTAATTTTATCTAGTTCTGTATTAAATATAACAGAATATCCTAATTTTTTATAATAATCTAAAATAGGTTCAAAGACTAAAAACTCTTCATCTGTCAATAAATCTCTTTTTGTAATACAAATAATAGGTCTAACAGAATGTAATTCCATAAGTATAATTAATTTGTCAAGTAAATTCAAAGAAAAATCAGGAGAGACTAAACTAGTAATCAAAAAAGCTTGATCTATATTACTAACTTTAGGTCGAAAAAACTCGTTTTTCCTTGGTAAAATTTTCTCAATTACCATTTTGTTAGAATCAAAATCTACAAAATCACCTACTAAAGGCAAAATCTTTTCTTTCCTAAAAATTCCTCTACATTTACACGGATAAACATGTTTATCAACTTGTACATAATGTAAATCACTATGAATTTTTACAATCTGTCCTCTCATATAGTCCCTCTATTCTGTTCCCGTATTAGTACTTGGTGGAGTAGTAGTATTATTACCATTATTTGAATTATTTTTATCATCATCATCATCTGTAGATGGTGCAGATGGTGTCGTGGTTTGTTTTGGCTTTTGTGCAATCGTAACAGTAAGTGTTTGTCCTTTTACAATAGGACTACCAGCTGCTCTTGACTGATCAATAATTTTACCTTCTTCATAAGCCGTAGTTTCTTGATATTCTACACTAATAGTTAATCCATATTTATCACAGAAAGCTTCTGCGTCTGCTAATCCCCAACCTAATCCAGCCATATCAGGGAATGTATCTACGATATTAGGAATATACAAAATAATAGAATCTCCTTCTTTAACTTTACTACCAGCTGCTAATGATTGACCAATAACTTCTTGTTCATCATATTCTCTATCACTAGCATCTACATCACGTTTTTCAACGGTGACGTCTAATCCGTACTGAGTTTCTAAAATAGTTTGAACTTCAATATAGTTCTCACCAATATAATTTTGAATTTCAAAAGTTTCTTCGCCACTAGATTTATATATCGTAACTTTAGTACCTTCCTTAACACTTCTTCCATTTTCAGGATCTGTACGAACTACTCTTCCTTTTTTGATTTTAGATGAAGCTACACTTTTAATATTAGTTCGAACTTCTAATCCTACATTTTGCAACTTTTTCTCGCATTGACTAACTTTATCTCCTGCACAATTAGGAACAGTTACTGGTTTAGAAGCAGTAACAGCAGGAATAATAAATGCTACTGTAATAATAGCAAGAACTAAAACACCAAAAACAATAGACAAAATAATAATAATCTTTTTTCTTTTTTTATCGCCCTTATCCTCTATTTTTGTTGCAATTGGTTGTTCTTCTGAATCTTCGCTATCATTATTTTCGATATCTTTTATTTTCTTCAAATTCTTAGTAGATTCTGTATCGTGTTCAGGATATGGATATTTATAAGGTGGTTCATTCATACGATCATCATCTAAAGCAGTTAATAAATCCTCATGCATTTGTCTTGCATCATCATAACGATTCTTAGGATTTTTAGCTGTTGCTTTTAAGATAATATTTTCAATACTCTGTGGAATAGCCGGATTATCTTCCCTAACACTAGGAAGTGGATCTCTCATATGTTTTAAAGCAATCTCTACAGCATTATCACCCTTAAAAGGAAGACTACCCGTAAGTAATTCATAAAAGATAATTCCCATGGAGTAAATATCACTCTTAATCGTAGAACCTTTTCCACTAGCCTGTTCTGGTGGCAAATAATGAACAGATCCCATGACAGAGTTTGTCTGGGTAAGCTGAGTAGCATTAAGTGCCATAGCAATACCAAAGTCTGTAATTTTGATTTGTCCATCATCTTTAATCATAATATTTTGTGGTTTCAAATCACGATGGATAATATAGGAATCATGAGCATGTGCCATACCATCCGTAAGCTGCAACATAATATCGATAGCTTCTGACAAAGTAAGACTTCCACGTTTCTTAAGTAATTGTTTTAAAGTCTTTCCTTCCACATACTCCATTACAATATAATAAATACCATCATCTTCACCAACATCATACATCTCTACAATATTAGGATGTGCAAGACTAGAAGCAGATAGCGCCTCACGCTGAAAACGCCTAACGAATTTTTCATCACTAGACAAGTCTCCACGTAAAATCTTAATTGCTACATTACGATCTAGTATTGTATCATAGCCAAGATAAACATTGGCCATACCACCTTCACCAATAGAACGAATAATCTCATAACGATCATTTATCTTTTGCCCCTTTGTAATCATTACTCGTC
>JAGHJJ010000071.1 GCA_017886705.1 Bacilli bacterium | reverse complement strand
GTGATTACTGATTTAAGTCCTTATGCTTTGATTCTTCCTAGTTTCTTTTTGGATTATTTTCATACGGTTGATGATTATTATCAAAAAAATAGTAATACTACTTTTATTAGAGTAATTCGAGTGATTGCGTTTTTTGTTGCGATATTTTTACCAGCTATTTATATTGCAGTTACGACTAGAAATTATGATCTGGTGCCTTACCGACTCTTACTTATTTTAAAAGCAGGTAGAACTTTTGTACCATTTGCTGCTTATATTGAAGCGCTATTTATGATTATCGCCTTTGAAATATTAAAAGAGTCTGATATTAGAATGTCAGCAACTACTGGTAGTGCAGTTTCTATTTTAGGAGGACTTATTTTAGGAGATGCGGCTGTTAGTGCTGGAATTGTATCCCCTATTATGATAATTATTATTGCTATCTCATCGATTGCGGCCTTAATATTTCCTTCTAATGAGTTAGTCAATGCGATTCGTTTTTATAAAATCATTATTTTACTACTTTCTGCTTTCTTTGGAATATATGGTGTTTTGGTAGGAGCTATTTTCTTATTTTATAAACTTCTTTCTATGAAGAGTTTTCAGTTTTCTTACCTATCCCCTATTATTCCTTTTGATAAATATGAATGGCGGGACTCTGTTATTAGAAAAGAAGATAAAATTAAAAGAAGAAATTCCTATTTAACAGATAATGTAGTTCGCGGGAGGAATTTATGAAGCTATTAAAACATGGTTTAGTACTAATTTTATTGTTGCTGCCAATTTTTATTTTTAAGATACCTAAGTATGTTGAATTAAATGATTTAGCAATCATTCAGGGAGTTGGTTATTCTTGTCATGATGGTAATAAGACTTTATACTTAAAAGAAATTATTCCTATCAAGGGTGATGCTGGTTTAGAATATCAATACGAATATTATCAAGAACAGGGAGAAAAATTTAATAACTTAGTTCAAAAAATAGAAAATCATACAAAAAAGAAAATTTACTTATCGAAAGTAAAATTTGTAGTTACTAATTGTGATATTTCAAAAGATGTCGAAGAAGAATTAAAAAAAGAGGATATTAAAATTTATTATGTAGAAAGTGATATTAAACAGAAATTAAAAAAGAAGACTTCCTAATCTTCTTTGTTTAAACTTTTATATTTTCTACCAAAATATATCATTGCTAGTCCTGGTAAGAGTGGCATGATAATCCAGATAATTACTAATAATTTATGATTACTTGTCTTTATTCTTTTTAGATTAAATAATTCGTAAAAAGATAGAAATAGTGCATAAATAAAATATAGAATAAATAATATATATGTTAGGTGAAATAGTATTTTGATACTTCCTTTTTTAGAAATTTTAAAAAATAAAACGATAAGACAAAATACAATAGTAATTGGTAGTAGTATATACAGTAATATGTTTTTATATAGTTCTATATTTCCTAAGGTCATAAGCTCTCCTTATTCTATTTTTATTTGTAAAAACTTAGCTAGTGCTAGGGCTTGTGTTTCGTTTACGATTAGTCCTTTCATACTTGGAATATCGATTTTTATATGATTGATATTACAGGTTCTAATATCTATTCCTTCTAGATTGGTTTCAAAGACATCGATTGACTCTAGATTACAGTTATTAAGCTGTAATTTTTTCTGTTTTATTTTATAAAAAGAAGACTCTTTTAAATCGCAGTTTGTAAATGTTACTTTTTCTAGTGAGGCCATTGAGAATGTAGAATAAGATAGATTACAATCTTTAAATTCTATTTCTTTTAAAAAAGTAGAGGAAAAATTGGTACCTATCAAGTTACAGTTTGTAAATACTACTTTATAAAATGTTTGTTCACTTAAGTTTATATTTGAGAATATACAATTATTTATCTTACTGTTAGTAATTTCTAAATAGTCAAATTTAGAGTCTTTCCAATTAATTTTATTGCAGGTACTATTTGTTATTTCTAATTCTTCGAAATGTTTATTTATTTCTTGGTCTTCTATTGTTGTATCAGATATTCTATCTTCTATCATTTTATCTACCTTCTATTTCTATTCCTTGTTCTAATGTTTTTTTCTTTTTGTTCTTGTAATAGGCGTTTTTAAATGTAATGGGAACTCCAGTATCATAGTCTGTATCCATTCCTAATTGTACTTGAAAATGAATATGTGGTCCCTGAGTATTGCCACTATTGCCTACTTTACCCAGTAGTTGTCCTTCTTTTACTACTTCTCCTAAGGATACTTCAAAAGTATCTTTTTCTATGTGACAGATAGTACTATATTCTCCATGATTATGTTTTAGTATGATGTAGTTTCCTTTTGGTTCGGAGCAGTCATTGATTATTTTTCTATCTTCAGTAATATGTGTATTTTCATATTTATTTACTAAATCTACTACCCAGCCATCTGCTGGTGCATAGATATTTTCTAGATATGAATAATAGTTTTCACACTTTGTTTGATCATCATGATATGGTAGGTTATCTTTTCTAATTTCAAAGTCATAGGCATATCTTTGTCCCGGGATATTCCAGGAATGAGAAGTGTTTTTGGTTGTTCCGCCATATTCTATATACCAGGTTCCTAGAAATGGTAGACGATATTTATTTTTACTCATGACGTTTTAATCTCTCCATTTTCTCGCGTAGTGCCTTCCTTCTTTCTTCTTCTTTTTGTTGTTCTAACACGGGAGTGTTATCTTTTAGAGAAAAGAGTAATCCTTCATGTATTGGAAAAGGAAAACTCTCTTTTTTTAATGTTATTTTTTCTTTCGTATCTAGGTTTTCTGCTAGTACTATATTTTCTTCTATTTGATCTATTGCATACATTGTATCACTATCCATTCGTATCAGTATTCATTGTATTTATTTCTATATTTACTCCGTCTGTAATCATTTGTATGGTACCATCTTCATCTGTTCTATATGTTGTGATATTATGACTTGCTAGAGTGTTTAGAACGGTTGTATGAGGATGTTCATATTGATTGTTTTTTCCTACGGATATTACTGCGTATTTAGGATTTACTAAGTTTAAGAACTCTTCATTGGTAGCAGTAGATGAACCATGATGTCCTACTTTTAAGACAGTACTTTCTAAATCTTTTCTATCTAGACTATCTTCTACTTTGGTAGAAGCGTCTCCTGTTAGTAAGAAGCTTACATTCTGATAAGTTACTTTTAGAACAATTGAGGTGTCGTTTAGATCACTTTCCTCTTCTGTTCCAACATATAATACTTTTACAGTTGCATCCCCTAAATTAAAGGTATCGTTTTTGTTAGGAATACTTAAAGCAATATTTTTACTTTCTAGGGCATCTAGTACTTCTTCAAATGTTTTGGTTGTAGTTATTACGTCAGGCATATAAAAAGTTTTAATATTAAAGTCTTTTATAATATCATCTAGACCACCAATATGATCTTCATGTGGATGGGTTCCTACTACATAACTAAAGTCCGTAATTCCTAATCCTTGTAGATAAGTTACTAATTTAGGGCCATCTTCATTGTTTCCAGCATCTACTAGCATATATTGACCTTCATTTTCTAATAGAATGGAATCTGCTTGTCCTACATCAATAAATGTTACTTCTAATCTATCTTCTGCTGTTACGGGTACTTCTTCTACCCTTTGATTTGTATTTTGTCCTTTCTCTTCTATCGGATAGCCTTCAAATAAATAAAATATACCAGCAATAATAATTACTAGTAATGATGTGATTAATTTTTTCTTATTTCTCATACTCTTACCTCTATTCTATTTTAATCATATCATATTTTTTCATTTATATGAAAAATCTTTCTTATATTTTTATTCTTTTATTAATTCTTTTAATTCTTCTATATCTTTTTTTAGTATTTCAAAGCCTTGGTTTATGATATTAGAATCTTTAAAATCTAAATGAAGAATTTTTATTAATTCTAGAGAATAATTACTACTTCCAGAAGATAAGAATGTAATATATTCTTCTTTTGTTAATGTATGGTTATATAAAAGTGAAGTTACTACCGTACTAGCCATTAATAGTCCTGTTGCATATTTATAGGGATAATAACAGAATCTATATAAGTGTCCTAATCTAGTCCATTCTATGTTAGTTATATCTTCATATATTATGTTGCTGCCATAGTATTTTTTTAACATATTAAAATAAGTATCGGATAATGTTTTTACAGTTAAGCTTTCTTGTGTTTTTGTGTTATACCATTTCTCTTCTAATTCTGTATACATAGTTTGTTTAAATACTGTGGTAATATAATTTTCTATTTCTTTACTTAAGTAAAATATTTTTTCTTCTTTACTGGATGCAGTCTTTAATAAATATCTATTTAATAATATTTCATTTACAATAGATGTTATCTCACTTACAAATATGGTACTGTCCTCATAGAAGAATGGTTGCTTTTGCATAGAAAAATAATAGTTTACGATATGACCTAGTTCGTGGATTAAATTCTTTATATCGTTATAAGATCCTTTAAAATTAAGAAAAGAATACGTGTGCCAGGAAAAAGTTAAGGCTTGATGAGTCTGTAAATAAATCTGTGTAAATAGAAATCTTTCCATGATAAAATAAAAAGAAATGGAGAGATTTTTATTATGAAAGAAAAAAATACTAAAGGAAAAGATTTATTAAAAATACTACAAGAAAATTATGAGATTGAAACAGCCCAAGACTTATCAGGAGCCATAAAAGATTTATTTAAAGATGCATTACAGCAAATGATGAATGCAGAATTTGATTCCTCAATGGGATATTCAAAATATGATAAAAAAACAGAAAAAACCAATTATAGAAATGGTTCTACTAAAAGGAATTTAAAGAGTGAATTTGGAGAGTTTGAATTTGAAACACCAAGGGACAGAAATGGAGAGTTTGAGCCTAAAATTGTTCCTAAAAATAAAAGAGATGTATCAGGAATTGAAGATAAGATAATATCTCTTTACGGGAGAGGATTAACAACTAGGGAAATCAATGAACAAATACAGGATTTATATGGTATAGAAG
>JAGHJJ010000070.1 GCA_017886705.1 Bacilli bacterium | reverse complement strand
GAAAAAATTACATCCAGAAAAATCCTATTTAGATATTAAGAAAACAGAAACAGTAGAACTAGAAGGAATCGGAGTAATAAATCTAGGAAACTTAGTAAGCATAAGAAGAAGTATTTATAATGCCATGCAACAGGGAGAAAAATATAATAGACGAAAAAATCTCTCCGAAGAACAAATTGACTGGGATGAAAAGCATGGAATGATTTGGAATTATGAAGCTTGGCAAGAAAATAACTATCGTAGGGCAGTAGAAAAATGGCAAGCACTACATCCCGAAGAAGAATATTTAGACGTCAAAGCGAGAGAAACAGTAGAACTAGAAGGAATCGGAGTAATAAATCTAGGAAACTTAGTAAGCATAAGAAGAAGTATTTATAATGCCATGCAACAAGGAACAAAATACTTTAGTTCTAAAGATTTAACCGAAGAACAAATTTCCTGGGATGAAAAGCATGGAATGATATGGAATTATGAAG
This sequence comes from Bacilli bacterium, assembly GCA_017886705.1. Taxonomy (GTDB): domain Bacteria; phylum Bacillota_I; class Bacilli_A; order RF39; family UBA660; genus Faecimonas. The sequence continues at coordinate 10,405 of JAGHJJ010000070.1, read as the reverse complement.
CCTGGCAAGAAAATAACTATCGCCAGGCAGTAGAAAAATGGAAAAAACAGCATCCAGAAAAATCCTATTTAGACATTAAAACGAGAGAAACAGTAGAACTAGAAGGAATCGGAGTAATATATTTAGGAATTCTAATAAGTACTAGAAGAGGTATTTATAATGCCATGCAACAAGGAACAAAATACAGGAATTCCAAAGATTTAACGGAAGAACAAATTGCCTGGGACACGGCACATGGAATGATTTGGGATTATGAAACCTGGCAAGAAAATAACTATCGCCAAGCAGTAGAAAAATGGAAAAAACAGCATCCAGAAAAAGACAATTTAGATATTAAGCAAACAGAAACAGTAGAACTAGAAGGGATCGGAGTAATAACTTTAGGAAGTCTAATAAGTGTTAGAAGAGGAATTTATAATGCCATGCAACAGGGAGAAAAATACCGAACACACAAAGATTTAACAGAAGAACAAATTGCCTGGGACACGGCACATGGGATGATTTGGGACTATAAAAAGTATCAAGAAGAACACCAAACACCATCTAAGAGAAGTCAAAACACATTAGAAAAGTATACTGAAATTTTTAAAGGAGATAGAAAAAAAGCTGAAAGGGTAGTAAGTTGTTTAGACTCTTTACGAAATCAAAGAAGAAGTAGAAAAAAACAAATTTATAATATAGATAACATATTAAAAGAATTTGATGTAGACCAAGCAAAATTACTAAACCAGCTAGCAAGAGTAAGAGAAAAAGGGAAAGAATACGAGCCAGTTTTAATGAAAGGTGACGAAACTCTAAGAAAGTTCTGCATTGATAATGGTTATAATTATGAAGTAATATCGAGAGCTGTAAAGCTACATCAACTGTTACCATATTCTAGTTTAGAAGAGACCATGAATAGAGTGATTATTGATTATAATCATCACGGACAACATGAACCATCTACGTGGATATATGAAAAATATGGTACACTAGTAAAATCTATTCTAACCGATTTAAACCTAGATTCTTCCGCAATTCTAAAAAACATGACAGAAAATGTAGTAACGCTAGAAGAAGCCATTAGACATGATGCTTTCTTAAGATGTAGAAAAGAAAGTACGAATGCCTGGTTAGAAGAACCATATAATTATTTAGTAGAAGAATTAGATAATACCAAAGGACAAGAACAGGCAGAAGAGGATATCTTAGTCATGGGAAAAATATTAATTAATGAATATCATCTAACCAGAGAAGAATTTTCTATCTTAGTAGAATCCTTCGGAAGATATGCCAATGCCATCAGGGGATATCAAATGTACGATGTGGGATTAGAAACAAATGAAGAAAAAAGAATAGAAAAAATAAAAACATATCAAATGTCGGAAGAAGATATCGAAGAAAGTTTCTTTGTTCCCTTAAAATTTGAAGATGGTGTTCTACTAGGAAAACAAAGTGAATTATATCAAAGAAGAAACTTAATGAGACAATATATCATAGACTGGAATGAATACACTGATGATGAGAAAATAGAAGCAATTAAAACCAATCATTTTAGTCAATCAGAAGTAGAAGAGATGGAAAAAACTAGAAAAGGAATTGATAACGCAATATCAAGAAGTAGAAGATAAGGTTTACAAAAAGTAAATCTTTTCTTTTATATGAAATAGTTATATAATAAAATAACATTTAAAGGAGAAAACTATGAAATTTAATATGAGATATAATGATCAAAAATTGAATGAAATAAAATTATTGCTAAAAAAGAACATGATAAGTCAAGCAAAAACTGCAATAGATAAGTATCGTGAAGAGTATCCCAATGATAATCAAATAAAATTTTATGATGGTTTATTATTAATGAAAACAGCAACAATACAGAAAGAAGAGTCTTCTAAATTGTTTGATATTGCATTTGATATCTTTACAGAAGTTTATGAAGAAAAAGAAATTATGTCCGACCAATCACTATATGAGATGGGAATGATAAAAGTATATATAAACGATTTTGATTGTGCCATAGCATGTTTTACAAAACTAATAAGTGAAAGTTCATATGACCAAACTTTTGCAGTAATAGAACTAGCAAAATGTTATCAAAAAAAAGGTAAAACAACAAAAGCAAAAGAAGTGTTAAAAGAAAAATTAAAGTCTTCAGATAATAAATATATTATTTTAGCTTTAGCAGAACTAGAATTACAAACAAAAAATAAAAAAGAAGCTAGAAGATTAGTGGGATTAATAGAAGAAGAACAAAGTGATTTTTATAGAAAAGTATTATATATAAAAGGGAAATTAGCTACCGTAGAACAAGAATATAATAAGGCGTATACTTATTTGACACAGGCACAAGGTACAAAAAAAGACAATGTTTACTGGTTATCTCAATTAGAACTTGCTAAACTATATGAAAAAGAAAATCGTCTAGAGGAAGCATTAGACGTATACCTAAGAATTAAAAGTAATAGGGATACTCTAATAAAAAATATAATGAATCATTTGGGCAGAATCTATGAAAAATTAGAAAGAACCACTGATGCCAGAAAATGTTATCAAGCCGCAACTCATAACTCATCAGCTGTTTTTTCAAATGAAGGATATTTAAATTTAGGGTTATTAGAAATGAAAGAACAAAACTTTCAATCGGCCAAAGAGTATCTTCAGAAAGCAGCAGCTTCTAACTTAGTACTATCAATAAAGGCTTACTTTAGTTTAGCGTATATTGCTATTAGAGAAGAAGATTATGATACTTGCTATAATATAATAGAAAAATTAGAAACTAAAGATTTAAATTTTGAACTAGAAAGAAGTCTAAAAAAACTAAGGTTATATACAGATAAAAAAGTAGGCAGACCTATTCCCAAAAAAGACTATAAATATACAGAAGAGCAAATTATTGACTATAGTGAGGATAAAGCAATAAAGTATATTGGAGAACTTCATACGGAAAATGATGCTTTATCTGTATTTGGAGATGATATAAATATAAATACACTGTTTTATCAAGTGAAAGCTAATATTAAAAATATTACACCAAATATAAGCAGTCTATTAGATGAATACATTTTAACAGTCCCAAATGTTGGATATGGTCCTACGGGAGCAGCAGACAAAATAAAAGTATTATGCTTACCAAATACAGATTCTATCATTACAATGTATCCTATAAATCAAAGTGTAAGTAAGCCAGCAGAAGAAGAAAGACCAAAAGCAGCAATAAAGAGAATGTCACAAATTGAAAAATTTAATGCTAGATATGGGAAGAAATAAAATAAAATAATGAAATAAATAGGAAAGAAATGTAAATATGAAAAAAATAAATCTAACAGAAAACTTAAGCATAAAAAAATTAAATCCTAATAATCCTCTAGATACAGGATTAATAGAAGAACTAGAAGAAGATAAAGGAATTTTTGGAGAAAGAGGATACCTAGGACCTCTAAATGGTGAAATAAAAAGAAAAAGTCACTTATATCGTGAAGAATTATATGACAGTCCTTATATTATTTATCATCAAAGATATCCTATTGGCTATCTAAAAATATCACCTGTGTTTATGTATGAAGGAGAAAATGTAATAGATATCTCTTATGCTATCCATAAAGAGGCAAGACATAAAGGGTATATGTATCAAACTCTAGCAGGTGTAGTTGATACACTGTATAATATGTATAGTGAAATTGATAATATAATGTTACTGATTGATTATAGAAACAAAGCAAGTAGAAAGGTAGCTAAGCGTGCAGGATTCATAAGCGATGGACTAACAGAAGAAGAACATCAAGAACAAGGATATGTAATATATCAAAAATTGAGAAAATAACTCTAACCTAAAAAATTAGGGTGGATAGACAAGTACCATAGCTTATTGTTTTACGAGAAAATATCTTCACTAAAATAGGTTAAAAATCCTGTGATGACTAAAATTGCAACCAAGAAAGTGTCAATTGACATTTCTTTTCTTTTATGCTATAATATGACAGCAAGAAAGGAAAGATGTAAATTGGATAAAGAAATGAAAGGGATAATAGATGTAGAAAAGACTGCATCAGATACGTCAAGTGTGATGGACTTTTGTGAAACAATAAGCGAACCAATAAGTTTTTTAAGAAAAGCACAAAAAATAATAAGTTTATCTTCTTATGATGCTACTATATTAGAACGAAGCAAAGCATTAAACCAAATGTTCTGCTTATATTTAAAAACCATTACAGGAAGTGATAAACCAGAAGCAGAGGAAGTAAAACAACAAGTACGATTTTGTTTCGGAAGATATCTCGATGACTTGCCTGCTTATTTTATGGATTCATCAGATGATTATAATGAAAAAGCAGAAAGAACAAATGCTACTTTAAAGAGAATGGAAGAATTATGTAATCAAGCAGAAGCTATAGGTTTTAATACAGAAGATGAAAAAACAACTGAAAATGAAACAGCACTTTCATGCCAAGCTGCTTTAAAAAACATCCATGAATTAGCAAGTATAATGTTATCTATCAGTGGTCCAAATGCAAATGATTTTATAAGAGAAGATCTTCCACAAGGGATGTTTATATCATCAATGGAATCAATGGTTCAATCTTTAGCATCTGGCTCCAAAGAAGATCAATATCTTGCAATAAATCAATGTGAAGCATTAAAAAATTATGCTGAAAGTGTATTAATCGTGAGTAAAACAGAAGCAAAACAGCAAGAGAGTACTGGAAAAGCAAAATAATTAATATGAAAAATAAAAAAGTAAATCTGAACAAGATTTATTTTTTTTGTCAATAATCTGTCAATAACTAGAAAAATCCACTAGCAAATATTTACAAATACATCTTTTTTGAGTTAATATATAGGTAATCAGTGGTAGCTGGTGGTAAAAAGTGGGGGATTTATATGTTCATGGGAGAATATCATCATTCAATCGATGATAAAGGAAGATTAATTATTCCAGCAAAGTTTAGATCAGAATTGGGTGATAAGTTTATTATCACTAGAGGGATTGAAAATTGCTTATTTGCATATCCCGAAAAACGCTGGGAAGAAATCGTCCATAAACTAGAATCCTTACCATTTACCAAAAAAGATGCAAGAAATTTTACACGTTTCTTTCTATCAGGTGCTACTGTAGCAGAATTTGACAAGCAAGGCCGTGTTAATATTACCTCCCCACTAATTAATTACGCTAGTATCGAAAAAGAATGCATCATCATCGGTACTGGTGATAGGTTAGAAATATGGTCAGAAGACGCTTGGAATAATTTTTTCAATTCTGCTTCCATCAACATGTCTGATATAGCCGAAAATTTATTTAACGAAAGTGTGGATTTATAGTGGAAAAGCATATTAGTGTATTATTAGAAGAATCAATATCTGCTTTGAATTTAAAAGAAGATAGTATAATTGTAGATTGTACCTTAGGCTATGGAGGACACAGTAGTTACATCTTGAAACGAATAAAAAGAGGGAACCTATTCGCCTTTGATCAAGATAGTGAAGCAATTCGGCATAGTACTAGTCGCCTTAGTGCGATTAGTACTAACTTCACTATTATCAAAAGTAATTTTGTAAATTTAAAAGAAGAATTAAACAAATTAAATGTCCATGAAGTAGATGGCATCCTTTTTGATTTAGGAGTATCCTCTCCTCAACTAGATGATGCTTCTCGTGGATTTTCATATCATGAAGATGCAAGACTTGACATGCGTATGAATAAAGACAATCCTCTTTCTGCTTATGAAGTAGTAAATAACTATACGAAAGAGGAATTAACCAATATATTTTATAAGTACGGGGAAGATAAATTTTCCAAAAATATTGCCAAAAAAATAGTAGAAGCTAGAGCACGAAAACCAATTGAGACAACATTAGAACTAGTAGAAATAATAAAAAGTGCTGTTCCAATGAAATTTAGAAAAGACAAGCATCCCGCACGACAAATCTTTCAAGCAATAAGAATAGAAGTAAATCATGAACTCGATGTTTTAGTCCCTGCCCTAGAGCAAGCCTTATCTTTAATAAAGGTAGGAGGAAGAGTAGTAGTAATTACCTTCCATTCTCTAGAAGATAGAATAGTAAAGCAATATTTTAAAGAAAAATGTAAAATAGATGATAAAGTAAAAGGATTACCAAATATTCCAGAAGAATATTTACCAGATTTTAAATTAGTAGTAAATAAAGCGATTCTTCCAAGTGAAGAAGAACTAAAAAATAATAATAGAGCAAGAAGTGCCAAACTTCGAGTAATAGAAAAAATAAAATAAGAAAGAAGGAGGAACAATGAGAAAAGTAAAAAAGCGCCTTAAGATGTCTAAATTTGAAAAATTAATTTATACTTTAGCTTTATTCTTGTTAGTAATTTCTCCGGTATCCATTGTTTTTTCAAAAGCAACACTAGCTAATATCAACTATGAAGTGGAAAAGCAAAAAAAGATGATAGAAGAACAACAGAAAACAAATGAAAGTTTAGCAATGACAATCAATGAATTAGCTTCCCTTACAAAAATCCAAGAAGTTGCAGAACAACAAGGACTAAGTTATAATAATAATAATATAAAAACTGTAACAGAAGATGAAAAATAGGATGTGAGGAAATGAAAAAGGCAAAAAAGAGAAAGAAAAATAATATCAGATATTCAAAGATAGTAATTTTTGCTTCTCTTTTTTTGTTTGCTTGTATGATTGGTAGAGTTATCCAATTAGGATTATCAACAGAAATAGATGGTATAAACTTAAAAGAATTAGAAAGTAAAAGAACAACAAAAACAGAAATATTATCTGCAAAACGAGGTAGTATTTACACAAGTGATGGAAATGCATTAGCACAAAATGTTTCTTCATATAAATTGATTGCTTATCTAAGTCCTAAAAGAACGACGGATAAAGACAATCCACAACACGTAGTAGACAAAGAAAAAACAGCCGAAGCGTTAACACCAATATTAGAAATGACTAAAGAAGAAGTATTGGGATATCTATCAAAAGAAAATGTCTATCAGACAGAATTTGGAACCAAAGGAAAAGGTTTATCAGAACTTAAGAAAAAGCAAATAGAAGATCTTCATTTACTAGGTATTGACTTTGTAGAAAGTTTTAAAAGGTACTATCCCAGGGGAGATTTTGCATCATACACAGTAGGATATGCAAAATCAACAACAAATGAAGAAACAGGAGAAGAGACAATTTCTGGTGAAATGGGAATAGAAAAATACTATGATAAGATTTTAAAAGGAGAAGATGGATACGTTCAATATCAAAAAGATTTACAAGGATATAAGATTGCGGACACCAATGAAGTAAGAAAGGAAGCATCTCAAGGAAAAGATATTTATCTAACAATTGATAGTCAAATTCAATTTTTTGTAGAACAAGCCCTAAATAATGCGGATATAGATTATGATTGGGAATGGTTTAATATCACTATTATGGATGCAAAAACAGGTGCATTACTAGCAACTGCAACCACACCATCATTTGATCCTAACTTAAGAAATATAACAAATTATCTAGATCCTACGATTTCATCACCATACGAACCAGGTTCTACTATGAAAACATTTACGTATATGGCAGCTATGGAAAATGGCGTCTATAATGGGCAAGAAACATATTTATCCGGAGTATACACAACAACTGATGGTACCCAGATAGGTGACTGGGATCGTAATGGCTGGGGAGTAATTACTTTTGATAAAGGTTATGCTATGAGTAGTAACGTTGGAGTAATTAATCTAATTAATCGTCATATGAGTAGTGCCATGTTAAGAGAATATTTTAAAAAATTAGGTTTTGGCAGAAAAACAGGAATTACGCTGCCAAATGAAGAAGCTGGAAAATTAAATTTCAAATATGAAACAGAAATCTATAATGCAGGATTTGGTCAAGGTATCACAACAACACCAATTCAAAATGTGAAAGCGATGACTTCTTTAACCAATGACGGAATGCTACTAGAACCATTTATTGTAAAAAAAATAGTAGATCCTTCTACAAAAGAAGTAATTTTAAAAAACAAGAGAACAGAAATAGAAAGAGTAGCATCCTCAGAAACAGTTGCTAAAATAATTCAATTAATGGATGATTGTGTCAATGGAATAGGAAATACTGGAAGCGGTTTTAGAATACCAAGTGGAGAACTTATCGGAAAAACAGGTACTGCTCAGATTGCATCAGAAGATGGAAGTGGATACTTATCAGGAAAAGAAGATATTATTTCTTCATTTTCTGGAATCTATCCAAAAAGTGATCCTAAATTAATTATTTATGCGTCTGTAAAAAGGCCATCAGGAGGAAGTCAAAAACCATTATCCAATGCCATTAAAGAAATAGTAAATAATGCCTCCAAATATTATGGAAATGACGATACAGCAACACCAGAAATCCCTATTACAGAATATGAAATGCCAAGTTTTATTAACAAAGACTTAGAATCGAGCAAGACTACACTAACAGCAGCAGGAATTACATATACAATATTAGGATCAGGAAATAAAGTAATAAAACAATATCCTGAAAAAGAAGATACCATTACTAATAAAGACACTGTATATTTAATTACTAATGATCAGAATTTGACAATACCAAATGTAACAGGCTTATCTTCTAAAGTAGCAAATAGTCTACTAAGTCTATTAGGTGTAAAAGTAAATCTAGATGGAATCGGTTATGTAACGGCACAAAGTATTCCAGAGTCTACACCAATTACAGCAGGATTAGAAATAACACTCACTCTAAGTCCTAAATTTAGTAGTAGTTAAAGGAAGTGTAAAAGTGAATAAAGCCTTATTCATAATAGAAATAATTGGAGTAATAATTGCTATTATTGTTGTTCTAATAGTAAAAGTAATACCAGAATATAAAAACTCACTTGGTAGTAGCGAAAAAATATTTATGTATGGAAATTACAAAACAAGTATAGAAATAAAAATAGAAACTGGACCAGAATTTATATTAATAGTAAATGAAGATAATCAAATTTCTAATATCTTCTTTGAAAATGAACAATCTACTATATTAGCAAATAAAGATATAGAATCAAAAAAAATTACTACTGCCATTACAGAAATAATACAAATATTCATACAAAATAATCAATTAGAAAGCAAAAAAGTAACAATAATTAATTATGGTAATACACAAATATATAACGAAGTTACAACAAAATGGAAAGAAGAATTAACAAAAAACAACATATCATCTCCGATAGAAACACAATCTTCTACACTGCAAGAAAAAGCACAAAGTCTCAATATAGAAGAAACAGAACCAGATAAAATATTATGGTCTTTATATGAAATCTCCTATGAATTTATGGATAATACAGAATTATCTACAAACAAAGAACAAAACTTAACAAAAGAACAAGCCCTTACGTATACGGATAATATATATCAGAAATTACAAACATACATGATAAATAAAGGAATTAAAAATCAATCCAGAGATGATACATCAATGCCAATACAATATATTCCAGGTGATGTAAATAATGAAATATATCCCCAAGCAAGTAGCTGGTATTATATAGAAGATTATAAAATATATGCTGAAATTACATTATCGGGAGGAGTAAATAAGTATACCTATTGTTATAATGGTTCTCTAGAACAAAAGAAAGAAGGAATGTGTACATGAAAAAGTTAGTAAAAAATAAAAATGTCATCATCGCGATACTTTGTCTCACTATAATAGTACTAAGTATAGGGTTTACACTAATTGCTTTAAAGTTAAAAGAAAGAGAAAGTAAAAATAAGATATATGATGTATCAATAGTGAGAATTCAAGAAGGAACAGCAATCAAAGGAGGAGAAACATTACCAGCAGGTACAAGTAAAATAGAAAATAATGGAAAAACAGCAGAGTTTGAGTTTAAATTAAATAATCCAAAAGATACTTTAACTTACATTATTACTGTTAAAAATAATGGTAATTTAAAAGCAAAAATTGACGGACTATCAGAAAGTCCTGATTATCTAAATAGTAATCTACAGGCCAATATGATTCTACCAGTAATTATAAATCATAATGATATTACTAACCAAGAATTAAATCCTGGAGAAGAAATCAATTTAACAATATCGATAGAATTTACAAGTAACGGTTTACCAATGGAAAAAATTATTCCCTATAAAATAAGTATACTATCGTCTTGCTTAGAATAAAAGCGATACGGAAAAACAAATAATTTTATATATACTAGTATTAAATGAGGATAATTTTTGAAACAGTTTAATTCATTAGAATTAGTAGTATTTGTACAACAAAAATCAAGATAGGAAAAAAGGAAAAGAAAATCTAAGAAATGAAACGCTTTTATCTATAAAATTATCGACATTCTTTTTTTCGTTTGATATAATGAATACATAATAGGGAGTAAGTATATGGATAGTAATAAAATAAAAAAACAAAAAACAAAAATTATAATAATTTTCCTAGGAGCACT
>JAGHJJ010000069.1 GCA_017886705.1 Bacilli bacterium | reverse complement strand
TTATGGATAAATATAATATTGATTTTGCTGACAAATGTCTAGATGCTAGTGCTATGGATATACGTACAGCTCTTACTTGGGATGAAGTAAATGCACTTAATTTAGCATATAATGATTATTCACAAGAACAAGTCAATGCTATGTTTAATGATGCAGAAGCAATAGATTTTACTAATGCTTATAAAGAGGGATATTTGCAATTATTAGGAGCTTATGTATTAGCGACTGATAAAAATCCAGTACAGTTAAGTCAATTAATTGATAGTGATGAAGGAAAAGAATTTGTTGATAAATATGAAAGTTCTTTCTATGAAGTTAAAAATTTAATAGGAGATGCAAAGATTAATTCGGCAAATATATTCTTACAAAAGGTAATAGATGATTTTTCTGTTAATGCTAAAGAGAAAAAAGATGTTGAATCTTATAAATTAGCAGTTGCTCCAATTGTTGGTGCAGCAGTATCAATATTCCAAGACTTAGAAGTAAATCAAGCAAATTTAGAAGAGGTTACTACATACTTTAATAATTTGGGATTATATGATCAAGCAGAGAAAAACTTAAATATGTCTAAAGCTTTGACAGGTGGAGAATCTGAAGAAAATCCAACTTATCAACAATTTAAGAATGAAAAAACAAAAGAACAACAAATGGCTAATGTTTATTATATTAATGATAGAAGCCGTGATTTGAGTCAATTATCATCATTTCAGTCTGTAGTAGAATGGCATTTCAAATTTGATAATAATGGTAATTTAAAAGTTGGAAATACCTTAGATGAAAGTATTGTTCAACCAGAACCAGAAGCAAAAGCAGAACCTGTAGAGCAAAAAACAGTAGTAGCACAAGTACAGCCAGCAGAAAATGTATTAACTGGTACACCAACTCCACAAGTATCATCAGGAGGAAATGCTGATGTTAATAATTCTACAAGTAATGACTATACTGTTTATGGTAGTCCTTATAATAATGATACTTCAAGTGATTATGCTACTAATAATGAACAACCAATAGATACGGAAGAAGAATCTGTAAATACAGAAGGAGTAGATGTTAATTATAATCCTGCAGAGGAATTGAATAATTTTCAAGTAGATGAGGTTGGAGATCAAACCATCATTTCTTATGATGAGGAAAGCGAAGAACAAAATACCCTAGAACAATCTCAAGCAACAACAGACGAAACTTCTTCCACAAGTGATACAAATAGCGAAGTAACTACGGAGGAAACTACCGAAGAGGCAATGCCAGAAGATTATACTGTAACACAAATGCCAGATAGTAATATATTTATTGTAGAATATGAAGAACCTGTATCAGAAACACCAGAGATGACAAATGAAGAAAAAGCAGAGGCAATGGTACAGGATATGGCTGAAAATCCAGAAAATTATACAGATCAAGCTACTAATTCGGAAACTACTGAGTTTGTATATCAAAGATAAAATGATGAAATTGAGATGACAAATAGATGAAATTGTCATCTTTTTTCTATAAAGTGAATGAAAATTAACTAAATTTGAATCTATAGCTGAAATGAAAAAGTAAATTCCACTTTGAAAGGTTAACTTCCATGTTTATTAGATTTTAATTAATAAACATTCCTAAAATAGTGGATTTTTTTTTGTATAAAATATTGATGAAAGCACCAAATTGACTAAATTTGGTCACTATTAAAAGAGGTCGAATATCTATAAAAAATTTGAATTTTAGAATTCCACCCTATAGTTTGAAATTAATAGTAGATGGTGCTTATCATTTAAATTAACTTCTTTTTTTAGTAAATGGGTAGATAAGTTAACTTTATTAGGTTCAATTTCTTGAAGACCTAATTTGTTTATGGTGTCTTCACCATAAAGTTTACTGAATGTAGAGTAGGGTGACTCATTATTCAGTTTTTTTCTTTTATAAGAATTAATATGTGACATTATCAAATTAATATCTTCTTGAGTTAAATCATTAAAAGATGTTCCTATTCTTCTAAGCAACTCATGATTTACTTCACAAGATCCTTTTTCATAAAGACTTGATGGATGACAGTAAAAAATCTGTGTTCTTTTTTCTCCGGTATTTGAGTCAAATTCTATTTCTTTGGGATTAGAAAATTCACTACCATTATCAGTTAAAACTAAAATAAATAATTCTTTAAATTTATCTATTCCTAATATTTCTTGAAGATAATTAAATATATCTATAACTGATTGAGCGTCATTATGTTCTCTGATAAAGGCAAGTATGAAAGAACAATTTACAAAATGAATAGTAAGTAAGACTTTACCACCTTTAACACCTTCAACAGTATCCATTTGAACAATAGGAGTGTCTGGGTGTTTTTTTTCATATACTCTAAAAAATCTTCATAAGTTCTTCCTATTAAACAAGTTTTATCCACTTTATAAACAGTAGTTCCTTTTCTCCTTGGCCTAAATCAATTAATTTATAAATAGTCTTATCACTAAACATAATTTTATTCTTATTATTTAGTATGGCTTGGTGAATAGATTGACCTTGAATTTTAATTAAAGGAACTAAAATAGAATTAAGATAAT
>JAGHJJ010000008.1 GCA_017886705.1 Bacilli bacterium | reverse complement strand
GCTTACAATTTAAAAAATATAATCAGAATATCTATCATAAATTGTACTTAAATGTTATAATAAAAGTACCTGAAAGATTGATATTTGAGATATTTTTATTGTAAAACTTAAATACAATTAAATTAGTGCGTTTCTATGAAGGTGCTGATGGATTAAAGACTGGACATACAGATGCTGCTAAATATTGTTTGGCTGCTACTGCTAAAAAAGATAATCTTCGCTTTATAGCAATTGTTTTAGGCGAAGAAGATAGTAAAGTTAGAAATCAAGAGGTTATGAGTCTTCTTGATTATGGATTTAATCATTATCAGATGAATCTAATTAAGTCTAAAGATCAAGTCTTAAAAAAGATTCCTGTTGATAAAGCAACTAAAACAGAAATATCTTTAGTACCTGTTCATGATATTGGTGTTTTGTCTAAAAAATCTGATAGTACTAGAAAGTATACTTATAATGTAAAATTAAATTCTTTTAAGTTTCCTATTAAAAATGGGGATATTGTTGGGAAAGTAATTGTGAAAGACAAGGAGTCAAAGAAAAATATTACAAGTGTTGACTTAACTGTTTTGGATGATATAGATTCTCTTTCTTTTATTCAATTGTTTTATAAAGGATTTAAAGATATGTTTTCTGGAGAATATACTTTTTCATTTGTTAAATAAGACTCGTTGACTATTCGTATTAAAATGTGTATAATTTCTATAGGAAAATGAGAAGGTTTTATACCTTTTTCTTTCTTGTGTTTTTATAGAAAGAAGGTCTTTTATGGATAGTGATAAGCAAAAAAACATAAATAATAGAAGAAGTAATTATAAAAATTCTAATAAGAGTTATCAACAAACTAATCATCATAAACGTGCTTATTCTGCTAGTCAGACTGCGCATCGAAGACGCTCTTCTAATCAGCGTTATTCCGGGTTGGAATCAGATGAGATGAAATTTTCTGATGAGTTAGATACTAGTTTTGTAGAGAAAAGAAAAAAGAATAAAGATAAGATTATACGTGATTTGGATATTTCTTATGAAAAGGGCAATAGGCCTAAGAAGAGTAAGTCTAAGGTTATTTTTAAGATTATTTCCATTATATTATTATTAATTATTGCTGTTTTATGTACTGGTCTTTATTTTACCTATATATCTCCTAAAGTTGTAGAAAAAACCGTTACTAAAGAAGTTGTTGTTATGGATGATAATTATTTGTTTTTAGGGGATTCTATTACTTATATGTATGATTTAGATAAATATTATGAGGGTTTACCTGTTGTTAATAGCGGAGTTAATGGTAATGATGTAGAAGATATTTTGAATGATATAAATGAAAGGGTTTATCAATATAATCCGTCTAAGGTATTCTTACTGATTGGAACTAATGATATTGATCACGGAGATTCTCAGGAAGAAGTAGTGGAACATATTGAAGAACTTTTATTAGAGATTCATAAAAACCGTCCTTATGCAGAACTTTATTTAGAGTCTATTTATCCTGTTTTAGAAGGAGAAAAAGTTGTTAATATACGTACTAATGAAGAGATTATGGATATTAATCAAGAATTAAAGAGTTTTTGTAAAAAAGAAGATATTACTTATATAGATATGTTTTCTTTACTTGTGGATTCTTCTTCTGATGAAGTAAAAATTAAGGATGAATACACGAAAGACGGGTTACATTTATCGGATAAGGGATATGAAGTTGTTACGAAAGAAATAAAAAAGTATTTAAAATAATACTTTTTTCTTTTGCATGGTATAATAAATAATAGGAGGGATGATATGCATAATAAAGTAGTTATAGTTGGGTGTGGAAATGTTGGTATGAGTTATGCTTATGCTTTGTTAAATCAAGGAAGTAATGTTGATGAGTTAGTCTTAATTGATATTAATCAAAAAAGAGTGCTAGGAGAGGTTATGGACTTAAATCATTGTCTAGCGTTTGCTCCTTCGAATATGGCTATTCGTGCAGGTAGTTATGAAGATTGTCGTGATGCTAAAATTGTGGTGATTACGGCTGGTGCCACGCAAGTGAATGGTGAGACTAGAATGGATCTTATTTATAAAAACAGTGCTATTTTTAAGTCTATTATTTCTCAGATTGTAGATAGCGGGTTTCAGGGTATTTTTCTGGTTGCTAGTAATCCTGTTGATGTAATGACTTATCTTACTTGGAAGTGTTCTGGATTTTCTTCTCATCGTGTTTTAGGTAGTGGAACTAGTTTGGATAGTTCTCGTCTTCGTTATTTAATTGGGAAAAAATTAGGAATTGGCCCTAAAAATATTCATGCTTATGTTATTGGTGAACATGGGGATAGTGAGTTTGTTCCTTGGCAACATGCAACTGTTGGCTTACAAAATATTAATCAATTTTTATCAGAGGATGATAAGAGAGAAATCGCCGATGAAGTTAAAAATGCTGGCTATAAAATTATTGATTATAAAGGTTCTACATACTATGGTATTGGTATGTGTTTAGTTTATATTACGAATGCTATTTTAGGAAATGAAAATACGATTATTACTGTTTCTACTTATGATAGAGAAAATGATGTGTTTATTGGTCTTCCTACTATTGTCAATAAAAACGGTGCTAAGGGTAGAGTTTATGTAGATTTGACTGAAGAAGAGGTTAAAAAATTACAAGAGAGCATTGGTATTGTAAAGGATGCCATTCAAAAAGTAATATAGTTATCATATTTGTTTTTTTCTTTCATATATTATTGATATAGAAAGAGAGGAATTTATAATTATGGAAACATTAAAAGTCAGTAGTAAATCTAATCCTAATAGTGTTGCTGGAGCACTTGCTAATGTATTTCGGGAAAAAGGAAATGTAGAAATTCAGGCAATCGGTGCTGGAGCACTTAATCAGGCTATTAAAGCAGTTGCTATTGCAAGAGGTTTTGTCGCTCCATCAGGAAAAAATCTGGTATGTATTCCTGCCTTTCAAGATATTGCTATCGATGGTGAGGAGCGTACTGCAATTAAGTTAATTATAGAGGCCAAATAGGTCTTTTTTTTTATTTTATATCGTGGTAAACTTAATATAGATAGGAAGGTGTTTTTATGTTTTGTCCTCG
>JAGHJJ010000007.1 GCA_017886705.1 Bacilli bacterium | reverse complement strand
CTCCTCCTACCGTGCTTTGTAGTACACACTCCTTCAGGACTGATATTATATAGGAAAATAAATTTAGTTCAAGGTTTTCATTCCTATGTGTGCCTTGAACAAAGTGAAAGGAATGGGGCTTATTATGAAATATAGAAGTGGAGAAGATTTTTTAAATAAACTATTTCAAAACCTACATCTATCTCCTAGTGTTATGAGAACAGCTTTAAAAAGCGATACTCCAGAAGAAAAAATTTCTAAATATTTAGAAAGACTAGAATTAATTCACCAGAGTACATTAGAAAATGAACATAAAAAAGAGTTACTACAATATTTTTATTATGATAAATATGTTATAAAAAAATTACCAGACAATTATATAACATTGATAAAAAGACAGTACACCGAACGAGGAGAACTAAATAAAGAAATTAATGAAGAGAAATTACTCAAAAAAGTTCAAGAAGACCAAAGAGCTTCGCTAGATTTATGGTTAGATTATTTTATAAAAAATGATGCTAATTATCCGATATGGTTTCGATTTTATGCTTTTAATGGTATGTTGAAATTGAATTCTTTAGATAAAGGTATAGAATCTTTTGGAAAAAGGGCCAAAACTACTACAGAATTTTATATAGAGTTAAATCCAGAAGCTTTAGCTAAAGTCTATGATACTTTAAATGATGAGATTCAAGGAAAGAATTTAACTGATGAAGAGGTAGAGGCTTTAGAAAAAGGAGAAAATTTTGCTAAGTTATATACTTTTTATTTACAAAGACAAGGAGTTTTTCAAACTGATAGTGAAATAGAAGGACAATGGATAAAATATGACTGGCACTCTGATTATCAAAAACTATGGCAATCATTGCAAGGAAAAAATACAGGCTGGTGTACCGCAGGAAAAGGAACAGCAAAAGATCATATCAACACCGGGGATTTTTATGTTTATTACACGAAAGATAAAAATGGTGATTATACAAATCCTAGAATTGCAATTCGAATGGATGGAGAAGATGATATCTTAGAAGTAAGAGGAGTAGGTCCCAGTCAGAATTTAGAAAATAATATGGTTTCGATTGCCGAAGAAAAACTAAAGAATTTTAAAGACTATCCAAGATTTAAACAAAAACTAGATGATATGAAATATTTAACAGAACTATGGAACAAACATAAAAATAATGTAGAATTTACAAAACAAGATATTGCTTTTCTATATGAAATAGATCATACAATTAGAAGTTTCGGTTATCAAAAAGATCAAAGAATAAAAGAAATAAAAGACCAAAGAAATAATCTAAAAGATTGGATGTATTATTTTGATTGTAAAAGTGAAAATATTGGTCTAACACCAAGAGATGTGGAAGATAAAGAAATTATTGTTTATTATGGAAATTTATCAACTAGACAACTTACTGATTTAGATAAATTAAAATCTATTAAAATGGTCACAGGTTTTATAGATTATAATGAAGAAGATGCAAGTTATTTAAAAGAGTTACAATGCATTGGTGAGAGTGCCTTATTTAGAAAAATAAAGAGTTCTAAAGGATTAGAAAATTTGTCTAATGTTACTGTAAGTATGTATTTAAATAGTATAGAGGATATAAGTAATTTTGATAGCCTAAAAAGTGTAGGACAATATATTTTCGCACCTAATTATAGTGAAGATTATATGGAAAGTGAAGAATTTCTTGATATAATAAAAGAAGAAAAAGCAAAAAACGTAATCGAAGTTAGTAAAAAGTCAAAATAGAGGTGCATCCTTTCCTAATTTAATAAGTGCTGATGGATTAAATCATTTGCAGTATATAGGTAATTATGCTTTCTTTTCTAGTTTGAAGAGCGCAAAAGGATTAAATAGTTTGAAATATATAGGGGAAGATGCTAATTTTTCTAGTCTAATAAGTGCTCAGGGTTTAGACAGTCTACAAAATATAGTTGGAGGATCAGATTTTAGTAGTTTACCTGAAGCAAAAGGATTAAATAATTTACGAAATATAGGTGAACATGCGGGATTTTCTAATTTAATTAGCGCTAAAGGACTAGATAGTCTTGAAAACATAGGTGGAATTGCTTATTTTCCTAAATTAATTACTGCTGATGGTCTAGAAAATTTACGACATATAGGAGGTTATGCAGATTTTGGTAGCTTAATAAATGCTGAAAGCTTGTATAATTTGAAATATGTAGGAAGAAGATTTGATTTTAGAAGTTTAACTTCTACCAAAGGATTAGAAAATATAAATATAGACTATATGGATTCAAATAGATAGAAAGTAATATGAGGAGTGATAATATGGCAAAGAAGAAAAATGAAACACAAGAAGTGATAGAGAAAATATTTGATTATACTCTAGAAGATATCATGGGAGAGCGATTTGGAAGTTATTCTAAATATATTATTCAAGATCGTGCGATTCCAGATGCAAGAGATGGATTAAAACCAGTACAGCGTCGTATTTTATATTCGATGCATAAAGAGAAAAATACTTATGATAGAGGATATCGTAAAAGTGCCAAAACTGTAGGAGACGTTATTGGTAATTATCATCCACATGGAGATACTTCTATCTACGATGCTATGGTTAGAATGAGTCAACCTTGGAAGACAAGACTACCATATATTGATATGCATGGAAATAATGGCTCTATTGATGGAGATAGTCCAGCAGCTTATCGTTATACAGAAGCAAGACTTTCTAAAATTAGTAATGAAATGCTTCGTGATATTGATAAAAATACCGTAGAATTTGCTCCTAACTTTGATGATACTACAGTAGAACCTACGGTCCTACCGGCTCGTTTTCCAGCACTTCTTGTCTATGGTGCCATGGGAATATCTGCAGGATATGCTACTAATATTCCACCACATAATCTAGGAGAAGTAATTGATGCGACAATTCACAGAATTGATAATCCAAATTGTAGTCTAGATACATTAATGAAATATGTAAAGGGACCTGATTTTCCAACCGGAGGAATCATTGAAGGATTAGATGGAATTCGTTCCGCTTATGAAACTGGACGTGGAAAAATTGTTGTCAAAAGTAGATATACGATTGAAGAAACAAAATCAGGTTCTTCTATTATCATTACTGAAATTCCTTTTGAAGTAAATAAAGCATTAATGGTAAAAAAGATTGATGATATTAGAATCGATAAAAAGATAGACGGAATTAGTGAAGTAAGAGATGAATCTGCTGCGGATGTTAGAGTTGTAATTGATTTAAAGAAAAATGCTAATGCCGAATTAATTGTTAATTATTTACTAAAAAATACGGATATGCAAATAAATTACAACTTCAATATGGTTGCAATCGTAAATAAAAGACCAAAACTGTTAGGACTTACAGCGTGCTTAGACGCTTTTATTGCTCATCAAAAAGAAGTAGTACGTCGTCGTACAGAATTTGATCTAGCACATGCGAAAGCAAGATACCATATTGTAGAAGGATTAATTAAATGTATTTCTATATTAGATGAAGTAATTCGTGTAATTCGTGAATCTAAAAATAAAACAGATGCTAAAGAAAACTTAGTAAAAGAGTTTCAATTTACGATGGAACAAGCAGAAGCAATCGTTACGTTACAACTTTATCGCTTAACGAATACCGATGTTGTTGCTCTACAAGAAGAGATGGCAAACTTAGAAAAAATCATCAATGGTCTTACAGCAATACTAGGTAGCGAAGAAGTAATGAAGTCCGTTATGAAAAAAGATCTACGTGATGTTAAGAAAGATTATCCAACGGAACGTCTTACTGATATTAAAGCAGAAATTACAGAAATTAAGATTGATACTACTGCCATGATTCCAAAAGAAGATTGTGTTGTTATGGTAACAAGAGATGGCTATGTAAAACGTACCTCATTTAGAAGTTATACAGCATCGAATCCAGAAGATATTACAATTAAAGAAAATGACTATATTATTGGAATTTATGAAATGACAACTCTAGATACTTTACTTGTGTTTACGACTCATGGAAATTACTTGCATATTCCAGTTCATATCCTACCAGATTTAAAATGGAAAGACATGCCAAAACATGTAAGTAATGTGATTGAAACTTCCCCTGAAGAATCTGTTGTTAGTGCGATACCAGTTGCTTCATTTGAAACGGATAAAAACATCATCATTGCCTCTCGTGACGGAATGATTAAACGTAGTAAATTAAAAGACTTTAAGCTATCTCGTTATTCTAAACCTACTAGTTGTATGAAATTAAAAGAGGATGATTTAGTTATTGATGCATTTATTGAAGAAAAAGACACCTTATTTCTTACAACAGATAGTGGTTATGGTCTTAGCTTTAAAACAGAAGAAGTACCAGTAGTAGGAGTAAAAGCAGCTGGTGTAAAGGCGATGAAATTAAAAGATGATCACTTAGTATCTATCAATCAATACTCTATGGAAGAAGCAGAATATATCTCAATTATTACTGATAAAGGTACTGGAAAACGTGTTCACTTATCAGAGTTTGAACTTTCTACTAGAGCAAGACGTGGATTATTAGTAATGCGCGAAGTAAAAAGTAATCCATATCATGTAATAAAAACCTTTATTACAGACTCTAAAAACTATATTGGTATTAAAAACGGAGAAATTGAAACATTAAAATTAACAGAATTAAATATTACTGATCGTTATTCTACCGGAGGACAAATATCTAAACATAATCTGACAGATAGTTTCTTAATCGCAACACTAAAAAGAAGAGAAGAACCAGAACAAGAAAGTATTCCTATAGAAGAAGAAAAAGAAGAAAAAGAAGAAAAACAAGAGGAGAAAACAATTCCTAAAAAAGAAAAAATATCTTTAAAAGAAATTGATGATAGACTAATGACTATTGATGACTTTTTGAAGTAGGTGATAATAATGAATAATACTTACCCTGAGTTAAATGAATTTTTAAACTCCTTTTGTATCTATTATGATTATCCCCTTTACATGGATCATATTTCTGAGTATTTATCCTTATCTGTTTTAGCAAGTAGAATGCTTTCTATAGATATTAGTAAAGGAATAATAGCAGGAAAAATTCCTAAAGCAGAACTTTCTTTATCATTAGATGAAAGCCTAGATTTATGTAATCAATTTATAAAAAAATATTTGGATTCTTATTATGATAAATGGCAGAGTTATCTTTGTAATGGAGTGGTTGATTTTTTGGATGAGGAACAAAATATGATAGATGGAAAAGATTCTCAAGGAAGCTGGTCATTAACCTCTAAAAAGGACAATCAATTATTTAGAGAAATTAATATAGAATTAAAACACGACTATTCAGATCCGGCTGTTATAATTCATGAATTTTTACATCAATTAAATATAAGTGATACACAAGATGGTAATGAAATTGTTTCTAGAAGCTTATTTACGGAAGCAGTTTCCATCTATTTTGAAACATTGATGTATCATTTTATGGAAGAACAAGGATATTCCAAACAAGAAATAGCCAAAGTACAGTTTAGAAGAATCCAAGATTATGCCAAATTAGTAGCTCAATCTATTGATGGCTTAATGATACTACGAGATTATCTATTTTTTGGAAAAATATCTGATACCACTTTTGAAGAAAGTAGTAAAAATAATCTTTTACGTTTTGATACAAAACAAACCTATCAAAAGATTGCCAGCGACTTTAATAATAAAATTGCTGCCAAAAAGGAAAAAACTAATATTGGTATAAATTGTGAATTTGATATTTTTAAACCATTTAGATATGTGATAGGAACATCTCTTGCATACTGGGCAATAGAGCAAGAGGATTCTAATATGCCTTGGAAAATGTTAACGTTTAATGAAGATTTAGCAAATGATAGAGATTTAGATTATGCTTTTTCTAGATTTCCTTTAAATATTGGAAACTTACATTCACTAATTTCTGGTGTTGAAAAAGAGATGATTAGGTGCAGCAAAAATTTAAATTACAATAATGAGAAGAAGATGTAGTTCTTCTTTTTTCTTTGATATCATATATTATACTGGTGGTAATTATGTCGAAAGAAAGTTTTAAATCTTTTGCCAGGAATCATACAGAACTTGCTAATTATGTGATGAATGGTAAGACAAATTGGCAAAGATTATACGAATTATATGAAATCTATGGAGAAAATAGTAGTATTTGGAATGATTATTTTTCATCGAATCTTCCTACAACCACAGGAGATATTTCAACTCTTCCCTCAAATATTAAAGATTTAATGCAAAGTATTAAAAATATTGACCTAAACTCCGTCCAAAAAGGGATTACCAATATTCAAAAAGCGTTAGGATTACTACAAGATATTGGCCTTGGAAATAGTAATAATGTATCGAACACTTACGAACCTAGACCAATGTATCAACATTTTGATGATTAAAAATGGATTTATATACAATTAACTATGTAAAAAGTAATCCCTTAGTCCATCAATATTTAAGAGCAAACTCCTCCTGGTATCAAAAATTAAATCGTGATCCTGCTTCCATAAAAGAGTTAGAAAAGGAAGCAAAATCATATTACCGATTAACAGTTCCTGATAAAATAGAAAAATTTAGTCATAGTATAGAAATGCTATCTACATTTATGGATGTTTTAAAATAATTGTGATAAAATAAAAATATGGAAGAGTTAATAGAAAAATTAGAACAATTAAAAAAAGAAATTTCTTCTCTAGATATAGTAGAAGAATTACATAAAAGAAAAGATGAAGTAATGAATGATTCTAGTCTGGTAGAAAAAATAGAAGAATATAAAAAACATCCCGAAGAATCATTAAAAAAGGAGATAATATCGTCGCCTTCTTTTTTAGCGTATAAAGAAATGGAAACAGAAATAGATTTATTAATTTTAAAGCTTAATCAAGAGTTTAAAAAAATAAGAAAAAAATATGATTGTAGGTAGATAGTATGAAGATTATTAGTGGTAAATATAAGGGTAGAGTATTAGAAGGATTCGATATTGCTGGTACAAGACCAACGATGGATAGGGTAAAAGAAAGTCTTTTTGCTATGATTCAGTCTTACTTAGAAGATGCTACTGTTTTAGATTTGTTTGCAGGAAGTGGAAATCTTGGAATAGAAGCATTAAGTGAGGGTGCAAAAGAGATTTATTTGGTAGATAAAAATAAGAAATCTTGCCAAGTAATAAACAGAAATCTTAAAAAAATTGGAATAGAAGCGTCTGATATATTTTGTGGAGACTATAAAAGTGCTTTAAAAAAATATCGGGAACAATCTATAAAATTTGATATTATTTTTCTAGATCCGCCATATCAGACAGATTTAGTAAAGAAAAGTGTTGAAATGATAGAAAAGTATGAGTTGCTTTCTCAGAATGGGATTATCGTAGCGGAAAGTGATATTTTAGATAAAATTATTTTTTCTGATAAATTAGAAATTGTAAAAAGTAAAAAATATGGTGATAAAGTGGTAGCTATCTTAAAACATTTATGTTAGAATAAAGTTAAGATAGGTGATAATATGAGAAGATTGAATAATAAGGGATTTGCTATTTCGACATTATTATACGGGCTTATGATAATGTCTTTATTGGTTGTTATTGCATTACTGGCTAATCTTGGTACCAATCGTTCAAATACTGTTAATTTTGTGGATAAGATAGAGGATGAATTGAATCGTTTAAGTGTTGCTGATACTGAAGGCGATTATGTTGGAGGGGATATTGATGATAACGGACGAGAATATATTGCTCCAGCATCGGGATGGTATAAGATAGAATTATGGGGAGCTGCTGGTGGTGGTAGTGGAACTGCTGGAGGTCGAGGATCTTATGTGTCTGGAATCATGTATTTAGTTGAAAATGATCATTTATATTTTTATGTTGGTGAACAAGGTTCTAAGGCTGCCGCTTTTAATGGAGGAGGGGCTGGTTCTGACTCTGATCCTCGTTATTTCGCTGGTGGAGGAGCTACTGATGTTAGATTAATTTCAGGTACTTGGAATGATGAGTCATCTTTGGAAAGTCGTATTATGGTTGCTGCTGGAGGAGGAGGAGCTGGTTCTTCTACTGTTGGTGGTATGGGTGGAACGTTGTTAGGAGGAGATGGATATACTTCTAACGCAAGTGATCCAAAAAAAGCTTATGGCGGAGCACAGTATGCTGGTGGAAAGCATGGTGAAGGTTCTCACTCTTCCGGAACTTCAGGAACCTTTGGTACTGGTGGTACTGGAGGTCAGTATTTATCCGGAGGTGGCGGAGGATACTACGGCGGAGGTGCTAGTGGTGTTGCTACTAAGTTTGCAGGTTCTGGTGCGGGTGGCTCTTCATTCATTATGGGATTTGCTGGTGTAAGAACTAGAACAGATGGTACTGTAAAATCAGAAACGATTAAAACTTTCAATATTCATCGTGGCGATTATAATTCTGAAGGTGAATTGGTAACGGAGTCTTACACTCCTGTAATTTATAATGGTTTAATGGTTCCTGGAGTAAATGATGGTGCTGGAAAATTTAAGATTACAAAAGTTTCTGATAATGATAGTGCTAATCCTCCTCGAAAGGGAAGTAATCAAAAATTGAATCAAGTACAATATATTAAAGATTGTATAGATGGTTCTAATAATAGTACTGCTGGTCAATGGATAGAGATACAGGCTATCCAGAATGGTGTAAATTTAGCTAAAGATAAATCTGTTATTGTTTCTGGCGGAACTGGCAAAGATCTTACTTATATAACTGATGGAAATGCAGATGATTATACTAAATATGCAGAAGTTACTGGTTCTGGAACTAAATGTGTTACTATTGATTTAGGTTCACCTCAAAATTTAGATGAGATTGCTGTATGGCATCAATCTAGAAATCAAGGAAAGTATTGGAATTTTAAAAATCATACATTATCTGTTAGTTCGGATAATTCAACTTGGAAAGAAATTAAAGCTAAAAGTACTGATACTAGTGCTACAAGAATTTTAGGAGAAACGGAAACTTCTTATGGGATTCGCTATAATACTTTTCATGCAGATGCTTTAGGAGAAATTCCAGAAGGAGATTATTATCTATTTAATGCTAATAGTGATAAAAAGATTTTAACTTCTTACGAAGAATCTGGTACTGTTGTTGGTCGAATGGATTTCTTTACTGGTGATGTGAATCAAATTTGGCATGTTTATAAGCAAGCAGATACTTCTGGAAATACTTATTATAGGATTGTTAATCGAAGTAATAATTTAGCATTAGAAGTTTCTGATGGTTCAGCAGATACTGGTGTAGTAATCGATTTGTATGATAATAATATTAATAATACTTCTCAAAATTGGAATATCGTTCCGTTGGGTAATGGATATTATACAATTGTTTCTCAATCAGGTGTTAGAATGGGATATAATACATCTAGTTCTATTGCTGAAACGCAAGCTGTTACACAAGAGAAGGCTCAGCGTTGGAAATTTGTATTAGCAGGATATTAAAAGCAGGAAACTGCTTTTATTTTTTGAAAAAAATTAGCACATTCTATTGACAAGTGCTAACATATTGTCATATAATACAATTAGCACTCGTATAATAGTAGTGCTAGCAGTAGGAGGATGATAATATGTTGACGGATAGACAATGTAAAGTCTTAAAGTTGATTGTTGAAAAATATATCAAATATCCAGTTCCAGTTGGCTCTAAGACGATATCTAAAACATTGAAATGTTCCAGTGCAACTGTTAGAAATGAAATGTCTGCCTTAGAAGAGGCAGGACTGCTAGAAAAAACGCATACTTCTTCTGGTAGAGTTCCAAGCGAAGAAGGATATCGTTATTATGTAGATCATCTAATGGAACCTAAAAAAATGACCGGAGAAGATATGCTAAAGTTACAAACAGTATTTCATAATCAACAGTTATCATTATCAGATGTTATAGTAAAGAGTCTACAGGTAATTTCTGATATGACTAATTATACTACCGTAGTACTTGGTAGTACATCTCATGAGAATCTTCTAAAACAAATAGAAGTAGTTCCGATTGATGAAGGTAGTCTAATTGTAATTGTTATTACAGACCGTGGTCACGTAGAACATAAAAACATTCGTCTGCAAGATGTATCTTTAGATGATGTAAAGAAAACAGTAAATCTAATTAATAATTTAATTATAGGTACTCCTATTGATGAAGTTAGTGCAAAACTAGAATATGAAGTGAAACCTATTATTGGTAAATATGTAAAGCAACATGAACAACTATATAATGCCTTCTATCATGTATTTAGTGATTTCACTAACCAGGAAGTTAATGTTGTTGGTAAGAATAAGTTCTTAACACAACCTGAATTTAGTAATGTAGAAAAAATTCAATCTGTATTTAATAAACTTGATAATCCAGAGCTTCTTCATAAAATTGAAGAAGACGGTGATAACAATATTAAGGTTTATATTGG
Source organism: Bacilli bacterium (assembly GCA_017886705.1). Lineage (GTDB taxonomy): Bacteria > Bacillota_I > Bacilli_A > RF39 > UBA660 > Faecimonas. The sequence goes on along the minus strand of JAGHJJ010000007.1, from coordinate 15,207 downwards.
TAGTGAGAGTAAGATTGATGATGATGTTACCGTAATTAAAACTAGATTTAAAAATGGTAATCAAGAGGGAACACTTGCTATTATTGGTCCTAAAAGAATGGAATATAATCGTGTTGTTGCGTATCTTGAATACATGAAGGAAAACATAGAAAGGTAGGTAGTTATGGAAAACGAAAAAGAGATTAAAGAAGAAAAAAAAGAACAGCAACCAGAAGAACAAGTAGAAAAACTTGAAGAAGAAAAACCTGTCCCTGCCGGGACTAGTGATGATAAAAAAACAAAAAAAGAAAAGAAAGATAAACATGGTAATTCTAAGTTAAAGGAAGAACAGGAAAAATTATTAGAACAAATTAGTAAACTACAAGAAGAAAATCAAGCATTACTTGAAAAAGTAAAGCTTGCACAAGCAGAAGTAGTTAATTATCGTAAACGAAAAGATGAAGAAACACAAAATATGTTAAAATTTGCTAATCAAGATTTAATTACAGAGTTAATTAATGTAGCGGATAATTTTGAGCGAGCAATTAAACTAGATGATAATGATTTAACAGATGAATTATCTAAGTTCTTGGATGGATTTAAGATGATGTATGCGAATTTAATGGAAATTCTAAAGAAATTTGGAGTAGAAGAAATTAATCGTGTAGGAGAAGTTTTCAATCCAAATGAAGAACAAGCATTAATGACAGATTCGATCGAAGAGATGGATGATGATGTTGTTACAGAAGTATTATTAAAAGGATATAAATTAAATGGTAGGGTAATACGTCCTGCCTCAGTAAAAGTAAATAGTAAATAAAGGAGAGATGATATATGAGTAAAATTATTGGTATCGATTTAGGTACAACAAATTCATGTGCTGCAGTATTGGAAGCTGGTGCTCCAAAGGTTATTCCAAACCCTGAGGGTAGTAGAACAACTCCATCTGTAGTTGCATTTAAAAAAGGAGAAAGAATTGTTGGTGAAGCTGCAAAAAGACAAGCCTTAACAAATAAAAATACAGTAATCTCTATTAAGAGAAAAATGGGAACTAGCGAAAAAGTTGAACTAGAAGGAAAAGAATATACACCAGAAGAGATTTCTGCTATGATTTTAAGTTATATTAAGGATTATGCAGAAAGTTATTTAGGTGAAAAAGTAGATAAAGCAGTTATTACTGTTCCTGCATACTTTAATGATAGTCAACGTCAAGCTACTAAGAATGCTGGTAAGATTGCTGGCTTGGAAGTTGAACGTATCATCAATGAACCAACAGCTGCAGCCTTAGCTTATGGTCTTGAAAAAGATGAAGGTCAGACTATCTTAGTATATGACTTAGGTGGTGGTACTTTCGATGTATCTATCCTTGAGTTAGGTGATGGTGTATTTGAAGTTAAATCTACAAATGGTAATAACCATTTAGGTGGAGATGATTTTGATGAGAGAATTATGGACTACTTAGTTAGTGAGTTTAAGAAAGAAAATGGAATTGACTTATCTAAGGATAAGATGGCAATGCAACGTTTGAAAGAGACTGCCGAAAAAGCTAAGAAAGACTTATCTGGTATGGTATCTACACAAGTATCCGCACCATTTATTGCGAAAGGTGATGATGGAGAACCTCTACACTTAGATATGACTTTAACTCGTGCTAAATTTGAAGATTTAATTTCTGATTTAGTAGAATCTACTTTGGAACCAGTTCGTAAAGCATTAAAAGATGCTAATATGACGAAGAAAGATATTGATAAAGTTATTTTAGTAGGTGGATCTACTCGTGTACCTATGGTATATGATTTAATTACGAAAGAATTAGGTAAAGAGCCATCTCGTGAAGTTAACCCTGATGAAGTTGTTGCCATGGGAGCTGCTATTCAAGGTGGTGTATTAACTGGAGACGTTAATGATATCGTATTACTTGATGTTACACCATTATCACTTGGTATCGAAACATTAGGTGGAGTTATGACGACATTAATTCCAAGAAATACAACAATCCCTACTTCAAAATCAGAGGTATTCTCAACAGCAGCTGATAATCAACCAGCAGTTGATGTACACGTATTACAAGGTGAACGTCCAATGGCAGCTGATAACAAAACATTAGGAAGATTCCAATTAGGAAATATTCCACCAGCACCTCGTGGTGTTCCACAAATCGAAGTTAAATTTGATATTGATGCTAATGGTATTGTTAACGTTACAGCAAAAGACCTTGGTACAAATAAAGAACAATCTATTACAATTACATCTTCTACAAACTTAACTGATGAAGAGATTGAAAAGATGCGTAAAGAAGCAGAAGAAAACAAAGAAGCTGATGAAAAACGTAAGGAACAAGCAGAAGCTAAGAATGAAGCTGAGCAATTAGTCTTCCAAACTGAAAAAGCAATTAAAGATCTTGGAGATAAAGCAGATAAGAAAGAAGTAGAAGAAGCAGAAGACTTAATTAAAGACTTAAAGAAAGCTTTAGAAAAAGATGATATGGATGATATCAAGAAATATAAAGAAAAATTACAAGAAAAAGCTATGAGTCTTGCATCTAAAGTATATGAACAAGCAGCAAAAGAAAGAGAACAACAAGAAAATAAAGAAGAAAAAGAAGAGAAAAAAGATAAGAAAAAAGATAAAAAATCTGATGATGATGTTCAAGAAGCAGACATCGAAGAAGAATAGTACAAGTAGTCCCTCGGGACTACTTACTTTTCTGAATATATAAAAAGGAGAACAATAATGGAAAAAGTCTTAGAACGAAGTGAAGTAAAAAAAGAAGATACCTGGGATGTAGAAAGTATATACAGAAGTATAAAAGATTGGCAAGAAGATTATGAAGATTGTAGAAGTAAAATAACTAATCTAGAAGAACAAAAAGATACTTTTTTAAAGGATAGCAAACACTTTAAAGATTTTATTTTACTATCAGATAACGTAGAGCGACAATTAGAAAAAATATATGTGTATGCTAATCTAAGAAATAATGAAGATACAACAAATACAACATATCAAGAATTACTTGGAAAAGGTTTAAACTTATACCAAGAATATGATGAAAAAACAAACTTCGTAGTACCATTAATTTTAAAAGAAGATAAAAAGAAAATAGAAAGCTTTATAGATAGTGAAGAAGAGTTAGCTCCATTTCGTCATACGATAGAAGATATATTAAGATATCAAGGACATAATTTATCAGAAGTAGAAGAAAAAGTAATTGCTGCATATAATACAGTGTTATCTTCTGCTAGAAAAACAGCAGATATGTTAATGGATGCTGATATGCGTTTTGGTAATATTAAGGACGAAGATGGTAGAAAAGCAGAGCTAACACAAAGTAATTATGATATCTATCTTCGTAGTAATGATAGAAGAGTAAGAAAAGATGCTTTTGAAAAGATGAATCAAGTATTTGGAAGTTTTAAAAACACCCTAACTTCTACTTTAGAAAGTACTATAAAATGTAATAGTACAACTGCTAGATTAAAGAACTTTCATAGCTCTCTAGAACTTTCATTATTTGAAAACAATATACCAGTTTCTCTTTATCATAATTTAATTAGTGTAGTTCATAATAATTTAGAACCATTATATAAGTATTTTAATATTAAGAAGAATAAACTTGGCCTAAAGGAATTTCATCTATATGATGGTTATGTATCAACAGTTACTGATATTAGTAAAAAATATTCTTTTGAAGAAGGAAAACAATTAGTAATTAATGCCTTATCCGTATTAGGAGAAGACTACATAGAAACATTAAAGAAAGCGTTTACTGAAAGATGGATTGATATCTATCCTAATAGAGGAAAAACCTCTGGTGCTTATTCATCAGGTACTTATGATACGAAACCATTTGTATTATTAAATTATACTGAGGATTATAATGATGTATCTACTCTTGCTCATGAGTTAGGACATTCTATGCATAGTTATTTATCTAATACACATAATGATCATACCAATGCTAGTTATCCTATTTTTCTAGCAGAGATTGCATCTACGGTAAATGAATTATTATTATCTTATTATATGGAACATCATGCAAGTACAAAGGAAGAAAAACTTGCTATCTTAAACGAAAGACTAGACACATTTAAGGGAACTATCTATCGTCAGACAATGTTTGCTGAGTTTGAATTATATATGCATGATGCCGTAGATAAGGGTGAAGTGCTAACTGCTGAGAAATTATGTGATAAATATTATGAATTAAACAAGTTATATTTTGGTGATGGCGTAGTAGTGGATAATGATATTCGTTATGAATGGTTAAGAATACCTCATTTTTATAGACCATTCTATGTATATCAATATGCAACGGGACTATCTATCGCAAGTTATATTGCTAAAAATATTTTAGAGGGAAAAGAAGGATTCCGTGATAAATATTTAGAGTTTTTATCTTCTGGTGGTAAAGATGATCCATTAGAAATTTTAAAAATAATCGACGTAGATTTAACAGATACAAAAGTATTTGAAGAATCTTTAACTATGTTTAAAGAGACAGTAAATACATTTGAACATCTACAAAGTTAAGTAAGGAAGTGATAAAATGGCTGAAAAACGTGATTATTACGAGGTACTAGGTGTAAGCAAAAATGCTACACAGGATGAAATTAAAAGTGCCTTTCGTAAAAAAGCAAAACAGTATCATCCGGATTTAAACAAGGATAATCCTGATGCTGCAGAAAAATTTAAGGAAGCACAGGAAGCATATTCTGTTCTATCTGATGAGCAAAAAAGAAAAATGTATGATCAATATGGTCATGCTGGCGTAGGCAATGGTCCAAGAGGTGCCGGAGGCTATTCTTATCAAGGCTTTGATGCATCAGACTTTGATTTCGGAGATATCTTTGACTCTATCTTTGGTGGCTCAGGAGGATTTTCTGGCTTCGGTTTTGGAGGAAATTCTTCTAGTGCAGGGCGTGGTACTAGAGCCCGTCGTGGTAGTGATGTTTTAATGAGAATGAACTTGGACTTTGAAGAAGCAGTATTTGGGTGTGAGAAAAAATTTGATTTAGATGTCGTAGAAGATTGTGAAGAATGTGATGGTAAAGGTGGATTCGATGAAGAAAAATGTTCTACTTGTCACGGAAGTGGTACTATCACTTCAGAACAACATACGATTCTAGGATCTTTCTTATCAAAAACAACTTGTCCAGATTGTGGAGGAACAGGACGTACCTTCAAGAGAAAATGTACACATTGTAAAGGTAAAGGAAAAATCAAGAAAAATAAAACACTTACTATCAATATTCCAGCAGGTATCGCAACAGGAGATCGCTTGCGTGTGTCAGGAAAAGGAAATCCTGGTACGAATGGGGGAGAAAATGGAGACTTATATCTAGAATTTGTAGTTGACGAACACGATGTATTTATAAGACAAGAAGATGATATTTACGTAGAAGTTCCACTTACTTTAACAGAAGCTATCATGGGATGCAAAAAAGAAATCCCAACACTTTACGGTAATGTTAAGATTAATATTTTACCAGGTACTAATAGTGGAGATAAACAACGTATCCGTGGTAAAGGAGTAGACAATAAATATCGTAAAAGAAAAGGTGATATGTATGTCATATTTAAAGTATATACTCCAAAGAAACTTTCTCGTGAACAAAAGAGTTTAATTGAAAAACTTGCTAAGACAGAAATGGATACTCCAGAAATAAAAGAGTTTAATAGATTTGTAAAAAATAATGACTAAAAGCTAAACTGTGAACCAGATTCACAGTTTTTCTTTGCTAAAAAAGTATGGTATAATGATATTACAAAATGTTCTTACATATATTAGGAGGAATTCTATGAATGATCAAAACATGATTATTGAACTTTCAAAAATGTCTTTAGGAGCATTTATAAAGAAGTTAAATTCTATGACGTCAGAAGAGCAGAAAGAATTGTTAAATAATCCATATTTAGATGAACTAAATCCAGTAATATTTTCTTCTTTCTTTTTACAACTACAGCCAGAGGAAGCTAAACAAATACTTAATAATCCTAAAATTTATCATAAAGTATTAACATCTCCAAAAAACAAAAAGAAAAGAAATATTCTAAATATTGTAGGAGAGAATAACTTTGACTTATTAAAATACATTTTTGAAAGTGAGTATTTTCCATCATATAAAGAACAATTCTATGATTATATAGATTCTATTTCTTATGAGAGTTTCCAAAAAATATTAGAAGCTGTGAATCTTACCAAAATAACTGACGCTATATTTAAAGAAAAAAGTGTTGAAGAATTAGAAAACTTAACTGGTATAGGTAATTTAAACCCTGAAATCACCACTTCATTTCTTCAAAAAGTCAGGATGCATCAATTAAATCCCTTAGGTATCTTAAAGATAAAAAATGAAAAAGAATTATTGATTTATACAAAATTTTCTCAATTAGTTCCAGTAGCAAGTGATTTAGAAGAAATCACACTAAAAAATGGTCCTGTCTTACCATATCAAAATATTTTAGAATTAAAAGAAGGTAAAGTAAACAAATTAATTCAATTATTAAAATCAAAAGGAAATTCTACACCTGAAGAATTATTAGAAGTAGGATTAAAATTATATTATATTTTTGGTTATGATGATGCTAGAAAAATTATTATGGATAAATTTACGAATATGACTCCTAGCGCCATAATAAGAATTACAGATTTTAATTTTAAAGATCATCGAAGAGAATATCGTACTAAACACCAAGAACGATTTTATCATCATGGAATAGAAGAAGAGCTTCTACTAGCCCTAGAAAGAGAAAATCATCAATTCTTTTCTAACCTTTTGTATGAAGCAACTGCATTAGAGATTGACGAGTTAGAAAAATATTTTTTAAATATTGTTTCGACATATAAAAACTCTCCCGAATTAAAAGAGATAATGCAAGAAAAAATATTAGAGTTAATTAATCAAAGAGAAGCTAAAGCAAAAGAAAATTATACGAAAGAAAAAGCAGAAAAGCTATCAACTCGTATACCTCATGAGTTATCGGTAAAAGAGCTAAAAGAACTATTCCATGACGTATCTTTAATATATTTATTAAAAAATTATGACCAGAGAACAATTTCTAACTTACAACAATTTTTATTGGGAAATAGAAAAGAAAATAATGATTGTATCCTACGTTTAATTATTAATCAGGAAGCACTAGGACTAAATCAAATGTTAGGAACATTAATAAATAAATATGACGTAATAGAATCTGTTGCTAGAAAAAATAAATTATCTTTAAATTCAATATTAGATGTGATAGATATAGTAAAAACTAGTTTCTTTTCATTAAAGCCAAATGAACAAGATGTATTTCTATCAACGATTGCTAAAATAATATCATCAAAAGAGTATTGTAATGGCAAAAGCGAGGAAGAAATTTTAAAAGAAACGTTAAAATTACATGTAGAGAGAAAGAATAAAGTTTATGCATCAATTCCTATGGTTACTGGAGAAGATAGTGGTTTTTCCTATCAAGTTGCACCCTTTGATGCAGAATATTTATTAGCAGCAGGAGTAGACTCTAAAAACTGTTTTCGTATATCTGGTAAAGGGGAAGATTTTTTTAGGTATTGCCTAACTAGTAGTCAAGCAGTGGTTATGTATTTTAATAATGCCAAGACAGAGCATACTTATGTTTGCCCTATAGTAAGAAGTGGAAATGGAATTCATTGTAATGGAATAGATCCTGAACTTCCTAAAGAAGAGCAAGATGACTTTTTCAAAGCTTTTTCTAAGGCAATGGAACAAATAATTAATATAAGTAGCGAAGATAGTATTCCAGGCCAACAAATAGAAGTAGCGACAACAACAGATTTACATCTAACAGAATATTTTGCAAATGGACCATACACAAAATATGAACTAGGAGCCTATATACCAATTGATAAATATTGTTATACAGATTATAATAAAAAAGAAAAAACACATTATATTATATCTAAAAGTAGTACTTATCAAGAAAATAAATATTACTTGTCAGATGACAAATTTTATCAGACAAGAAGAGCAGATTATGAATTTAATATTGATAAAGAATATGATAAGGGGCGCCTATTATTAATAGTAAATTCTATTGCATATTCTGCAATTGATTATAAAAATATATCTACAGTCAAAAAAAATAAAGAAAAAAGAAATTTTAAACCAATTGATGTTAATACATTTCAATATATTGTTGGAAATAAAGATTGGTATGTTGCAATTGATAATCAGTTTAATATTTTAGCAAATCTACTACCTTATGATGAGAGAGCAAAAAAAGATTATATTAGGCATTTAGCACAAGCACCATTATTAATTGAGAATATGGAAAAAGAGGAGAAAAGTAATGGAATTAATCGGGAAAATTTATCAAAAAATAAATAATAGTAGTGGTTATATTTTAGGAGAAGATGGAAATTTATATTTATATTTTTGCTATGACTTTTTAGAAGAAATTGAAAACGAGATAGGACAAATGGTCTTCTTTAAAAAAGAAAACGGTAAAATATTAAGGGCTACTTATATTTCTAAATTTAGCACGGAAAATTAAAAACTAAAAAGGGGGATAAGGAGAATGATTATGTCAAAGGATAATAATCTGTTTATAGAAAACTGTTTGATAATAATTAATGAAGATGGAACCGTAACAAAAGTACCTAGAGTATTACAAGAACGAAATCATAGAAATGCCTTTTTTAGGTTAAATAAAGAAAATCCTTCTGCTTTAACTTATTTTCCCTGGGAAGAACTTTATCATTGTGATGGATATGAATTTGCGAATTATGTAGCAGCCATTGGAAAAGTTATTTTTTGGCCAACTAGTATTGATAGTCCAGAATATATGATGGTAACTCTACCAGAAATACCTACTAATAAGCAAGAGCAATCTATCTATCATATTTTTCCATTACTAAAAAAGAGTGTTGTTGATTCTTATGTAACTCATTTTGATTCTCCTTATACTCTTGATTTTATAGTCAAAGAATTATCTACATCTGGTAACTATGAGGATGCCTTAAGAGGTATTGTTAATTATGTAAAAGAAGCAGCGTTAAAACATAAAAATAAGGCACTGGTGAAATCTAATTTTTCCTAGTTCTAGTAACAGGCAAAGAGCAAAAATACTTGCTTTTTTTTGTATTTTATGTTATAATTTAGCTACTTAAATTGAGGGGGTATGTATATGCGTAATACTATTATGCGTGATACTATTGATTTTATAAGTGATAAGCTAAACGGTTTAAGCAGAAGAGGTAAAATCGCACTTCTGACTGCTTTAACAGCTGCTACTGCAATTTCGGCTAGTCAAAGTTTTTTTAAAGAAGATGATTATGTTTATTTAGTAGATTTAACAGATAAATTTGAAGATGATGCTAGTTTAGTAGATAAAGACGGAAAAGAAATCGACATCGATACTAATGATCGTAGTAAATTATTAGCGATTGTTGATGAAAAAAAGACAAAAAAAGGAAAACAATATCAAACTATTCTTGTTAATGAACAAGGTGAAATGTTTTCTGGTTATATGGATGGAAAATATTTAGATGATAAATCTATTGATAAAGTCAAAGTAAGAAATGATGTATTAGCAGAGACTAATGTTGTTTATGCTCAAAGTGGTTTATGGTTAAGAGATAATGATAAGAAAGAAATTGACCATCATACAGACGATGCTTATTGCCTACCAGAAGGAAGTTATATTGCAACATCTGATGTTTTTGAGACTTCTAAAGACAATTCTTATCAATGGAAAGAAGCTGTATATGTTGATGGTGATGAATTGAAACATGGATATGTTGTTGGTGATTATATTAGAAATAATAATTTTTCTGATATAGAAGGAAAAAAATTTGAAGTTTCTTCTCAAAGTGGTTTAAAATTGAGAGACGCTGCTAGTCTTGATTCTGACATTATATATCAAATTGCTAATGGTGAAGAAGTTATCCTATTACCTAATGTTCCATCTGTTAGTGATGGTGACTATGACTGGTTCTATGTAGCTGCTAATACAGACGAAGGAATTAAAACGGGATATGCAGCTGCTACTTATTATACTTCTAACGGGGTTATTAATTATTTAAATTATCAGGGAGAAAAAGAAGATTTTGCCACTAAAAAGTCACAAGGAGAAATGTTAATTAAAGTGGTTGATACTTCTAGTGATAGTGGAGTTGATTTAAAATTAAGAGAAGAACCTGGTACAGATAGTAAAATTATTTCTGAGATTGAAAATGGAACTAAAGTTTATACATACCAGGAGGCCCTTGATATATCTAGCATGCTTGGAGAAGTAGATGGTCATAACTGGGTACAAGTATATCTTACTAATGGTAAAACCGGATATGTTGCAAGTGATTATATTAAAAATGATAAAGTAGAGCGTAAAGATAATTCTTCTGCTATTACCCTTGAATTTGGTGAGAATGAGGGAGAAGTTACTGGATATTATGGTATTGATGTTAATAATGTGTCAATTCCAACGGATTTTGAAGCATTAATTACGAATGATTATGATTATACAAGTTCTGCTTATTCTGTGTCTAGAGATGTTTCTGCCATGAAAAGACCTGAATTTGTAATGTTTAAGTTAGGAGCTACTTATACTAGTAGTCGTTATGAAACCGCTACTTTAGCAACAGATAACTTTACTTGTCTTGATAAAATTCAATCTATGGTAGCAATTTGTGAAGAAAATCATGTTCCATATGGATTCTATTACTATTCTCAGGCTATTAATGAGAAAGATGCAGATATAGAAGCAGAGTTTATTCATGAAGCATTATCTCAAATTGGAACATCTAAATATAATGTTTTACCTTTTGCTATTGATGTTGAAGATTACGTTTATGTTAATGGACAAAATATTCCTACTCGTGTATTGGAATATACTAGGGCTTATGGAAAAGAATCACCAACGAAAGCTATGAATTACTTAATGAATCGTGTTCGAGAAGAAAATGATATGGAAGTTATTTCTTATTTAAGCCATTCTGGTTATACGGATCTTATTGATCATGAAGACTTGGATAAAATTAATCAAAAAAATTCTTGGATTGTAAATCCATCTTCTGTTCATTCTGATATATTTTCTAGTCAATATCCAGATGTTTTAGATAATACTATTATGAGACAGATTGCTTTAGATGGTTCTTATAAGGGTGTTCCATTTGATATTAACTTAATGAATAAGAGTTATTTTGATAAAGTTTTAAAAGAAAATAATTTAGCTAAATCAAACGATTCAAAAACTGAAAATAAAGTTTTGGCAAAGACAAATTAAGATAGTAAATAAGTAAGATAAAATAATATTTATAGAGGATTTTTCCTCTTTTTTAATGTGCTATAGTATATAATAGTAATGGTGATAGTATGAAAAAAATAGTAAATGAATATGTATATGATTTAAAGATGTTAAAGAAGTTTTACAAAGTAAATCTACAAACCAATTTCTTTTTAGTATTATTAATATTAGTATTATTGTCTACTGTTTCTTCGTTTTTGGATAAAGATATTTCTTTTGGGATATTTAGTTTAATTGTATTTTTATTAGGATGTGTTTATTATTTTTTCTTTCCTAATATTTTAGCAAGTACTGCATATCGTGGTTTTTTAATGAAAAATAATAATCAAGAAATGAAACTTAAAATAACAGTAAATGAAAAAGAAATTGTTGTTGAAAATAATATTTCGAAGCAAAAAGAGAAATATTCTATAGAAGATATTAAAAAGATAAAAGTAAAGGAAGATATTATTTGTCTATTGACTAAAGAAAAAGTGGGAATACTACTTTCAAAAGAAGTGTTTATCACAGGAAATGAGGACGTATTATTTTCTATTTTAAATGATGTTAAAAATGATTAAAAATAGGAAATGCAACTGATATTTTACAAAAAACAACTAAAAATTGGTGGTACGCAACCAGTTAACATAGTATGATTTTGGCGAGGTGATGAAAAGTGAAGTTTGGTGAAAACTTACAAAAATTAAGAAAAGAAAAAGGTATATCTCAAGAACAATTAGCAGAGCAATTAGGAGTAACTAGACAATCAGTTTCAAAATGGGAATCTGGTGCTAGCTATCCAGAGATGGATAAGATTGTAGCTCTTTGTAATATGTTTCATTGTGATATGGATGTGTTAATTAATAAAGATATTACAGAAGAGAGAGAAAAGAAAGATGCTAGTAGTGTAGTAAAAGAAATATTTTCTGGTGTTACTAATTATGTTAAGAAAACAATTTATTTATTTGAGCATAAGAGCTTAAAAGATATTATTAAGATGTGTGCACAAGTGTTTATTATTATCTGTGTGATTTTATTATTTGCTATACCATTTATGTTACTAAAAGAAATTGTAGTTAGTCTATTTTATACTGGTGATAATTGGTTTAGTATTTTCTTTGCTAAGTTTTGGAATTTTATTTTTAATGGTGGATATGCTATTTTAGCAATCGCTACTTTCCTTTATATTTTTAAAATTAAATTTTTAGATAGTGAAGAAATTATTGTAGAAGAAGTAGAAGAAGATAAAGATCAAAATAGTGAAGAAGTTAGTGAAGATAATAATTCTAAAACTGATGCTTCTAAGAGTAATGAAAAGAAAAAAGTAAAAATAATAAAAGTTAAAAAGAATGATTTTAGTCTTTTAGATTTATTAGTTAAAGTAATAACAGTATGTTTGAAATGTTTATTTGTATTGTTTTTAATACCTATTATTATTGGCACTATTATGTTATTAATTGGTCTTGTTTTATTGATTGTTTTAATCTTTAAAGGCTTGTTTTTAGCAGGGCCTATTCTATTATTTTTAGGTGGTATTGTTTTTACGATTGTTATTATTGAATTGATGTTAGATTTTATTTTCAATTTGAAGTTCAGTAAGAGAAGAATTATTATTACAATTATTTCTTCTATTGTAGTTAGTTCTATTGGTCTTGGTCTTTCTATTTGGTATTTTCTAAATTTAAATGTTATTAATGATGTACCTAATAGTTTTAATACTGAGACTAAAGAAGAAGTGTATACAATGACAGATGATTTCTTGGTTCATTATGATGACTGTTCTTTTAATACTAAGTTTGTAGAAGATAATAGTTTAACAAATCAAGTTCGTGTTAGAATTGATTATTATACAATTGCTAATGATGTTTCACTTGAAAGAGATAATAATGAAGTTTATTTAAACTATGAGATTGTAGAGGGTATTAATATAAAACAAATTACAGATAGTGTAATCAATAATTTAAAAGATGGTAAAATTCATGCTTATGATAAATTAGGACGAGTTTCCATGACAATTACAACTAGTAAGGAAAATATTGAGAAAATAAAAGACAATTATCAAAAATATCAAGATGAACTAGATTATGAAGAGTTTTAAAGAGAGATTCTCTCTTTTTTGTTTGCGTTTTTTCTTTTATCGTATATAATGACATTAGTAGATGAAGATGTGAAAATATCTAAATATAAGAAGATGTAATAATTATTTTAGTAAGGTCAGTAGGGAGGATGAAATAGATGAGAGATATATTAGAGGATGTTAATAGAGTAGATGAATCAGGTTATGATTCTTGCTATTTAGCTATGAAAGAAAAAGATGAGGTATTAGCTTTATCTATTTTAAGTGATAAAAAATTTGATAGATATCATTTAAATGAAGATAAGTCATTATTATCCTGGGCTATTTATTTTAGATGTGAAAATGTTGTGGATATATTATTAGAAGATAAAAAAATGGTTCAATTAGCAAATAATAAAAATCCATATTATGAATTTGCGGATGCTCTTACTGAAGAGCCAGGCTTTCTTCTTTATATGAATTCATATAGTAGAATTTTTGATAAATTATTAAGAACGGAAGAGATTGATTTTTCTAAAGTAGTAGATGCTTGTATGTATTTTATAAATGATAGATTGTCTAAAAAGAGATTTTCTTGTTATCCAGGCTTTCAAAATTATTTTCCTGTTTTGTCTTTTTATGATGAGGCAATCGGGAAAATATTAGAACAGGAACAGTTAGCTAAATATGAGATTTCACCTAGCCAATACTTTGGATATAAATCCCTTTTATATTATGTGGTAAAGTATGGGACAGGTGAAGAATTTAAAAAAATAATGAAAAGTGGAATTGATATTAATAAACAGTTTGCTCAAGACGAAATAAGCAATAAATTATTTTATAAAGACGATAGTAGAAGAGGGGAAGATGAATGGTTATTAGATAATGCTCTTACAGTTAGTTTAGGATGTGATTGGATTTATCCGATTGCTAATAAGGAAGACATGGACTTTGATAAGTTTTATGCATTGATATTTAATCAGAAATTAGATTCTAAATATGCCTTAGAAGCCATAAATCGGATTTGTTATAGTAAGTATCCTTTGAAAGAAGAATTAATTATTAAAATACTTGCCAATAGAGAGTGGCCAAAAGAAGATATTTATAATAAAACATTACTTTCTTTTGCTTTTTATGGATTGAATAAAGCCTATCGTTTTTTCTTAAGTAATCCTAATGTTGATGTTCGTACTCTTACTTTAGAACTAATTCATGAGTATGCCAGAAAGTTTCATCAAGAAGAGCATGAACAAGTAATAGAAAAAAATGAGGAGCAGGAAAAAGATATAGAGGAACTTACCATGCAATTACTTGAAACTAGACATGATCGTATAGCAGAAGAAGAAAAATTACCTTATGAATTACTTATTTTTGATTTTTGTGATGTTCATGATGAATTTACTAAAAATATAATAGAAAAATTTCAAAATCAAAAATTAGCAGATGAAATTGTTATGGATAGTTGGTGGAAAATAAAAGATGAAATGAAGGTTAAAATTAGACCTCGTTTAAATCTTCCAAGTTATAGAATTGATCATATTGATAAATATATATTACAAGATAGTGAAAAAAATCAGGAACTATTAGTCTGGGCTCAAAATTATACAGATAGACTAATACAAGAAGCGGGATATTTACCTAATTTAAAAGAAAGTGTCAAAATCAAAGAAAAAACTGTTACAAATTCGTAACAGTTTTTTAAAATATCATTGTATGTAATATTCTATCGGTGTTTTTAAAATTAACTTTAGCAATGTCTTTTAGTTTTTCTTCCCCATATTTTTCTACTATTTCTTCCCCAATTTCATCTACATCACGTCCAGCGCCTTTTGGTAGGGGAATATGAATAGAATCAGATAGTTTATCAAACTCTTTTAAGAAAATATATCTACTTATGATAGATGCAGCTGCGACAGCTAGGTTTT
>JAGHJJ010000068.1 GCA_017886705.1 Bacilli bacterium | reverse complement strand
ATTACTTTATCTTTTATGTGATATGTATTAAGTAGTTTTTGACCATTTTTTATTTTCTTTTCTAAGGTCTTATTTACTTCTATTACTGGTAAGTCTAGTACTTCTTCTATCTTATGTAATTTATATTTTCCTTGGTTTATTTCTTCTAAGGTATTTGTATCTTTGATATCAATTTTTCCTTGTTTTGTTCTAGTTAAAGCTGTCATAGTGGCATAGGTACCTAGACTTCTTCCGATATCTCTAATTAGACTTCTGATGTAGCAACCTTTGGTTACTTTGGTTTTTATTACAAATGTGTCGTTATCACTAGATAGTAGCTTTATTTCTTTTATTGTTACTTCTTTTTTAGGAAGTTCTACTGGTTTGTTTTCTCTTGCATATTCGTATAGTTTTTTACCGTTTACTTTTATAGCAGAGAATACTGGTACTTCTTGCATATAGGTTTTTTTATAACTATTTACCACTTGTTCTAAATCTTTTGATATATCTACTGGTTTACTTTTTATTACATTACCTGTAATATCTAGCGTATCTGTTTCTACTCCTAATAATATTCCTGCAATATATTCTTTATCTTCAGCAGTAATTAGTTCTGCTACTTTTACTGCTTTACCTAATGTTACTATTAATACTCCTTCTGCTAGTGGATCTAGTGTTCCTGTATGGCCTACTTTTTGTATTCCAAAGATATTACTTATTTCATTTACTATATCAAAAGAGGTTTTTCCTACTTCTTTATTTACATATAGAATGCCTGAAAATTTAGTTATATATTCTTCTAGAGTCCAGTGGTTTTCATACATAATTTTAGCTGGTATTTTTCCAACATAACGAATATGCCATGGTTCATATTGATAGCCGGTTATTTCTTCTTTTCCTTTTGGATATCTTAGAATGAATCCATACTCGGGTAAGATTTTGTGAATCTTTTTAAATATATCTTCCTGTTGCAGTAGTTCGTCATTATCCCAGGTATATTTGCCATTTACTTTTAAAGCTAAGTCGATTGCTAGTCCTGTATGATGTTCACTAGTTTTAGGGATTGCTACATATTTTTTTACATATTCTAATCCGTATTTTTCTTTATATTCTTCCCATATTGCTTGCTGGTCTTCTACTGTTCTATAAGTAGAGGCTAAAGATATATCTATTTTTTTGCTAGCTAATTCTTTTTTTAATAATAGATAGTTTTGATAAGTTATCTCTTCTAATTGACAAGGAGTGTTATCTGCTAGTTTGGTATTTACTAATTTTATATTTTTTAGATAATTATTTTTTATTTGGTTTTCTTTATTTACTAATGTTAAATATTTTTTCATGTTTATCCCTCTTTTTTATTATAGCAAAGAAAAAGAAGTATTTCTATACTTCCTATTTGGCTTTTCTTGTTGTGAAAGAATTTTGTTTGATAAAAGTGTCTCCTGCTACTTCTGGAATTCTAGCAGGGTTTCCTGATGATAGATATACACCATCTGTAATTTCATGCATATATTCTGTTGCGAATTGTTGAAGAGTTTCTACCTTATAATCTTGTCCAGTATATGATGTCATATCTCTTCCTAGTACATCTTGATAGGCTCCTGTTTTTATTTGTTCTTCTTCTGTATTCCATACAATTGCATTTTCTCCAATATAAGATACTACTTGTAATTCTTCTAATGGATAATAGTAAGTCTCTTCCATCATAGATGTTGGTATCTGATGTTCTCTTAGTGCAACATATTGTCTACTTTCATCCATGGCTTTCTGTTGATATTTATCTTTCTTTCCTTGTTCAAATCCTGATAAGAATAATGCGTTATCTTGAAACTCAGGATTATTCTGGATTGCTTCTTGCTTTGTTTCATTCTTACTTGCTGCAACATAACCATAGGCTTCTGCGGTTGCGATATATCTATCACCATTTTCATCTACTTCATCCGCTGCTACTACATCTTTATTGATATTTTTCGCTTCATTTTCTGGTATTTCTTCCCATACAAATTCTTGATCATTTTCATCATAAATACTGTAATAAGTACTATGATCTTCAGTGTAAAGTTCTACTGTTTGTTCTGGTGTTTCTTCTTTTTTAGCACAACCAGTCATTGCTACTGCCATTAATACCATGGTAGCCAGTGTAAAATTTTTCTTATATGCCTTTAAATTCTTTATCATTACTACACCTTCTTATTATTTATTTTTTGATAATTTTTTTACCTGTTGATTTACTTTCTCTTCATTTTTTATATTTTTTTCTTTTTTCTTTTTTATATCTAGTAGTTTATAGTATAGATAATTTTTTTCTGATAACTCTTCTTCTGGAATCTGATTCTTATTTACTAAATTTTCCGGTTTTATATCTCTATCTAGAGTATATAAGCACATTTTATAAGTTCTTATTGCGTCTTTTACGTTAGTTGTATCTTTAGGTTGCGGAAAATATAAATCTTCTTGGTCTGCTTTTACAAATATTGGTATTGGATCATCAGTTTTCAATTCATTTGCTGTTACTTGTCCTTTTTCTACTTTAATATATATTTTTCCAAAATATTCAGCCCGATATTTTTCCTCTTCTACTTGTTCTTGATGAATGATTATTCCTGGAAACTCTTTAATAAAGTCATCTGATAGTGAATACACATTTACTAAATATACTGCCATATTATCTCCCCTTAAAATTAGTCAAATTATACCATATTTTTACTTATTTTTCAACATTTTCTATAGAAAAAGGAAACTATGTTTCCTTATTCTTCTTTACAAACAGCACCAGCAGATTCATATATCTGTGTAATTTTGTCTAAAGCTATTTTTTTACTATCATTTAATAATTGTTCTATAGATGAGTCAATTTTTAATAGTTCATCTATATCAATTTTCGTATAGTCAATGTCTGTTGTACTAGTTAAAGTGTTTCCGTTAAGTGTTACTTTATAGTTATAATTTTCAATATTATCAAAGTTACTATATAAAGCTTTTGTTTGACTTTCTATAGTTTTTAGAGTTGATTCTGAATCTGATGTTACTTTTTCTGTTGTTTTTACTTTGTTTACATCTTCTCCTTGATAATATACTTCATAGCGGAAATCCATTTCTAGACCATTCATATCAGCGGTTCTAGTACATACTAGCTTTTTTTCTTCTCCTGATGCACAGCCTGTTACTAATATTAACAGTGCTACTCCCAATATAATTATCTTTTTCATAAATACTCTCCTCTCTAATTAGATTATGTCATGGAATAGATTTTTTGACAAGAAAAAAAGAGAGAAGTTTCTCTTTTTAAAACAAAGATAATTGATTTGAGTCGGGTAAGTCTTTTAAAATTCCCATTTCTGTCATTTTATCAATTAAGGTTTTTGATACTTTTCCTCGTTTTTGAACATCTTCAATACTGATAAATGGTTGTTTTTCTCTTTCAGCTACTATGGCTTTGGCAACCGTATCACCAAGACCTTCGATGGCATTAAATGGTGGATAGATTTCGGTATCGTTTTTTGCTACCCAGACTGTAGCATCACTTTTATATAAATCTACATTTAAGAACTTGATTCCTCTGGCTGTTGCTTCTAGTGCGACCTTTAGACTTTCAGCTTGTCCGTTTTCTTTATTGGTTGCTTCATATCCTTTTACTTGGATATCTTCGATTCTTGCTTTGATAGCGTTATATCCTTTAATCATAGCATCTAGGTCTACATCTGTTGCTTTTGATGAATACCATGAAGAATAAAAGTATACTGGCATATGAACTTTGTACCAGGCAATACGGAAAGCACTAATAACATATGCAGCAGCATGGGCCTTCGGGAACATGTATTTGATTTTTTGACAGGAATCAATAAACCACTTTGGAATATTTGCATCTTCCATTGTCTTTTTATGTTGTTGCCAAGTTTCTGGATCTTTGGATGCTTTTCCTTTACGAACAAACTCCATAATCTTGAAGGCTTTGATTGGTTCTAGTCCATAATACATTAAGTTTACCATGATATCATCACGACATCCTATAACATCTTTAAATGGTACGACATTATTGGCAATTAATTCTTGTGCGTTACCTAACCATACATCAGTACCATGAGATAGTCCTGATATTTTAATTAACTCTGCAAAACTTTTTGGTTTGGTATCTTCTACTAATTTTATGGTAAATGGTGTACCAAATTCTGGAATACCTAGTGTTCCGGTATTACACATAATTTGTTCTGTTGTTACTCCTAGAGCTTCTGTTGAAGTGAAAATACTCATCGTTTCCTTGTCATCTAATGGTACTTTCATGATATCTGTTCCTGATTGTAACTGGATTAGACGTAGTTGTGTTGGATCAGAGTGTCCTAAGATATCTAGTTTTAAGACATCCTGGTCAATCGCATGATAATCAAAATGGGTAGTTCTCCATTCGGCAGTTGCATCTTCTGCTGGATATTGATATGGTGTAAAGTCATAGACATCCATATAATCTGGGATAACGACGATTCCTCCAGGATGTTGTCCGGTTGTTCTTTTGACACCAGTACATCCTTGAGCAAGTCGTTCTACTTCGGCAGTTCTCATATCGCCTAGTTCTTTTTCTTCACAATAACCTTTTACAAATCCAAAGGCTGTTTTTTCTGCTACCGTACCAATGGTTCCTGCACGGAAAACGTTGTTTTCACCAAATAATACCTTCGTATAAGCATGAGCACTGGCTTGGTTTAAATCTGAGAAGTTTAAGTCGATATCTGGAACTTTATCAGCATTAAATCCTAAGAATGTAGCAAATGGCATATCTTGTCCATCTTTAATCATTGGAATATGACAATGTGGACATTCTTTATCTGGTAAGTCAAATCCTGATGAATACGTTGCTCCTAAAGGATTTCCTTCTTCATCTTCAAAGATACTCATTTTACACTTACTACAGCGATAATGTGCCGCTAGTGGATTTACTTCTGTTATTCCCATGAGTGTTGCGACGAAACTTGATCCAACGGATCCACGGGAACCAACTAAATAACCTTCATCATTTGAGTGTTTTACTAGACGTTGAGCAATCAAATAGATGGGATCAAATCCTCCACCGATAACTCCTCCTAGGGATTTATCTAATTTCTTTTCTAGTTCTTCTTCTGATAGTTCTTCTTCACTTGTTTCTTTGATATGATTTCTAACTAGAGATTTTACATTGTCTACTCCTTTTAGAATTTCATCATGAAGAGTTTTATGTACTTTTACTGTAAACTCCTCTTCACTTAAATTTTCTTTTTCTAGTTGTTCTTTAATGGTTTTAAAGACAATGTCTCCATATAACTCCGTTGAAATACGTTCTTCTATCGAATATGGAAGCGGGTCTCCATACCATTCTTTGGCTTTATCATAGACTAAGTCGGTTACTACTCTAGGACAGTCTAGATAGCTTTTTCCATCATCACTTTTTACACGTGGTGAGAAAGGTATTCCACCAGTATCAATAATTACTTCTACAATTTCTACCATATCTGCTATTTTATTGGTATTTTCTACTACAATTTTATAAGCTAGGTCTTCTCCTAAGAATTTAAAGTCTTCTAACATTTCCTCTGTTGTTCTAAAATGATTTGAAGGAATTTCTTTGATATTTGATTTTGCTAGTGGATGACGTCCTCCCCCTGGTACTTTTTGATTGACAATAATTTCTCGATAGATTTTATCATCTCTTGTTAGATGGTGAACATCTCCTGTTGCGACAATGATTTTTCCAGCTTCTTCTGTTACACGGACAATTTTTTCAATCTGGGCAGCTAGTTCTACTTTTGTTCCAAAGTCACCTGTTTGAATTAAGTGATTATAACATTCCATTGGTTGTACTTCTACATAGTCATAGAATCTGATAATATTGGATAGTTCATCATCACTTTTTGATTTAGCTAATGTAAATACTTCACTTTCGTAGCAACCACTACCTACTAATAATCCTTCTCTATGACACTCTATCTCACTACGTAATATTCTTGGTGTTTTATATAGATAAGTAGTATTCGCTAATGATATTAATTTGAATAGATTTTTTAAACCTGTTTTATTTTTTACTAATAGATTTACATGATATGCTCTACCATATTTATGAATTTCATCTTTACTAACTAGTGTATCTAACTGATCCATGGTCTCGATATTACGATTTGATAATTTCTTTAGCATCTTATGGAATACTAAAGCTGTACCTTCAGCATCATAGTCTCCTCGATGGTGTGCACTTTCATCCCAAGGTACTTCATACCTTTTTACTAAAGCTGATAGGGAGTGTCTGGCATAAGTATTATCCATCGTTCTAGATAATTCTAGGGTATCGATTACGGGATTGGTAAATGTACCTAAATTATATTTTTTATAGGCCATTTCTAGGAAAGATACATCGAATTTAGCATTGTGTGCTACCATAGGGCAATCTCCAAACCAGGCAATAAATCTTTTTACAGCATTTTCTTCATTATCTTTTCCTTCTAGCATGTCATCTGTAATGTTTGTTACATCAATGATTTTTTGAGGAAGTGGACGTCCGGGATTAATTAATTCATCATATTTTTCTAATATTTCCCCGTTTTTAATTTTTACTGCACCGATTTCAATAATAGAGTCAGCACCACCAGCGTTAAATCCCGTTGTTTCAAAGTCAAATACTACGTAGGTTTGATCTAACATGACTTCTTTATTTGGTCTTACTACAATATTTACAGTATCATCAATTAATGTTAACTCTGCTCCATAGATAGCTTTAAATGGCTCTTCTCCTTCTTTTAATTTTTTATTATATCCTGTTACAAAATTAAAGACATGAGGGAAGGCTTGGACACCATTATGGTCTGTAATAGCAATTGCTTTGTGTCCCCAGCTAATGGCTTGTTTTAATAATGCTTCATCATCTACTACTCCGTCCATTTGACTCATTTTTGTATGACAATGAAGTTCTACTCTTTTTACTTCTGCTTTATCTTCTATTTTCTCTTCTTTTTTATCTATTTTTACAATATCTCTAGCATTTAATACTAATTCTTTTGCAAATTGATCTTCTTTCGTATAGCCTCTAATTTTAAACCATGATCCTGCTTTTAATTCTTTACAAAGTCTTTTGTATTCATCATTATCTCTTACGAATACTTTACAATAAATACTATCTGAGTAATCCGTAATTTTTAAGGTAATAATCTTAAAATCTGTTTTACTTGATTCAAAATAGTCTGTTCCAAAGACGTATCCTTCTACTACTACATTATTATCTTCTCCTAGCAGTGTCTTAATCTTGATTGCCTCTTCTTTAATTCCTCTACCAATTACACTATTAGGATCTTTGGGTTCTTTATGATATTTCTTTTCTTTTGGTTGCTCCTCTTTCTTTTCTTCATGTTTTTCTTTCAATTTTACATTTACTACTAAGTCTTGTTTTATCTCTTCTAAGATATTATCTTCATGGCGTAGTTCGACATCGATATTAAACTTATAGCCTAAATTCTTATAAATTCTATTTATTTTTTCTAGGCAACCTTCTAGTCGTTCTTGTTCAATTTGCGTTGTTGCTACTAATACTAAGAATCCCTCTTCTACTCTTAGGGCATCACTATAGATTTCTAATACTTTTAACTCTTCTTTTACTTGTTGTAATACATAAGGATAGTAACTTAAATAAGTATTTACATCTATATTTTCAATATTCCAAATGATTGTAATTTCTTTGGCATTTTCATCTAGGGCCATCTTTTTTTGTTCTAATTCTTCTATTACTTCTACTGGTAGGGCTACTTTGTTTTCGATAAATACTTCCCAACTACTAGTTTTTCTATGTATTTTTATCTTAGTTAATTTGGCATTAGAAAAATATGGAAAGCTTTCTTTATCCATATTTATTTTATTTAATAATACTTCTATTTTCTCATCCATATTACCGACCCTTCCTGTTATTATTATATAATTTCTAATTCATTTATCTTTACAATATATTTTTGATTTCTAATACAAAAATCAATAAACTCTAATAAATCTTTCTTCTTTAATTCTTTTTCATACGCATATTTATCTACATCAAAAGCTATTTTATCACGCATCATAAAACTTAACATATCTTCTTTATCTGCTCCTAGATACATTAACCAGTAAGGATATATTTGTCTTTTTAAATAATTTAGCGTAGGATCCCCTGTTAAATAATGACTTCTTCCTGTTAGTCTCGTTGGGAATTCATTTAATACAGCTAATTCTACTACAGCATCTACAATTTCTTTATACTCTGCTTTATATTCTTTAAATTCATGTTTTAGTATTTGAAATACTAATTCTACTAATAACTTCATAGAAGTATCTGATGTTACTTTTTTTCCTAATACTACGGTATTTATTTTCGCATCTTTTACTGTTGTTGTATCTATAATATCTAATTGTTCACTTACTACTAATATTTGATATGGTTTTAACTCTAGTCTTGTGATTGATTTTATAATTTTAGTTGCTTCTTTTTTATTATTATCCCATATTTTTAATACTTCGTTACGATATTTTTCAGTATCTTTTTTTATTTTTTCATATTCTTTTGTTTCTAAGACAATATTATATATCGTATCATCATTTGGAATAAAGTTTTTCGTATCTTTTAATATTAATTCTTTATCACGATACGTATTATTATACTCTTTTTTATAATTAATCCATAGTTTTTGTTTTAGTTTATGGACTTTTTCATTAATAGAAGCTTGAAATAATAAGTTCCAGATTAATACATAATCATTTACTACAAACTTTAGATTCACAGCTATTCCTCCTACATCTTATACATAATAATATACCATAATTTTTTTCTTTAGTGGTAGCACTTCATGAAAAAATACTCAAAATTTTTGAGTATTAAAATAAATTTCTATAAATAAAGAATCCAGCGACTGCTAGTACAGCTAATACTAGAATAATTAGAATGATTTTGATAGGAAGTGGTAGTTTTTTTTCTTTAAACTCATCATCCATTTCAAAGTCTTCTGCTGATAGGTCCATACTTCTAGTATAGAAGTCTGTGTCTGATTGAGCCATGATACTTTCTTTTTCAATTTTTTGATCTTTTAATTTGTTTACTTCTTCTAGTTGTTCTTTATCTAATATTTCTTTCGATAGAGCAAGTCTTTCTTCTAGTTCTTCAGTATTATTTTCTTTTTCTTCTTTTACTTCTTCTTTTTCATCTAGGACTGGTTTTTCTACTCTATCCATAATATTTGTTGCCATTAAGTCACTTAATAGGTCTACACTAGTTGCTTGATCAATTTCTCCAGCTAAGGTTTTGGAAGTGATAGTATCAATTAAGTTTCTTATTCCATCGGTATCAGGTCTTGTCCTTTCTACTTTTTCTTTACGATATTTTTCTAGTTCTTCTGGATTTAGACTTGCTAGAATGTTGTAATTGGTGTTTTTTAGTTTTCGTTTGGCTTCTAGTTCATCTTTTTGAACTCTATTTTTCTTAGCTTCTGCTAATACACTATTAATATCATATACTTTATTTTCATGATCTTGATATATATAATTAAAGTCATCTAGTTCTTTTTTTAATTTTGTTTCTGGTTTAAAATCATTGTACTCTTTCATTTGATGATAGCCTTCTCTAGTACGATAATTTTTCTTAGCGGTACCTAGGTCAAAAGCATTAGCATTGGTTACGTCTGTAAAATTGGTATATTTCGTATTACGGCCAATATTTTCATATAGTTCTTGATTTTTGCTAGATCTACGTGTTGTAGAGGCGTTTTCTTGTTTTTCGTAACGTTCCATTCTACTTCTCATACCGCTCACCTTCCTATACTTAAGTTTATCACAGGTTTTGTAAAAACAAAAGATATAAATAGTGCTTTACGTCAATAATTTTTTTTAGTATAATGAGATGGAAGGAGAGATAAAAATGAAAGTTAAAGTAAATAGAGATAGTTGTATCGGTTGTGGTGCTTGCGCTATGATTTGTGATGAAGTTTTTGAAATAGATGATGAAGGAATTTCAACTGTTAAAAATGAAGATGTCGCAGATGATAAAAAACAAGAAGTACAAGATGCCGCTGATAGTTGTCCTACTGGTGCTATCGAAGTAGAAGAATAATTTTGAATTTAAAAACGTAGCGAATTATCGTTACGTTTTTTACTATCCTACTTTTTTTCTTCTTTTGTTACTATACCATCGTTAAACTTATAGAACTCATCACATAATAGTCCCATATCTTCTTTAATATGGGTTGCTAGAATGATTAGTTTTCCTTGTTCTTTTTCTTTTAATAAAATTTCTCTAATGTTTTTAGCACTATCTTCATCTAAGCCATTAAATGGTTCATCTAATATTAAAACATCAGGATTTTCCATTAGTACTTGAGCAATTCCTAATTTTTGTTTCATTCCTAGAGAATATTTATAGTATAGTCTATTTTCTACTTGTTTTAAGCCTACTTTTTCTATGGTTTCTTCTATTTCTTTTTCTCCTATTTTATTTTGAATTCTAGCTAGTAATTCTAAGTTTTCTTTTCCGGTTAAATCCGATAGAAAATTAGGTCTTTCAATTAAAGCTCTCGTACTTGGCGGAAAACTATTTTCCTTAATTACGTTTACTCCATCAAACAAGATTTCTCCTGTTGATGGTTCTAGAAAAGCACATATTAACTTTAATAAAACCGTTTTCCCTGAACCATTATGTCCTACGAAACCATAAATTTTACCAGATTCTAAGGTCATAGATACATTCTCTAGTGCATTGATATCTTTAAATTTTTTGGATACATTCTTTATTTCAATTTTCATAGACTCTTCCTTTCTGTTTTCTTCTTTGTTGCGAATATGAATAACAAGATACTAACTATTACTAATAATAAAATATAAAATATAGAATACTTTAATTCTTTTGCAAAACAACCATAATTAATTACTGAGAAATAATCCCAGGGTAATAATCTAAAATGAATTGCTACTAAAGGATCATAGATGGGAAAAATTAATAAGTAAATTAAGTTTATTATGATAGTTTTATTTTCTTTTAATATTACAAAAAGAATTGTATTTATTACCATAAAAATCATAATTAATAAATACGCACGTATCGCAAAAAAGATAGAATATATATTACTTTTTATAGAATACTGGAATATTGGTATAGTATCATAACAGTCTAACATATTAATATTTAATACTAAGATATAGACAATAGCATAGCATAAGAATAATAATCCATTAATTTGTAATACTAGGATAATTAAATGTTTTAGTACATTTTTCTTGTTTTTTAGACGGATGAGGTAAGTATCATTTGCATAAAATTCTAGACAAGTATTTAGTGTTGCTAGTAAGAAAACTAAAGAAAAGCCAACGGTAAAGATAAAACTACTATGATAATTTAATATAGCTGTAAATAATTCTTTTCTTGGTGGTGTATCCGTTAGTCCACCAATTAGAGCGATTATGATTACAAAGAAGAAAATTACTTTAAATCTTGTTGTTTTTG
Organism: Bacilli bacterium; assembly: GCA_017886705.1. Classification (GTDB taxonomy): domain Bacteria; phylum Bacillota_I; class Bacilli_A; order RF39; family UBA660; genus Faecimonas. The sequence continues at coordinate 12,862 of JAGHJJ010000068.1, read as the reverse complement.
TAATTGCATCAATTAATGCTTTATTTTTAAACCATTTCTTTTTCATTGGTCATTAACACCTTCTCTTTCTTTTTATACATTTTCATTATGACCAGTGATAATACACTACAAAAAATAATATTAGAAACTAAATATAGACCATAGTTTATATCGGCTCTAGGGTACCATATTTGAAAATAGTCAATATAGCTAGAGTTTATATTTATTTCAAAAAACATTTGCATTAAGACATCGATACCATAGGCTAAGAGAAAACTTGTCAAGAAATAGGCGCAGTAGGAAAAGACTACTGTTAATATTTTACTTTTTACTTTATTTAAAAATAGTAGTGCAAATTGTGATGTTGTAAATCCTGCAATATATAGCAAGATACTATGAAGAAAGAAATACAGGATAAAATTCTTATATAAATTATAGTTAAACACTATATCAAAATCTGCTCTAGTGAGATGTTCTATTCCTCCAGCTGATAGAATTAAACTTATTATCAAATAGATTACTAATATTGCTGGATATAATAGAGATATTAAGGCCAGAGATGATAATATTTTCCTTTTTAATTTTTTATAAGACACTCTTGTTAAATAGTTTTTAATATTTCCATTTTTAAATAACTGATGCCATCTATCTATTACTATAGCAATTAATATTAAAGGAAATATTAACATAGATATTCCAGTACAAGTTTGTATATCAAAGTAGACTACTCTAAAATCTGAAAAATTATATCCATCAATCATGGCATATTGATCTAGGTAATTTTTTATTGTTATGATAAATAATAGGACTGTGGTTATTAATACTAATAGCGTTAGCCATTTTGTTCTTATTAGTTTTCTTATTTTATTCATATTACACCTACTCTATTTTTAATTATAGCATGTATATAAATTATTGAAAACTATTCAAAATGTAAATTCTTTTTTTTTGCTTAATTTTTATTGTTATTTTTCTATGGAGTATTTATACTTATTATAGGTGATAGTATGAAGTGTCCTAGGTGTGGTAAGTTGCTAATGAAAGATTGTCATCATACCTTTTGTCCTCATTGTGGATATTTAGATGAGGGGGAACAGATTCACGGGTATGAAGAACATCAAGCTAGTGATTTAGAAATTTATTTGGGTAAAGATTTTGATAAATTTTGGAGAAATGAAAACTGGTTTACTAGTTTTATTTTAGGTCCTTTATATTTATGTTATCGGGGATTTATCTTATTAGGGCTTATTTTGATGCCTCTTGAATGGTTATTCTGGGCTGTTATGTATGATTCATTTTTTCATTTTCGATATTATTTATTAGGGATTGCTGTTTTAATTTCTAGGTTATTGTTTTCGGCTGTTAATAATATGATTTGTATTTATTTTTATAATAGACAGATAAAAAAGATTAAGAAGAAGCATCCTGATACTTACTTAGAAGAACTTAGAAAAAGAAATGGTCATTTCAATAAATATATGTCGTTAGTTTTGGCAGTGTTACTTTTTATTCTTTTTGTTATTTCTTTAATTTTAATATATATCAATTTATCGAAATTGACAGATTAAAAGTACTTATTAGAGGAGGTTACTATGAAGTGTCCTAGTTGTGGAAAAGATATGTTAAAATCAAATAGTCATGTATTTTGTCCTCATTGCGGGTATTTAGATGATGGAAAACAAATACATGGTTATGAAGAACATCAAGCTAGTGATTTAGAGATTTATTTGGGTAATGCGTATGATACTATCGTTAGAGGCAATAATACTAAAACATGTTTTTGGCTAGGTCCTCTTTATTTGTGGATTCGGGGCTTTATTATTATAGGATTTCTTTTACAAGTTCTAGAAATTTATATTTGGTATCTTATTGTTAATTTTGGTAAAACGACATATTTACTTTTCTTTGGTTTTTTATTTACTAGAACGATTGCGGTCATTGCTTACAATTCATTTTGTGTATTTTTATATCGTTTAAAAATTAAAGTAATTAAAAAGATGTATCCTTCTTCTTATTTAGAGGAATTAAGAAAACATACACATAATTCTATTAGTGGACCAGGTATTTTTCTTTCTATCTTTTTAATAGTTGGAATTCTTATTTGTTTCTGGGTCCTTTATTTTATGCCATAATAAAAATTCCCTAAGGGAATTTTATTTTTGTTCTAAGGCATATACTTTGGCTATTTCTTTTAACGTTAATTTTCTAAACTCTCCAGATTGTAAATCTTTTAAGTCAAAGAAGGCAACTTTTTCTCTTTTTAGTTTTTCTACTTGGAATCCAACACTTTCAAACATTTTCTTTACTTGATGATTTTTTCCTTCATGGATTGTTATTTGAACCATACAAGTGTTAGACTTATCATTTACTTTCTTTAATTTTACACGAGTCGCTTTTACTGTTTGTCCGTCTATTTCTACTCCATCTTTTAACTTATTAATTTGTTCACCTTTAATAATTCCTTTTAATTTTGCCATATATACTTTTTCTACTTTGTCATTTGGATGCATTAAGATGTTAGCAAACTCTCCATCATTTGTTAATAATAGTACTCCTGTTGTATCATAATCTAGTCTTCCTACTGGATAAATTCTAGCATTTGTTGGTATTAAATCAATTACTGTTTTTCTATGATGTTCATCTTGAGTTGTTGTTACTACTCCTCTTGGTTTATTTAAGATATAATACTCTTTTTGTTCTTTTTCAATTGGTTTATTATTTACTTCTACTATATCCTTACTAGATACTTTGGTACCTAATTCCGTTACTATTTCTCCATTTACTTTTACTTTTCCTTCTTTTATTAACTCTTCTGCTTTTCTTCTAGATGTTAGACCTGATTGTGCTATTACTTTTTGTAGTCTTTCCATGTTCTTACCTCTCTTTTATTATTTTATATAGTCGATTAGATATTCTCCTGTATATGTTGGAGTAATTTTTTTCATTTGTTTTAAAATGACTTTTCCCTTTTCTGTAACCATATTTTGGTAGTCATCTTGATTAATTCCTAGTATTGCTTCATCCTGCCAAATATTATTTAGTGCTGTTAAAGTATATAGATTAAGCATATAAGAATGTAAAGTGCTATCTTCTTGTCCATATCTTTCCGTAAATAATTCTGCATAAGTAGGGTATACATCTATAGGTAGATTATCTACTTTACTATTATCCATATCACAAAAAGTAGCAATTCCGGTTCTATGATTGATTAAAATATTATCATTTTTTATATCTGGATAAATTACTCCTTCCTCAGCAAAATATTGTAAAATTTCTTTCATTTCTGTTAATACTTTTAATTTGGCATTTTTATCTAGTGGAGCAATTAGCATTGGCATATCATCTTCATCATAGCTCATTTCATAACCAATACAAACATCATCGAGGCTATATGTACTTATAATCGTTGGTATATGTTTTAACTTTCTTTCATACATTTTTATTAGTTTTTCTTTTTTATTTTCTTTTTGTGCATCGCTAATTACTTCATCTTTCCAAATTTTAATTATAGTATTAGGACTATTTTGATATATATTGCTTTCTGCTCCTAAATCTATGCAATTTGCTTCATAGTAAGCTTTTTGTTCAGCAGTAATTTTTATATTTTTTAATCCCATGTTATCACCGCTGGTTATTATAGCACATATTGTTAAATAAATCTATTAATAACTATTTTATTATATCATATTTTAACACCAATTTGGTCTTTTTACATACATTATCATAAAGGAGTGTTTATATGATGTATTCTAATAATTATGGTATGCCTGCGTATGAGACTCGTGTATATGATGGTGTTCCTTATACTACTATGCCTAATGGTATGTCTACTACTGGTATGCCTACTGAAGGTGTTAGTGCGGATGGAGAAAGATTTTTTCTTGCACCCTTTCTTGTAGGAGGATTAGCTGGTACTGCTTTAGGATATGGTATTGCTAATAATAATCGTCCACCATATCCAATGTATCCACCAATGTTTTATCCTACACCATACCCTGTTTATACTACTAATTATTATTACTAAGGCTTCTAGCCTTTTTCTTTTATAGGAAGAAAAATAGTAACTTTTGTACCCTTTCCTACTTCTGATTGATAATACATAGTACCTTGATGTTGATCAATTATTTCTTTAGATAAGGCCACTCCCAAACCAGTACCATTTTCTTTGGTAGTATAAAATATTTTAGATATTTTATCTAGAACTTCCTTAGACATACCAATTCCGGTATCTTCTACTTTTATTTGAACTTCATCTTTTAATTTTTTTAGAGTCATTTTAATTTTTAATGGTTTCTTTTTCTGAGATGCTTCAATGGAGTTTTTTATTAGATTTATTAATACTTGTTTAATTCTATTATAGTCTAGTTCTATATAAAGCTCTTCTTCTTTGGTTGCAAAAGTCCAGCATACATTCTTTTCTTTTAATAGTGGCATTAATGTTTCTTCAATATCTTCCATTAACATAACTAAATCTATTTCTTCTTTTTCTATTTTTAATTTTCCATAATCTGAAAAATCATTAATAATGGTTAATGTTCTATTTATTTCATCTTCGATAATAGGAAGATATTTTTCTACCTTATCCTGTTTCTTAGGATTTAACATTTCTAAGTAACCTTTACATACAGCTATTGGATTTTTTATTTCATGAGTTAATTTAAATAATGCTAGTTTTAATTCTTTTTCTTTTTCTAATTCTTTTAATGATTTATTTTTCTCTAGTATTTTTTCTCCTTCTTTTATTAAACATAAAATACTAGTCATTGTCATCATAAATATTAGAATTATTAATACTAAATAAGTAATTGTTGTGATAGATTTTGTATTATCTATGTCTCTTAAGAATAAAATACAAGCAATTAGAAATGATTTTAAACTGATAAATATATTTAATAGACTGTGCCCTGTTGATTTTTTCTTTTGAAGGTATATGTATATTATTAAATATAGACTATATTCTATTATTCCATAAATTATTGGAGTTTTTAATATTAAATGATAATAGTAAATTGTAATTATCGATAAAATTATTACTAGTATTGTTCTTTTTTTTAAGAAAGCAATTAGTAATGGAAAGTTTATAAATACAAGATTTGCTATAGTATTTTTTTGACTTGAATATCTAATAATTAAAAACATAGATGAAAATATGGCAAGATCAAAGAATAGTTTTTGCTCTTTTTCATTATTAGAATAAATTATATATATTTCATAAATTAAGAACGGGAATAGTAAAAATATTAAATTTACAATTAAAGATTCAAAAATTGACATATTTCTCACCAAATTTATTATAGAATTTCATTTTGTCGATTTTTGTCGTTTCTTGTCGATTGGTAAAATTTTACTGTTCACTGCTAGTTTACATACTATTTTCTTGGTTTGTTTCATAATTGGTGTATGGTGATGTAAATTATGAATTATGAAGTAAATATTTATGAACAAGTAGCGATGAATATTAAGAAATATCGTCGTATGGCAGGGATGACGCAAGCAGAACTTGCAGAAGCAATTGGTGTTTCCCATGAGTTTATTCGAAGAATTGAATCTAAAAAAGGAAAGAAAACCTTTTCTTTTCAAACACTTTGGAATATTTCTAAAGTATTAAATGTGAGTTTAGATAAATTAACAGAAATTGACACTGATCAATTTACAGTTAAGTCTTAAACTCTTTTTTTGCCAAAAAAAGATGGATTACTTTAATCCATCAATATATTTTTTTAATTGTTTGGAATCTAGTCCTAAAATTATTTTTAATTGATTATCAATTTCTACAATTCCTTTAGCACCTAGTTTTTGAATACCTTCTTTGTTTGCTTTACTAACATCTTTTAGTGTTACTTTAAAACGTGAAAGATTGGTTTCTGTTGAAATAATATTTTCTTTTCCACCTAGTAATTCTACTAATTTATTAAAGTCTAGATTAGCATCTTTTTTTGTTGCTTTTAATATTGCTAGTAATATAATTAGTAATACCACTATAATAATTAAATATTGTAAATAATTCATATTTTCTTCACCACTATTATTATACTATATTGTAAAAAAAAAAGAAAGCTTTTATTCCTGACTTTCTTTTTCTACTTCTTGTTTTATTTTTTCATATCCATCATTTAGTGTAGTAGAGAATTCTTTAGATTTTTCTGATTCATATCCCATATATAATATTTTTTCAATTTGAGCATGATTAAATCCTAAAATTCTACCACTTCCCATTTCTCCTTCAGGATATGGGCAAGCACCATAATCATATAACTTTCCTTTTGAAGATACTTTTTCTCCATTTTCATATACTTCTCCTGTTGGGAATATACAGTAACTAGTAATCATTAATTCTTTTTTTCCGCCTTTTAATAATACGACTGTACCAATTGGTAAAAATCTTTCTGGCATATTTTCTTGCATTTCAATTTCCTCCTATTCTAATTCTTCCTTTTGAGGAGCGATAATATCATTATTTTCATTTATTTTTATATCTTCCCCATCATCTAATTTCAATTTATTTACACTACCAGCTTTATACTTTGGAACTTCTTGCATTATATTTTCTTGACTTTCATTTATATTTAATGGCGTATCACTTTGATAATCATATGCATCTTGATTATCATTATTATATTCTGATGTGTCATCTTCATAATATTCATCGTCTTTTTCAGATTTCTTTTGAACATAATGTATTCCAGCGACTCCGGCAGCTCCAGCTGCTCCTACACCTAATATAGTTGGTATTACTGCGCTACCTCCAGTAGATGTCGATGGATTTTTTGGAGTATCTTTATCTATACTTATTACATCAAGAGAATTATCTTTATCTACACTGCCAAAATCATTTAAATTATTATCATCTAATATTTCAGTTATTGGCTTATCTTCATATGACAATGTTCCATCTGGCCCTGTAGGATTACTTGAATTATTAAATCCGCCTATTATTGAAGTACCATAATTTGAACCAGTAGAAGTATTTCCTCCTGAATTTCCAGTAATACTGTCTCCAATATTTGTAAAATTATCTTCGACCTGATTAATTGGTGGAGTTGTTGATGGTGTTTCAGGTACTGGTTCTTCGGAAATATCAATATCTCCACTCATACCATTACCAGAATCATTTCCTGTAGAAGGAGATTCGATACTAGGTGGATTAGGTGTTGGTGATGAAGTGTTTGGTACTTCAGTAGATGGTGTTTCTATAGAAGGAGTACTTGGAGTATTAGGTTCTACCGGGCTTCCTTCCACCACTAAACTTCCTGATTGAGATGTTTCATTTCCTGCTACTGGTGTTTGTACTCTAAACTGTGTCGTTCCACTGCTTGTTGGAGTATATATACTTGCATTACCTGTATTAGAATAATTCGTTGATCCAGTTGTATTAGCTGAAGTGGAAGTTGGAGATGCTTCTGTACCTGTAGAAGGACTTGAATCTGTGGCTGAAGTCCCTCCTGCCAATTCTTTTCCTTCTGGAAGGGTTACTATTGGATCTTTACCATCTGGAATTTTTACGTCTGCTCCATTGGAGTTTACTGGACTATCTGTAGATAGAGAATGATTTTCTTTAGCTTCGGTGGCAATATCTTTACCAATTTTTTCTCCCTCAAATTGTTGATAGGCAGTTTCCTCTGCATCTGCTATAGCATAGTTAGCCCCTGTTCCTCCAACTACTTTAGCAGTAGCTGCAGCAACACCAGAAAGAGATGAAGTTGCACCAGTAGTACCAGTTACTTTACCTATAGTACTGAAAGTTTTAGATGCCTTTCCTGCTAAGTTAGTCCCAGCCATTGATAAGGTGTCTTTTACACCATTCATTTGTAAGCTTACTGCTGTATTATTTATTGGCTTTATTATGGCTTTATCAACAATCTCTTTACCTGAATTAGCTATATTTTTTACTGTAGTAACTGGTGATTTAGCAGCATCAATTACCTTGGTACCAGCATTCTTAACTGCATTTTTAGAAGCATCAAAAACTGCTTTCGAGTCATTCTTTATAACACTTCCTAATCCTTCTGTTACTACTTGGTTACCTTTATTTTTGGCAGCATTTGTAATGACATCATTATATCCTTCATAAGAACTTAGTTTTGAATTTACAACATTCTTTAAATTATCAGGAGCATTAGCTTTTGCTGTTTTTGCATTTATCAATTCTTTATCGGCATTTTTAAACGCTTCTTCTGCTTTTTGTAGTGATTTATTTGCATTTTTTAATTCTTTCTTCATAGCACTGCTTGCTTTTTTCATTCCTGCTTTTTTTCCTGAATTTGCCAAATTAACTTTTTCTTGCGCTGTTGAAGCTCTTGCTTGTGCGCTTGCTAGTTTTTCACTTGCTTCACTATATGCTTTTTGTGCATCATCTAAACTATTACTTGCCTTAGACCATGTATCCTGTGCTTTTTTGATTGCTGATTGTTTTTGTACTACTTGTCCTAGTTTTGCTGTTCCATAGGCTAATCCACCTTGCATTGCTGCTTGTGTTACTCCGGTAAGATTTGCGCCTGTAAAATCTTGTCCGCTTTGAAGGCCACGTTCTACTCCTCCACCATAACCACCTACTGCAGCAATAGCGGTATTGGCCCTTGTGGTGGTTCCTAGGAATGTTTTGGCGGCGTTTACTACTTTAGCTGCTTTTCCTGTAGCATTTGCAGCCCCTAGTGCACCTACTGTAAATCCACCTAATGCTAAATATCCAGTTGCGGCTCCAGCACCTTCTGCTAACATCGCTGCACCACTATCTTCTGTAATCGCACTTGCCTTAGCTAGATTACTGTCATAATACCACTCGAATGCTTTATGTGACCAATCTGTTTCAATAAAATCACTTACTCCTTCATTAAGATTGGTTTTAAATACTGCATCAATAGCTTTACTTCCCCAACCTGCTATTAAAGTTGCTCCAGCATCAAGAATATCTTCTCCAACCGATAAAATACCTTCACCAAATTTACTTCCTATCATTGCACTCGTAGCTAATATTTTTTCTCCAAATGATGAATTATTATATGCTTCAATATCAGCTACTTTACCATTGATTAAAGTTATTAATGATGTAATTGTTTCGTCTGCAATATCAAATAGAGGATCGAAGCAAGCTTTATCAACAACACCTACATATTGTTGAAAGCCATTTACGGCATTTAATCCATCAATAGCGGAAGCTACAGCTTCTCTTCCGTCTGCTATTGATGTGCTTTTAATATTGTTCAAATTTTCCTTTGCAGCATCTACTTTATTCCTATCTTCATAAAGCCCTGGTCTACCGGTAAGCCAGCCAGTAAAATTTTCCCATATTCCCATGACATTTCCTCCTTTATTCGTTATTTCTTGCGGCAACTTCTGCTTGAGCAGATGCTACTCGACTATTCAACATAGTTTGTGCTTCTTCATTATACTGTTCTTGTAATTTGTCATGTGCCTCTGTTGCTTGTGTTACTACTTGTTCTAACGCCTCACTCATTTGGCTTGCTAACCCTTTTATAGCATTACCGTTTTCCTCTAATACTGGTTCCATGCTAGCATCTTCGGCAGATAAAGCATCTTTTCCGCACTCTACATCAATAATTCTGCTGCCTATTTTTTTAAAACTTTGTTCTGCAACTTCTTGAACATTTTTACATGCATCACTTACATTTTGAGGATTTATGTCATTGTTTGCATCTTGTGCTGTTACCCTAATCGTCCCATAACCTTCCACATATCTTGATCCAGTCCAAACTGTCACCATTTTCCATCTTCCTTTCTTATGTAATGTATAGTAAATAGAGATATATATATTTTCTCCACTTACTATACATTGCATAGCGCAATGTATTTAGAATCTTTCTTCATCATATTTTAAAGCCTGATTAACAGCTAATCTTAAGTTTTCTGCTGATAATTTCATATCTTCCATAGCTTGTGGAACATCAGCTGTATAATAACTTTCCCAATTTGATTTTACTGTGTCAGACCAAGTTGTTTGAATACCATCTGGAATATTTCTTTTAATTGCAGCATCTAGTGTCTGCATATCTGATTCCATTTGTGATACTATGCTATCGATTTGTGCTGCATCATCTGTTGCAGCTCCTGGATTAATTGTAAGTGTTCCGTCCATTATAATCACCTTCCTTTTTTAATAAATTAATGCATACCTGCTTTTGTTTCTGATAATAAAGAACCAAATTTTGTAGTTTGCATTCCCATATAGTCTGCTGCTTCATCTATTGTATTAGCCAAACCATTAAAAATTGCTTCTTTATCTTGAAATTTGTTTAATAAATCAACAGCTAAATCTCCTTGAATATCTCCACTAGTAATTTCACTCATTAAATTTGTTAATTTAACTAAGTTACTTTTATAAGATTCTCCTGCTGTTGCAATAGCATTTTTTAAATCATTTAATGATCCTTCTTCTACATGAATTGCCATATATTCACCTCCTATTTTTATTAAGAATATTTCTACCCTTTATATTCTTATAAATCTATTATAGTGTTTTTGTTTGTTATTCGTCAAGGAAGTTTACAAAGTTTAACATTTTTCTACTTCTGTTTACATATTATTTTATGGGTATATATAAACACCATTTATATTTTTTTGAATACCTTATATTAGATAAAGATTAAGAGGTGGTCGCATGAGTTCTAATAATTGTATTCTAAACTTACTTAAAGTCATAGATTTACTTCAGAGAAATTCTATTTCTTCTAAGACTTTAGAGGAAGGTTGTAATAGACCTTTTTTAGGTCCTAGTATGAATCTATCATGTTATAATACTCGTCCTATTTCCTTATATACTAGAGATGGTAATTTATTTACTTATGCTAATACAACTTTTTTTAGAGTAGAAGCAGTAGATGATTGTTCTGTCGTACTTCGTCGTCTTATAAAAACCAATGATTTTTATACTGCAACTAATGATTTTGTTACTATTTCAGCTAATTGTTTTTGTGTTATACGTTGCTTTCCTGATACTTCTATCACCTGTTTATAGAAAGGAGGAGATGATATGAGTTGTCAAGATGTAAATCAAAATCAAAACCAAAACTGTGGATGCCTTGCTGACATTTTAAAGAAAATTCTATTATTGCAAAGACAAGATTATGATAATGAAAATTATAAGGGTTGTGATAAACCTTACTTAGGTCCTATTTGTAGTACTATTTGTTATAATACTCGTCCTATTATGTTATTCAATTGTTGTACTGGTATGCCTTGGAGTTTTACTTATACCATAAACAATCAAACTTCTACTTCTGATGTATTTAGAATTGAAGCTATTGATGATTGCTGCTGCACATGTCGTATCCTATATTTAGATACTGCTACTAATAGATACCTTGGTACATCAGAATTCTTTACCATTAACTTAGATTGTGTTGGTGCCCTACGTTGTCTTCCAGATACATTTATAGATTTATGCTAACAAAAAAATAACCGCTTCTTGCGGTTTATTTTTTTGTAATACTAATAATTTCTGAAATAGGAATAATTATATTATCTATTGTTACTACATTTTCTTTTGTTTTTGTAACTAGACTCGTATGATATGTTTTCTTTGTTGTTACTAATTCTACTGGAATATTATAAGAATATCCTAGGCCATGAAAAATATTATCTAGCTCTTCTTCTACTGAAATATTGCTTGCTTTTCTCATATCTTCATTTTTCATATAATATACCTTTTTATTATTATCTATTGGTTTTATATTATTATTTTTATATAATTCTGGTAATTTTTTCATTTTTATATCTCTCCTTTTTGATATTTTATGATTTTCTGATATAAAATTTGCACATTTTTGGTATAATATATAGCGAGGAGATACGATACTATGACAATAAGAAAATTAAACAAAAAAATATTAATTCCTATTTGTATTATGGCAGTAATTAGTATTGTTACTATATATAGTGCCTTAACTTATACTTCTAGTGAACTTGGTAATTTAGCATTAAAACAAGGTTTATGGTATTTGATAGGTGCCGGTTTAGTTGCATTTTTAATTCATATGAAAAATGAATATTTGTATCGGCATACAGTCTTTTTATATATCTTTGGAAATATATTATTACTGGGATTATTATTATTTGCTGAACCGGTTAATAATAGTAAGTGCTGGTTTACGATTCCTGGTGTTGGTAGTATTCAACCTAGTGAGTTTATGAAGATATTTTTAATGTTGATGCTTGCTACTATGATTCATAATTTTAGAAGTGATTATAAAAATCCAGATCTTAAGCAAGAGTTTCTTTTTATTTTAAAGACTTTAGGGATTGTATTAATTCCTTCTATTCTTACTTTCTTACAACCTGATACTGGTGCTGTTATTATTTATTTTATTATTTATTTTTGTATGATGTTTGCATCTGGTATTCGTATGCGATGGTTCTTAATTGCCTTTGGTGTTGCTTTTTTCATATTAGCTTGTATTTTTGGAATTTATTTTTTCAAGCAAGATTTATTTATTGATTTATTTGGTACTGATTTATTTTATCGTTTCGATCGTATTTTTTCTTGGCAAGATGGTACTGGTTTGCAATTAGAAAATGCTTTAGCAGCGATTGGTTCAGCGGGATTTTTGGGACATGGTTTTAATCAGACACCTATTTATTTTCCAGAGTCATCTACTGATTTTATCTTTGCTGTTTTTGCTTCTAATTTTGGCCTTTTAGGTGTTATTTTATTACTTGGTGTTATTATTTATTTTGATATACAAATCATTCTTTTAGCTAAGAGGAAATTAATGGATACCGATAAATATATACTAGCAGGAATTGTTGGAATGCTTTTATTTCAACAAGTACAAAATATTGGTATGACAGTAGGACTATTTCCTATTACAGGTATTACTTTACCGTTTATTTCTTATGGTGGTTCTAGTCTTCTTTCTTATATGGTTAT
>JAGHJJ010000067.1 GCA_017886705.1 Bacilli bacterium | reverse complement strand
TATATAGAAGTATAATATTTTCCGAGAAAGACTTATCTAATGTTTTGGTTGGGCATTTACCACGATTACCGTGGACAAAACCAGATTTGCCTTTCTCTTTATAAATAATTATTAGACGATTTACTTGTCTTACTGATATACCGAGTTTTAATGCGACTCGTTTTTTATTTTCTCCATGATCTACTAAATTTTTAATTTCTTCATATTTTCTTTGTTCATTCATTCTTAATTCTACCTTTCTCATTTTCGTCACCTCAAGTGACTTATTATATGTTAACTTTAGGACATTTTCAAAAGTTAACACTTAAGACATTATCATAAGTTAATCATATTTTTTTCACTTTTTTTCAATTTTTTATTGACAAATTTCATCCTTTCGAGTAGTATAGGAACTACCAATTCGGAATTAGGCGAATTGGTCGCTAGTATCACACTAGCCAACCCCTTTTTATTCTTTTTAGAGGTTGCCCGCAGGGGGTGCAACCTCTTAGATGGAAGTAAAAGAAGACATTTGCCGATGTCTTCTTTTTTCTTTTCTTTTTTATGAAAAACACTACTGTGGAACTTTTTTTATAAAGTAGCAGTAGTGTTTTTATTTTATTCTTGTTCTTTTTTTGCTAGTTTTTCATAATATTCATAGCTTTCTTCTGCATGTTGTTTATTTTCTGATAATAATTGCTTATAATTTTTTGATATTTTTTCTAAGGAACGATATCTATCTTCTCCTAATATGAATTCTTCATATCTAGTAAAGTCTGATTTACTATCCATTTTAAATTCTTTGGTTGCTGGATTGTAATGGAATATAGGGAAATATCCTGATCTTGTTGCTTCTTTTTCTTCTTCGATGGAGTTTTTCATTCCTTTGATAATTCCTTGTGCAATACATGGTGCGTAAGCAATAATGATAGATGGACCATTATAACTTTCTGCTTCTTGTAGTACTTTAATTGCTTGCTGTGGATTTGCTCCAAGAGATATCGTTGCGACGTAGACATGTGGATACGTTAGAGCAATTTTTGCTAGGTCTTTCTTGGCTGTTTCTTTACCAGCAGATGCAAATTTAGCAACAGCTCCTGTTCTTGTTGATTTGGATGCTTGTCCACCAGTATTAGAATATACTTCCGTATCTAGTACTAAAATATTGACATTGGCTTTATTTGCTAGGACATGATCAATTCCATTATATCCAATATCATAGGCCCAGCCATCTCCACCAATCATCCATACAGATTTTGGTTTAATAAAATTCTTTAATGGTAATAATTCTTTAATTTTTGTCTCATCAATTACTTTTAATAATTCTTCGGCTGTCTCTGGTGTTGTATTTTCTACATAGTTTTTATAAGTTTCTTGTTGAGAGTTTTTTACTAACTTTATATTGTCTGTAATTATCTTTTTAATTCTTGCTTTAATTGCATCATCCGCTATTTTCATACCATATCCATATTCTGCATTATCTTCAAATAATGAGTTTGCCCAGGGTACGGAATAAGGCATTGATGGTGTTGATGCTCCATAGATAGAAGAACATCCTGTTGCATTAGCAATAACTATTCTATCTCCAAATAGTTGCGTTACTAATTTTAAATATGGTGTTTCTCCACAACCAGCACAAGCTCCTGAGAATTCGAATTTTGGTGTTTTAAATTGACTACCCTTTACTGTTGTTGTTGGCATTACATCTTTTTCTTTTACTTCATTAAACAAATATGTATAATTTTCTTTTGTTTGTTCTTCTTCTAATTCTTCTTTTATTTTCATCGTTAAGGCTTTAGCACCTTTTTTACCTGGACAGATGTTAGCACATAGTCCACAACCAGTACAGTCGGCTGCACTTATTCCTATCGTAAATTTTAAATCTTGGTCTTTGATATTTGCTGGAAGTAATTGCTCTCTTACTCCTTCTGGTGCATCCATTACTTCTTTTTCATCTAGTAAGAATGGTCTAATTACAGCATGAGGACAAACTAAGGAACATAAGTTACAAGAGATACAGTTTTCGCTGTTGTAGCAAGGAATAATGTCAGAAATATTTCTCTTTTCTTGTTTGGTTGTTCCTACTTCAAACGTACCATCTGGATTTTTCATGAAGCTACTTACTGGTAGTGTATCTCCTTCCATACTACCGATAATTTCAAACATATTCTTTTTCTTAGGAAATTCTTCTACATAGTCTACTACTGGTAATTTTACTTGAATTAGACTATTGATACTGCAATCGATTGCCTTTAGGTTCTTCTCTACAACTCCACCACTTTTATTAGCAAATTTTGCAGCGATACTTTCTTTCATCTTTTGAACAGTAAAGTCAAAGTCCATGATTTTTCCTAGTTTAAAGATTAATGTCTCCATAATGGCACTGATTTTTCCAGATAGACCATTATCTGCAGCTATTCTTCCTGCATCGACAATATAGAACTTAATATTTCTAGATTGTAATATCTTTTTGTCATGAGAAGTCATTTCTTTTAATATTTCATCTTTATTTTTATTGGTATTTAATAAGAAAATACCATTCTTTTTAATTTTGTCTAACATTTTCATCTTTTGTAGATAGGATTCTTTGGTACATACTATCATGGATGGATTTTCTACATAGTAAGTTGATCTGATTGGTTTTGTTCCCATTCTTAAATGAGACATGGTAATTCCACCTGATTTTTTAGAATCATACTGGAAATATCCCTGTACATAGGCTCTTGTATAAGTACCAGTTAGTTTCATAATATCTTTGCAGGCACTTACCATTCCATCACTACCGTATCCATAGATTAAAAATTCTGTTGCTGTAGATGGAATTTTGAAGTCTTTATCATATGGTATGGAAAGATTAGTTACATCATCTTCGATTCCTACAGTGAAATTTGTATGAGCATCTTTTCTATCCATATAATCAAATATACCTTTAATCATGGCTGGTGTGGTATTTTTACTAGAAAGACCGTAACGTCCTCCAATTACTCTTACTTTTCCTTCTACTTCTTTAATTGTTTTTACAACATCTAAATATAATGGTTCTCCTGCAGAACCTGGTTCTTTGGTACGATCTAGTACAGCAATCTTTTTTACTGATTTTGGTAATACTTTCAAGAAATATTTCGCACTGAATGGACGATATAAGTGTACTTCTAATAGTCCTAAATCACTTCTTTTGTTACTTAGATAATCAATTGTTTCTTTGATAGTTTCACATACACTTCCCATAGCAACAATTACTTTTGTTGCGTTTTCACTTCCATAATAGTTAAATGGTGCATAGTTTTCTCCTGTTATCTTATTAATTTCTTGCATATATTCATTTACAATATCAGGTACTTTATCATAATACTCATTTCTAATTTCTGTTGCTTGAAAATAGATATCTTCATTTTGTGATGTTCCTCTAATTACTGGACTACTTGGATTTAGAGCTCTATTTCTAAATTCTTCTAGTGCCTTTTTATCAATTAAATCTTTTAATTTATCTGTGTCAATTACTTCTACTTTTTGTAATTCATGACTTGTTCTAAAACCATCAAAGAAATTAATAAATGGTACTCTTCCTTTGATTGCTGATAGGTGAGCAACACCAGTTAAGTCCATGACTTGTTGTACTGATGATGATGCAAGCATAGCAAATCCTGTAGTTCTTGCAGCATAAATATCTTGATGATCTCCGAATATTGATAATGCATGAGTTGCGATTGATCTAGCAGCCACGTTAATTACACATGGTAATAATTCTCCGGCTATTTTATACATATTGGGAAGCATTAATAATAAGCCTTGACTAGCTGTGTAGGTTGTGGTTAGGCATCCTGCTTGTAAAGATCCATGAACCATACCAGCAGCTCCTGCTTCTGATTCCATCTCTACTACTTTTACTGGCATTCCAAAATAATTGGTTTTTCCTTCATTACTCCACTTATCTGTTAGTTCTGCCATAGGTGATGCGGGCGTAATTGGATATATTCCTGCAACGTCAGTAAAATTATACGATACGAAGCTACAAGCTTCATTTCCATCCATTATTTTTTTCATCTTGTTTCCTCCCTTATATTTTTATTATATCTTATTTTTTACTTTTTTTCATTAAAAAACTGTATGATTATTATCATCTACAGTTTATAAATTTTGATATATATAATTATATATTTCTCTATATGTATCTGCTGTATAATGCAAGCCATCTGTTGTTTGATAACCTACTGATTTTAAATGAGAATTACAATCTATGTACTTAATGGCGGAATTTAGATTTGATTTTATTGTTTGATTAAAACTATCTATATCATCATTCATATGTGCATAACTACCTTCTGTAGGGTTTACTGATACAAAATATACTTTAGCTCCACTATTTGTCCAAGATGTAATATTGTCATTCAAATAGCTAATATAATTATCTACTTGATATAAATCATTTACTCCCATTAAAATTACTAAGGCAGCACCTTCTTTGATTTCTGATTCAATATTAGGAATTCCTGTTGATTTCATCCAATTTAATCCCATGGATCCTTTGCAACTCCATACATCATCTGTACCTACAATATTTTTCATTCCTACTGTTCTGGAATCACCTACAAAGATAACGCTGTTAATTGCTCCTGTAGTTTGTCCTGTTGAACCATTAGTTGTAGAACCTGAGATAATTGATTGTGGTGTTTTTCCAGATGTATTTACATATTCACTTTCTTTTCCTAGCTCTACTACTGCTTCAGCATTATTCCAACATTTTGCTAAATTAAACGATTTATCTGCTAATGACATGACTAAATTTACTATAAATGGTACCATAAATAGTATTACTAAGGCCATAATACAATTTTTTATTATTGGTTTATATTTCTTTTCTTCTGGATTAGTCATTAACTTTATAAAGTTTATTGCTAGGGCTACCATACAAAGAATAGGTCCTATAATTTGAATCATAGATAGCACAGTTTTTACAATATTAAGCAATCCGGCAATGCCTACACTTCCACACGCTTCAATAATGTCTGAACTTACTCTTTCATAATCTAATAGATAAAACATTTTATCCCTTCTTTCTTAGATCTTTTTCGTAGACTAAATAATAGGATCCTTCTACAGGGACTAACTGATAATCATCTCCAAATACACGTTCTATTCCTTTTTTGGAAGGAATATTGGTATAATCACATGCAATTACTAATTTTTTCATTTTTAATTCTTTGGCTAGCTCTACTGATAATTTTAATATTTCTTTATAATAACCTTTATTTCTTTTGGTTGGTCTAATATCGATTCCTATGTGTCCATATACCGAACCATGGTTATAATCTAGGCTATGTCTCATATCTAGTAGTGCTATCAATTCATCATCTTCTTTTGTTAAAACTAAATATGTGGTACATCCTACTTGATTTTTTTTTAAATCTTCTTCCCTATCTAGTTTTTGTTCTGCTTTGAACCATTCATAGAAGTCATCATATTCTTCATAAGTTTTACCTAGTATTAACGAACAGTCTCCTGCCTCTATTTTGTCTTTTACCGCATAGTGTTCTCTTGCAAAGTCATCTACTATTTGTTTATCAAATATTGTTACTTTTCTTAAATATAGTTCCATTTTATCACCAATTTCTGTTTGTAAAATCATTTCTTATTTTTCTACTATTTACATTATCTTATTGTTCATAAAATTTGATATATTATTTTACTATAGAGATTTTTTTATGTCAAATCATTTCCATCATTTTTCCTTATTCTTTTACTATCCAAAAGGTAGGCATATCTCTTAATCCATTTGTTCCACCGGCTACCGGAGTGTTGATTATTTTATTTTGAACGACTAATTCTGTTGAAGAACCTCCATCTAGATTAGCAGCATTATATGCTCCATAATTTTCCATAATTTCAGTTAAATCTACCATATCAGCTCCTATACTATTGGGAAGTCGTCCATTAATTACTAAAAATAATACAATACCATCTTTTCTTTGACCAATGGCAGTGCGCGGTGCTATTCCCCAGCCACCATTTCCTTTAATAAAGGAACTTTTTCCATTAACTATTAAGAATGGTCCAAATTCTATTGCATCTCTATATCCCATCTCTAATGCTTCTTCTTTGGTCATTTTTCCCAATACTAATTTATTATCATTTGTGAATCCTATAAATCCACCTCCCATATTAGCATCTTGAAAATCACTCACAATTTGTCCATTTTGAATTACTGTACCATGGGGCATGGCACCATTCGAATTCCAATCTGGATCATAAAATCCGCCACCATTCATAGCAATTACGGCATTCTCCCTTGCAGCAACATCTGTAATTGCTTCTCCTCTTGTTCCTAAATATCTAGTTGTTGCGATTGTTACTTTAGATGGATCATATATAGCAACTAAAAAGCCTTGATATGTTTTTCCGCTTACATTTATTATCTTATACAAATCATTTCCTTTATCTTTTGTCAATATTTCTTTTTCATATTTATTTTTAAAAATTAGCATACTTCCATTATATTTTTTAAATTTTATTAAATCTGGATCTGTTACTTCTCCTACTTCAATAATCTTGTTATTTTCTAAGACTTTTTGAATTGTCTCATCACTATAAAACCATGTTGCTAAATATTTATGGGACATTGTAGTCATGGCACTTGTAATCCAAAAGTTTCTAAATCCTGGCCAAGGTCCATAAAACAAAAATAAGAAAACAGAAAGTCCTGTAATAAATAGAGTTGTAAAAATGATACCTATTTTTTTCTTTTTACTCCATTTTTTCTTTTCTTTTTTTAAATTCTGATTTTTCGAATTTTCGATTTCTTGGTTGTTCATATACTAAAAATCTTCCTTTCCTGTATATTCACTATCTTTATTAAAATCAATATATTTTTTTGTAGTATTATACTTTTGAACCGGTGCTATCCCTGTTTGATTTTCTTGGTTATATTTATTATATTCTTCTATATTTTGGTTCACTTGTGTTATATCATTTACAAAATAGTTAACCATTTCTTCATATTTTTCTAATGATGTTTTACATTTGGTATTTATATCTGATGATGGAAAATAAATATCCTGACAGTTTTCCTGAAGTGCTTTTGCCTCTACTTCTACTTGATTTAATACATTTTCATATTTTTGTAATTCTTCTAAACAGTTAGGAATTGTTATATTTAAAGTTTCAAAATAAAGTTCAGAAAATACATTGTCATATAAATTATCTCGGGTATTGCTAAATTCTGTTGTATTTTCTTTAAACAATTCATAAGTAGAATTAATCACTTTCATCCTTTTAGCTACTTCTTGTTTATCTTGTTTAAAACTGGTTGTAAAATTTAATATTACTCCTAATATAATGCAAAAAGCACTTAGACTGAATAGTACTTTAATTTTTTTCGCCATCTTACCGCCTACCTTATCTTTAT
>JAGHJJ010000066.1 GCA_017886705.1 Bacilli bacterium | reverse complement strand
GATTGGATAAATAATTATCCACGTGCAATGTTTGACTACAAAAGTTCAAACATGTTACTATTAAATCAATAAAATAACTTACATTTAGGTAATTAGATGTGCGGACACTTATTATTTCCATTTATATCTGTAAAGTTTACCTTATTTTTTTATTGACAAATGACACCTTGTCATATATAATGAATAATTGTATGACAACCTGTCATATTGTAGATATTAAAGGTGGTGTTACCATGCCTAGTCAAACGTTTCTAAATCTAGATTCTAGGAAACAAAATAAATTGTTAGAAGTCGCTATGAATGAGTTTAAAACAGTACGATATACAGAAGTATCAGTAAATAGAATTATTCAAAACGCTAATATTTCTAGAGGAAGTTTTTATACTTATTTTACGGATAAAGATGATTTATTTGGTTATATCTTAGAATTAAATAAGAAAAAAGTATTCGCTTTGACAAAGGAAGTATTTCTCTCTTGTCGTGGAGATATTAAAAACTCTTTTTTTAAGCTTTTTGATGTATTTACAAAAGAAATTGAAGACCATGATTTTTCTAGATTTTTAAAAAATATATTTTTATATTTTAATATCTATAAAGAAAAATTTGATCGTCCAGGGCATGCTTTATTTCTATATGTAAAGGATTCTATTGCCACAGAAGAGATAAAGGCAAGTGACTTAGAGTTCATATTTCATTTGTTTATGCATAATTTATTAATTGGTATTACAGAAGCTGTAAGGAGTAATAATATTTCCAGTATTAGGGAACAATATAGGAGAAAAGTTAATATACTATGTTATGGAATTTATAAGGAGGATAAGAGATGTTAAAAGTTTTTAAGTATTTAAAAAGTTCTATCTTTTCTGTTTTAGCAGTTATTTTATTACTTTTTGTACAAGCTTATCTAGATTTAACATTACCAGATTATACATCGAAGATTGTTAATGTAGGTGTACAACAAGGTGGTATTGAAAATGCTGCAATAGAAACGATAGGAGAAGATACCTTAAATAAGTTAGTTTTATTCATGGATAAAAGTGATAAGAAATATATCTTAAATCATTATGAAAAAACAGATACTTATCAAGGAGAAAATATTTATGAGCTAAAAGAGGATAGTGATACTGAAAAAGTTAGTTCTATCATGGCAAAGCCAATGCTAATTGTAAGCTTTGCAGAACAGTCTGATGAGAGTAAAGAAGGTAGTGTGTCTTTTGATTTGCCAGAAGGTGTTAGCCTATATCAAGCTCTTAATATGATGAGTGATACTGAACGTGGAAAGATGCTAAAAGATATCGATAAAAAGTTAAAAGATATTCCAGATACTATTATTGATCAAGCTGCTGTTAGTTATGTAAAAACCGAATATCAAAGAATTGGTGTAGATACTGACCAAATTCAGACTATGTATATTTTTAAAGTAGGTCTTATTATGCTAGGAATTGCTCTTGCAGCAATGTTAGTTGGAATACTAATTGTCTTTATTGGTTCACGTATGGCAGCAAGACTTGCTAAAACACTTCGTCATAAAGTGTTTACTAAGGTTGTTGGTTTTTCTAAAAATGAGATTAAGACATATGGTCAATCATCATTAATTACCAGAACGACAAATGATGTACAACAAGTACAAATGGTAGTCGTATTCTTACTTCGTGTTGTATTCTACGCTCCAATCATTGGTATTGGTGGTGTTATGAAGGCAATGCGTACTAATGCTGATATGACTTATATTATTGGTGTTGCTGTAGTAGCAATATTAGCTGTTGTTGTTACTTTATTTGCAATAGCTATGCCTAAGTTCAATAGAGTACAAAAATTAATCGATAAATTAAACCTTGTTACTCGTGAAATTTTATCTGGTCTTCCAGTAATTCGTGCTTTCTCAAATGAACGTCATGAAGAAGAAAGATTTGAAGAAGCCAATAAACGTCTTACTAAGGTCAACTTATTTATCAACCGTGCCATGAGTTTTATGATGCCTATTATGATGTTAGTCATGAACTTTGTATGTTTAGTTATTGTATATCAAGGAGCAAAAGGTGTAGACTCTGGAGCAATGCAAGTAGGAGATATCATGGCCTACATTCAATATACCATGCAAATAATTATGGCATTCTTAATGATTTCTATGATGTCAATTATGTTACCACGTGCTAATGTATCAGCAAAACGTATTATGGAAATTATTGAAACTAAAGATACTATTTATAATAGTGATCATTTAGTAGACTTCAAACCAGAAGAAAAAGGAAAAGTAGAGTTCAAGAATGTAAGTTTCCGTTATCCAGATGCGGACTATGATGTTATTACGGATATTAATTTAGTAGCTAACCCTGGTGAAACAACTGCCTTTATCGGGTCTACAGGAAGTGGTAAATCAACATTAATTAATTTAATTCCAAGATTTTATGACGTTACAGATGGAGAACTTTTAGTAGATGGAGTAAACATTAAAGATGTAGATTTACATGAACTTCGTGAAAAAATTGGATTCGTTCCTCAAAAAGGTGTACTATTTACTGGAACAATCAAAGATAATATTAAATATGGTAATGAAAATATTACAGATGAAGATGTAGACAAAGCCTTAGAAGTGGCACAAGCAACAGAGTTTGTTTCTAAACTAAAAGGCGGAGTAGACTATGATATTAGTCAAGGTGGTACCAATGTTTCTGGTGGACAAAAGCAACGTTTATCTATTGCGAGAGCCATTGCTAAGAATCCAGATATTTATGTATTTGACGATAGCTTTTCTGCTCTTGACTTTAAAACGGACGCAAAACTACGTGGAGAACTTGCAAAAATCACAAAAGATAAAACAGTACTAATCGTTGCTCAACGTATTTCAACAATTATGAATGCTGATAAAATTGTCGTTTTAAATGAAGGTAGCGTAGTAGGTATTGGTACTCATAAAGAACTAATGAAAAATTGTAATGTGTATAAAGAAATTGCTTTATCACAGTTAAGTAAGGAGGAGTTAGAAAATGCCTAGAATCGGTCATGGAGGTCCCGGAGGAGGCGGTGCTCCAGAGAAAGCAAAAAACTTTGGAAAAACATTAAAACAACTTTTGTCTTACTTAAAAGACTATAAAGTAGCCATGTTTTTCGTAGTAGTTTTTGCTATTGGTTCTACCGTTCTTACTATTGTTGGACCTAAAATATTAGGAAATATTACAACAGAAATATTTAACGGATTAATGCGAAAGATTTCTAATACCGGTGGTATTGATTTCGATTTAATTAATCATACAGTAATTATTCTAATAGCTTTATATATTGCTAGTGCCTTATGTTCTGGTATCCAAGGAGTAATTATGGCAGGAGTATCAAATGACATTTCTTACCGACTTCGTAACTCCTTAAGTGAAAAGATAAATAAACTTCCAATGAAATATTTCGATAAAAAAACACATGGTGAAGTATTATCTATTGTAACAAACGATATCGACACACTATCTCAAGCACTAAACCAATCCATCACAACTATTATTACTAGTATTGCAACTATCATAGGAATCTTTATCATGATGGTATCTATTAATATTCCTATGACAATAGCAGCAGTATTAATTATTCCAATTTGCATGTTAGTACTTAGAATAGTTGTTAAAAAGAGTCAAAAGTACTTTACGATGCAACAAGATTACTTAGGACATATTAATGGACATGTAGAAGAAATCTATGGAGGACATGATATTGTAAAAGCTTTTAACGGGGAAGAAAAAGCGATTAAGAAATTTGATGAAATCAATAAAACACTATATCGTAGTGCTTGGAAGAGCCAATTCTTATCTACTGCGATGCATCCTATTATGCAATTTATTGGTAACTTAGGTTATGTTGTTATTTCTATATTAGGTGGATATATGGTTATTCGTGATCGTATTGAAGTAGGAGATATCTTATCATTTACGCAATATGTACGTAACTTTACACAACAAATTAACCAGTTATCTCAAGTAATGAACACGGTTCAATCAGCTGTTGCTGCTAGTGAGAGAGTATTTGAATTCTTAGCTTTAAAAGAAGAAGTACAACAAATAGAAAATCCTCTATCAACAGAAGGATTACATGGTAACATCGAATTTGATCATGTATGTTTCGGATACAATAAGAATAAGATTATTATTCACGATTTCTGTGCCAAAGTAAAAGATGGTCAAAAGATTGCTATTGTTGGACCTACAGGTGCTGGAAAAACTACCATTGTAAAATTATTAATGCGTTTTTATGAATTAAACAGTGGTCGTATTTTAATCGATGGTAAAGATATGACTGAGTTTAATCGTAGTGATATTCGCCGTGTGTTTGGTATGGTATTACAAGATACATGGTTATTTAATGGAACGATTAAAGAAAATATTAAGTATGGTAAACTAGATGCAACCGACAGTGAAATTAAAACAGCTTGTCATACTGCAAGTGTTGACCACTTTATTAAAACTTTACCAGATGGATATGACATGGTTTTAAATGAAGAGGCAGATAATATTTCTGGAGGACAAAAACAATTACTTACGATTGCTCGTGTTATTTTAGCAAATCCTAAAATATTAATACTAGATGAAGCAACAAGTAGTGTAGATACTCGTACAGAAATATTAATTCAAGAAGCTATGGATAAATTAATGGAAGGAAGAACTAGTTTCATTATTGCCCATCGCTTGTCAACGATTAAAAATGCTGATTTAATTTTAGTTATGAACGAAGGAGATATTGTAGAGCAAGGAACACATGAAGAATTACTAAAGAAAAATGGTTTCTATGCTAATCTATATAATTCACAATTTGAAGAAGTTGGTGAATAAAAAAACGCTGTTATGCGTTTTTTTAATATATTAGGAATTTGCTCCTCAAAATGCAAATTTGAAAACTTGATAAAAAATAGTTGACATGCGAACAAATGTATTATATAGTGTTCTCATCAGGGGAGGAATATTATGTATAAATCTTATCGTTTTCGTTTGTATCCTACAACTAAT
>JAGHJJ010000065.1 GCA_017886705.1 Bacilli bacterium | reverse complement strand
TTGGATAAATAATTATCCACGTGCAATGTTTGACTACAAAAGTTCAAACATGTTACTATTAAATCAATAAAATAACTTACATTTAGGTAATTAGATGTGCGGACACTTATTATTTCCATTTATAATAGTTACTTTAGTAACTATTTTTAATTGCCATGATACCCTGTTTTGTGTTATATTGTTCTCATACAAGGTAAGAAAATAAACACAGGAGGAGTATATGGATTTTCAAATGACACTGGAAGAAAAATTAGAAGCTTTAAAGAAACTGTATGAAGATGAAACAGATGATGAGATGCGTAAGGTTATTTTATATCAAATAAAGGAGACTGAGGATTTAATTCATGTTAGAAGCGAATTGGAAAAGGGAACTATTAACTGAGCAACAAAAAGTTGTAAAAGATTGCCTTTGCCCTAATTGTGGAGGGGAAGCTTCTAATCAAACCTTGGATTGTGAATTTTGTGGTAGTGAAAATTTAGCATTAAAAGAAGATGTAGAAAAAATAACAGACATTTTAGGAAATCTTAGTGAGGAAGAATTAAAAGATCCTTTTGTTATGATAAGTTTACTGAAATTGGGTAAATATAGTTCTCTCGTTTCTGATTTATCTAGAGAGGATATTAATAGGGAATACTTATCTTGGGCAAAAAAGATGATTGCTGAGTTGACCGGTGCTAAAGAGTTATCAAATGCAGATCAAGAAGCTCTTATTAATTTGTTTGATAATGGAGATTATTATCAAGACCAGTTTGCATCTGCTATGCAAAATATCGTTATTGCTAATACTGCTAGTCAGGCTGTACATTATTCACCCGAGTTAGTGTATGGTGCGCTCCAACAAAATTTTTGTCAGATTATTAAAAAAGTTGTCAATGATGCGACATTAGAGAAGAAAAAATTAGAAGAAGACACAGCAGGAGAAACACAGGCTTATGTTGCGCGTATTGATGAGGAAAATTTTGATAATTTTATTCATCATGGTGGTACTTTCATTTTAAATACTCTTGGTCATGAAGCTCGTCATGTATATCAAAATTATAAACGCTATCATCGTATTGTAGAGGATAGAAATGATTTAATTATGTTTTATGAAAGTATGATTCGTAAAAGAAATCAAAAAATATATGATGACAATTATTATCATATGCTCATAGAAGTGGATGCTAGAGTTTATGGTTTACTTTTTGAGCAACATTTTAGAAAAATGATGTTTGGAGCTTTAGATGAGTCTAAGAAAAAGGAATATGCAGCAGATTATGCACTACTTACTAATCATGATACAATGAGAGTAATTGATGGTAAGAAAGTCCGAGTGGAAGAGGAAACTTTGTCGTTATTAAATGAAAAGCCTCAGCTATATAATAAATATTCCCAATTTCATTATGAATTTGTAAAAGATAATGGTCATATACGGTTTAAAACTACTAGTGAACTAATTGATGATTATTTTAATAATAAAGATTCAGCAAAAGATAATTTGTATTTGGAGTTAGTTAAGAATAGTAAGAATAGAGAAGTAACTATGGGAAAAAACCAGCAAATATCTTCTACTGTTACAATGTAGACTAAGAAAAGATTGCAGAAGTTTTCATTTTGAGCTATAATCAAATTAAAAGAAAGTATAAGAGGATGAGAATATGTTGAATGTTGATTTTTTAAAAGAAAATGGTGTTGATATTGATAAAAGTCTAGAATTATTTGGAGATATGCAGACTTATAATGATACTGTTGGAGAATTTTTACTTGGTATTGCTCAAAAGATACCAAAACTTGAAGAATATAAAAATACAAAAGATATGAACAATTATGCAATATATGTTCATTCTTTAAAAAGTGATGCTAAATATTTTGGTTTCACAAAATTAGCAGAGCTTGCCTATAATCAAGAAATGAAAAGCAAAGCAGGGGATGTATACTATATTTATGATACTTATGATGAACTAATGAAAGAAGTGAATCGTTTAACTCATGTTGTAAAACAATATTTAGGAAAAGAAGAAGTAGAAAATCCTTCTTCAAACAGGAATGAAGCAGAATTATTAGAAGAACAACCATCTATGATCTCTTTAGGAGAAGTATATGAAGAGCCAACAATTTTGGTAGCAGATGACTCTAATATTGTAAGAAATTTTGTAAGCAGAATCTTTAGTAATACGTATAAAGTAGGCATTGCAAAAGATGGAAAGGAAGCTTTAGAAATTATTAAAGCTAACCAAGGAAATAATAATATTAAAGCTATTCTTCTAGATTTAAATATGCCTAATGTAGATGGTTTTGCTGTATTAGATTATATGAAGCAAAATCAATTGTTTACAGAAATGCCAGTATCTATTATTTCAGGAGATTCTTCTAAAGAGACGATTGATAAAGCTTTTAAGTATCAAATTGTAGATATGATAAAAAAACCTTTCAATGATATTGATATTAAAAGAGTAGTAGAAAAAACAATTTATTTTAAAGATTTAAACTAAAAAAAGGAATTTAATTTGGTTCAATGTCAAATAGTGTTGGTGAAACCAAAACTTATGATAAATGAACTACGTAAGAGGACTAGAAATTAGTTCTCTTTTATTGTGTAATCAAAGGATTATAAATTCCTTTAATCAGCATAAT
>JAGHJJ010000064.1 GCA_017886705.1 Bacilli bacterium | reverse complement strand
CTAAATATCCTTACAAAATAATAAAAAATGAACTAAATATTGATTGTAGATTCTATGACCTTAGAGGAAGTTATGCAACAAAAACATTAAACAACGGTATAGATTTAAGAGATATAGCAGATTTACTTGGCCATAGAAATATAGAAACAACTGGAAATTATTATATAAGTTCTACAGAAGAAACTAAATTAAAAGCTATAAATAGTTTAGAACAAACAATTAAATCTAATACAATAGCCGACACCATTAAATATGACATAAAAGGAGGGATTAAGTGAGTTTAAATTATGCAATATTTAGAAGTGAACCAATATATACACTAAAAGACTTAGCACAAATTGGATCACATAATAAAAGAGAAAAGAAAGCATATAATTCCAATCCGGATATAAAGATAGAAAATACCAAAGACAATATAGAATTAGTTCCATTAGAACCAAAGTATGTTAAAGGATTTTATGAAAAAACATTAGAATATAAAAAAGAACATGATGAAAGACAAAAGACAGAAAGAGAAGATAGAAAAAAGACATTTAATCAAATGTTAAATAATTCTAAAAATGTAGTAGCAGATGAATTGCTATTCACTGCTACTAATGACTTCTTTAAAAACATGAGCAAAGAAGATGTTAAAAAATGGGCAGATACTTGTATGGAATTCGTATATCAAGATTTAGGATATACGAAAGAACAAATATTACATGCCACAGTACATATGGATGAAAAAACACCACATATACACTGTGTAGTAATACCATTAGTAAAGAAATTTGATAAAAGAACAAATAGTGAGAGATATACAATATCAAAAAAACAATATATAAGAGATAAGCAACATTTATCAGAATTACAAGACAAATATCATCAAAGGTTAAAAGATAATGGTTATGATTTAGAAAGAGGTTTAAAAGGTAGTTGTATAGAAAATTTAAGTGTTAAAGAATATAAAAAGATAACATCAAATTTAGAAAAAGAACTAACTAAAAAAGAAAACAATTTAGAAAAATCTATTAATAATTTAGAAGAACAACTCAAAAGTAATAAACCAATCATGTTTGATAAAGAATCTGTAAAAGTAAAAAAAGAAACATTAGAATGTATGAATCAAGTTATAAAAGAAGCTAAAAAAATAGAAGAAATGCAACCAAAAATAACTAATACTTTCAATAGTATGAAAAAATTCTCAGAGACATTATCAGAAACACACAAAGAAAATAAATCATTAAATAACGAATTATCAAATCTACATTTAAGAAATAAAAAACTAGAAAATCAAATAGAAGGATTAACTGAAACAATAGATTATTTAGAAAGTATCATAAAAGCTATAATAGAATTTATTTATAAATTATTTCATAACTTCAATATCCCTAAGTATGAAGAAAAAGAATTTAGAAAAGAATTTCATGAACACATTCCATCTAAATTATATAGAGATAAAAGTAAAGATGACTTTCAATTGTGATTAATGTATAATACTAATAGGTGAAAACTTATGAGTAAAATTGAGAAAACAAAAGCAAATTATATTATTGATTATATAAAACAAATAGATAATGAATTTTTATATTATGAAAATTCATCTGAATTATGTATAAATGAAAATTCTATGTTTGATTTACTAATTGAAATTATAAAAGTTTTAAAAAATGACGTTCCTAACTTAG
Source organism: Bacilli bacterium (assembly GCA_017886705.1). Lineage (GTDB taxonomy): Bacteria > Bacillota_I > Bacilli_A > RF39 > UBA660 > Faecimonas. Next base: position 13,103 of record JAGHJJ010000064.1, on the reverse strand, counting down.
AAGATTGTGCATTATTTAGATCCGGTACTGCTTTTCAAGATGGAAAGACAGTTAAAGCTATGCTAAAAAAATACTTAATTGATAATGGGTATGATTATACTGAAAAAGGTTTGACAACAATAGAAAAATTTTGGATAAGTTATAAAACATTTTTAGAAAACGAATTACCATATAGTGATATAATAAAAAAAGAGTATGTAGGATATGATAATTGGAACAATGGGACATATTTTTTAGATATTGATTATAATTATCAATATAGATTGCATTATGGTCAACAATTTGATGAAAATAACATGAATAATATTAATGAAATAAAATTGTTTATAGAATTATCATTTAATGAATGGATCAAAAGTGATAAAAGATATGAGTATACTAAACAAGTTAATGCTATATTTAGAAAATTTAAGCTACCATATAAACTTTTAAGAGGGAAAGTTGTATCACAAGGTTATAAAACTACAACTTTTAATGATAAAATAATCAATTATAAAATGCTAGAAAGAAAAATGAATTTTGCGGAAGAAATGATTATGAGTTCAGAATTAATTGATAAGAAAGCTGCGCTAGATTATGTTGTAGATTCGTTGCAATATTTAATATCAATTCAAAAAGGAAAATCTAAATCAGATAAAATTAAAAATGCAGCCTTGCTAATATGTGAAGAAGAAAATTCAAAAAAATATACAGTGATAAAAAATGAAATAGATGAAACAATGAAAATTGCAAACCAATTTTTTGATATAAGACATAATGAATATTTTAACGATAAAAAAGAAATTCGGGAACCAATAGACGATTTAATATTTGTTGAATATTTATATAATAGAGTATATTCTCTTGTATATATTATAAAATCAAAAACTATAATTACATTATAGTAACACACTACGATATTGGCAGAGCCAATAACGAAAGTGTGCCAAGTATAAATACTTTTAAATCTTAATAAAGCACAAATACCTTAAACTATTTTGAATAGAATTTGTGCTCTTTTTTTATGTTTAATTTAATGATAAATATATTTGTTTTTTCAACTTAAATAAATATATAGAGAGGAGATAACAGGAAAATTCTCTAATTCAGCATTTAATAATGAATATTAAATTATTTAAAATAGTTAAAACGCAAATTTTGTGTATACTGTTCATAAGGGGATATTTGAACATAAATTTACTAGTATTAATTATCTATATAATTTTTTGGGGATTTATATATTTTGCTAATTTTAATTAATATGTTAAAATTAATATGAGGTGAGAAGTATGGATGATAAACTTATAGCTTCATTTTACGAAAAAGCTGAGAAGATTGATTTTAATGTTACTGGATTATTGCTTGGTGGATTAAATGTTTTAACTCTAGGAAGTGATTCAAAATTGATTGGCAGAATCTTTGAGTTGTTATCTACAGAAGTATTAATGGGAATATGTTTAGAAAATAATTGGACATTAGAAGAAACTGAAAGTCAAACTGTATATCCTGATTTTACAATTATAAAAGAAAATGGTGAAAAAATTGCTGTAGATATAAAAACTACTTATAGAAAATATAAAGCATCCGGAGAAGTGTGCAAATATAATTTTACTTTGGGATCATACGCATCATTCTTGAGAAATAATGTTAAAAACATAGCGTATCCATATGATCAATATGTTAAACATTATGTTATAGGTTTTGTTTATGATAGAAATCCAAATTCTAAAGCTGGTCAAATGATTAATATAAATGAAGATGTTATAGAACCGCCATTTACTAATGTAGAATATTTTATTCAAGAAAAATATAAAATTGGTGGAGATAAGCCAGGTAGTGGAAATACAGAAAATATTGGCACCATACATTCAAATGATATTAATGACTTTAAAAATGGAAAAGGTTTGTTCTCTTCATTGGGTAATAAAGTGTTTGAAGAATATTGGAGAGGTTTTCCTAAATATAGGGCTTCAATAAAAGATTATACGTCATTGAAAGAATATTTAGATAAAAAAAATAAAGATGAATAGCATATCATTCATCTTTATTTTTTATTAAACACTCAATTATAGAATTTCTATTTGCTTCTTTTCCACCCACATGATAAAAGTGATCTATTTTTACAATTGTAAATTGATTATTTTCAAAATTATTTATTATTACGTCATTATTTCTATATTTGTTAGAATACCAATTAGAAAGTATAAAGTTTATTTGATTATTTTTTATTGTATTAAAAAAATCATTATTTTCTTTTTCTTCCCATTTATTAAAATAATCAGAATTTCTGTTAATATATGGTGGATCAAAATAAAAAAAAGCATTTTTATTATTTTTATATTTATTAAAGGTTTCTTTCCAATCACAACAAATAAATTGCCAATTATCGCCGTGAGATAATATTATATCTTCTATTTTTTTGACTTGATTAACTATTTTTGTTATGTAAGCCTTTGCAAATCTATTTTCTTTTTTACAAAATGGAACATTAAATTCTTTTTTTGAATTAAATCTAATCATTCCGTTGAAACAAGATCTATTTAAAAATAAAAAATATAATGGATCATGAGTTTTATTAAAAATATCTCTCATTTCATAATAATATTGTTCTCCTATATCTTCTAGTTTTTTTCCATGTTCTTCAAGAAATTCTCTAACAATTTGTGAAGATATTTTCTTTGTTTGTATTTTCTTATAAAAATCTATTATTAATTTATTATTATCAGAAACAATTGCTTTATTTGGATTGACATTAAATAATACTTCCCCAGATCCAAGAAATGGTTCGACCCAAATTGTATTATCAGTTAAATCTATATTTTCTATTATATGTGGAACCAGTTTTGTCTTTTTTCCCTGTATTTTTATTGGTGTAATTATCATAATTTACCTCCCTAATAATTATAACATGAAAATCGTATAATTTATTACATACTTGAAAAACAAATTGTTTTTTCGATATATTTAAATTTATTTATAAATTACCGTGAGTAATAATTTTGGATATGTTATGTTACCCAAAAGTACTTTAAATTACGTTTTGAATGAAAATTACATATTAGTCTACCATTTTTTTACTAAACTAAATAGTTTTCTGTTATAATTATTTTGGGTAAGCAAAACATTTTGTAATATCAGATATTAAATGATGATTTTGTCCACATTTTGTCCGCGTAAATATAAAATTAGTAATATTTATAATATAGATAATACTAATAATATAATGTACTAAATGCCCATGAAATAAAGAAATAAACATAATACTATTTGTACTATATGCGCTTAAAATATAGTCAAATAATTTTCATGTGGTTCGGGAAAAAAATATAAAAATTGTTGTGGCAAATAGCTTATAAAATAAGGGATTACGAGGGTTTTAAAAATTAAAAAATTACAAAAAATAGTCGATTTGTTTCCATTTTGTTTCCAAAATTAGGAAAGATGTTACCAAAATCTCGGAAAAGCCTTATAAAATAAGGGAAAAATTTTTGGAAACAATTTTGGAAACAAAAAAGTTAGCATTCCTTTGCTAGTTTTTTTTGTTAAAGATAACTCCGTTTACATTGGGTAATATGAAATATAAATGTAGTGAAAAGATAAAAAGTGTTTCAGTATAAATTTAAAATAGAATAGCAAGTAGGGTGAAGGTATTTTGTAAGTAGATTTTAATCAAAAGCAATAATAAAAGTATTACATTGTATGAACAATAATTTTTATATATAATAATTTACAAGGAGCGAGGAAAATTATGAAAAATTATAAAAAGTATATATTTGATTTAGACTATACATTATTGATTCCCGATTGGTCTAAAGAGGATGATTTTTTAAGAAAAAGTATACCTTTAGAAGAACAAGAAGAATTTTTCGGCAAAAAACAACTTATATTAAATAAATATGAATTAGAATTTCCAAAATATGATTTTAAAACACTAAGTAATTATTTTAAAAGTTATGGATTTAGTGTAAGTGAAGAAGTAATAGAAGGTTGGATGATTCATAACGGAGAAACTATAAAAGATCAATTAGTTGATGGAGTTATAGAGTTATTTGATTATTTAAAAGCAAATAACAAAGATATAGTAATTCTTACTAGCTGGTTTAGTGGAACTCAAATACCAAGATTAAAACGAAATGGTTTATATGAGTATATTGATCAAATTATTGCAGGTGAAGATGCAATGAAACCAGATTTAGAATCATTTAAACTAGCAATTGAAGATACAAACAAAGATGATTGTATTATGATAGGAGATAGCATTAAAAGCGATAAAATTGGTGCGGAAAATGCAGGAATAGATTATTATATAGTAGATGCAGAGCATAGTATTAGAGATTTATTGCAAGTGATTATAAGCGATAAAGATAACACAATTCATTTAGTAAAGAAAAAATAAGCCAATCGACTTATTCATTTTACACATTTTCTATAATTTTAAAATATAATAAGATTATTTATAAAGAGATTATAAATAGAATTATTGGGAAGATTGCTAGCGAATGCACACAATGTTACCAATTGTTTTCAAATCACAAAACATACATGGTACTCATAGTTCTATAAATATCATAAATATTTTTCTTTCCTGTGCCACAAATCTTTGAAATATCAGTAATTATGTAAATAACATAAATACTATAAATACTTGGAATTCTTGTCCTTGCAGCTCTGGTAAGAAATATAAGAATTGCTGTGGAAAGAACGCATAAAAAAAGGGAAAAATCAATATTTATAAAATTAAAAATTGGTTCAGATTTTTATGAAATGTCCACCAAATATTAAGAATATTTAGTAAAAAAGGTGTGAACAAGTATTTAATTTGTTGACACCTTTTTAATTTAAAAAGGATGCTTTAATGGAAGAAAGAATAAAATAATGTACTCTGACTATCCATTTAATGCTTCCATAACCTGTTCTTCTGCAATTGGACCGGGTCTTTGAATTACTATATTATCATCAGTACAATCAACAATAGTACTAGCCTCTCCAAAAGAGACATCTCCTTCTACCATACCATCTAATGTAGGACACATCTTTTCTATATCATCTAAACTTTTACATACGTCCATACCACTTTTATTAGCACTAGTCATGAATAAGGGACATCCTACACCTATAATCACCTCTTTTAAAAAGGTAGAAGTAGCCATTCTAACAGCAATCTCATTTGTTTCTCTTTCACCACCATTATTAATAGTTAAAAAAGTATCATTCTTTTTTCTTAAAACTAGAGTAATAGGTCCAGGCATAAATGCATTAATTAATTTTTTTACTTTTTTATCTACAATGCTAATACTCTTAATTTGCTCTAAATCACTACACATAATCGGGAAATTTTTATTATCAGGGCGATTCTTAATTTCAACTAATTTATGAAATGCTTTAAGAGAATTAACTCTAGCACAGATTCCATAAACGGTATCTGTAGGAACACTAATTACACCATCATCTTTAAGAATTTTGATAACTGTATCTATATCATCTTGACTATATCTTTTCACAACGAACACCTCTATTTAAAATTGTTTAACTGATTGTACCACTGAGAAGAAATGATTGCAAGAAATAGTTAACTATAATACCTTAAAATAAACATGACACTATAGAAATTTCTTAATAAATATGTTAAATTATATATAATAGGAGTGCTAAAAGAAAATATAAGGGAGTAATAGGAAGTAAATATGAAGAACAATTCAAATGACAAAGTGGCAAATATAATAAAAGCTGCCACAATATTAATAGTATTAGGTTTAATATTTTTATTATCAGATATATCATTTACAGTAAATGATGGCATTATTCCACCAACAGAATATACAGTAAAAATTAATCGGTTAACTAGAAAGGTAGTATTAAAAGAATATTATTCATGTAGTTATGTAGATTGTGTTCCAAAAGAATCTAAAAGAAACTTTGTACTAACAAAAGAGGATTATAATTTAGTAAGACAAATAAAGGATAAATATGGAAATGAAAAAAATATTTATATTGCAAGAGCTTTAAGTCATTTAAGTAAAGGAGAAGAAGAAATTTATTTAAAAGACGATTTGTTCTATGAAGAAAAAGAAGATTTAAATAAAGATGGAATAATAACATATGAAGAATCAGGGCATTATCTTTTAGAATTAATATTAGAGGATAAATACTGATACCCTGTTTTTTATGAATGCCCGTATTAATTGACAGAATAACAGTTTAGTAGTAAAATATACGTCAATTGAATGAAGGAATATTATATGCAAAAACAAACAAGAGCAATTTTAGATGAATTAATTTCTAAAAACTTAATTACTAAAGATGAAGATTTAACCGCAGGAGAAAAAACAAATATTATATTTGATTATTTAGTACAAAATTATGCATATCTACTAGAAAATGATATTGCTACAGCATTACCAGATTCGAGTTTTCAAGAAGGAGAAACATTTCATAAACTTATAACAAAATATGGTAAATTATTCTTAAAGAATCCACAAATTATAGAAGATAGATGTAAATTATTAAGAAATGACTCAGAAACTTTTCCTGATAGAAATAGAGCTCCTTTAGGAAAGATAAAATTACCAGATGAGCCCGTAATATTTATAGCAAATCATCATTTTAAAGATGACGTTTTAGCAACTATTCTTGCGGCAGAAAGAAGAGCATTTATACTATTTGGTAGCTTACCAAAATTATATGGAACAATAGATGGATTATTAGCAATAAAAAATGGTGTTGCAGTAGTAAACAGAAAAGTAGAAAGCAGTAGACATACATCTATTGACAAATGTCAACATATATTACAAAAAGGTATGGATTTGATAATATATCCGGAAGGAGTATGGAACAAAAAACCAAATGGTGAAATGTTAGATTTTTATAGTGGATTTTATCGAACTGCTAAAAAAGAAGATGGTTCATTTTATCCTATTGTACCTATAATTCATTATATTAATAATACTCATAAAAAGGGGAAAGATAATCCTATCCATACTGTAATAGATGATCCTATTTATTTAGAAGGAAAAAATGCAAAAGAAGAAATAATACAGATTAGAGAAAATATGCTAACCTGGTATTATAAATGTATGGAAAATTATGGAACAACGACACGAAGTCAACTTCTACAAGGATTTAATAACGCTACAGAAGCCTGGGAAGATGAGCTAGAACAAAGAGTGAAAACAGCTGGTAAATATGATACAGAAATAGAATTAACCGCAGACAAAAGAAATCCAAACGATCCTTTATTAGTATGGGAAGCAATTGAAAATGCAACACCAGGAATTCCATATGTAAAAGAATTAAAAAGAAATGATTTTCAACATAGATTTTAAAAAGGTTATAAATTATTTATAGTCTTTTTCTTTTATTTAAAAACTATGATATAATACAAATAACAGAAGGAGGTGCGATATGAGTGGTATCTTATTACCAGCATGCTCAATTTTCTTTTCAGTATTATTATGTTGTGCATATTTTTTTAAAAAACGTTTTCCATTAGTAGAAAATAAAGTATATTCTGTAATGTTAATAATTAGTGTAATAGATAGTATTATTGTTACTATTCTACAATCGTTAGCTGTATTATCAAATGGAAATGAATACATTGAAATTATAAGCTTTTTAAATAAAATAGATTTTTGCTTACTAATTCTATTTCTAAATGGAATCTTAATATATACCTTATTTATCACTAATAAATTCAAAGAAGAAAAAGAGTATTATAAAATATTAAATGGATTTTTAATTTTTGATTTCATATTAGTAATAATAATTATGTTTTTAAATGTAGAAGTGATAAGTATAAATGGTAATTATAGCGTTGCAGGTAGTGCAATCACATTTACTTATATTGTATGTGGATTTTATATATTAGCGGCAATATTAACAGCACTATTTAATATAAAGAAAGCTGATAAAAGATATATTCCAATACTTAGTATTGTCTTTATGGCAATAATATTAATGATTTTATTTTCTTTAAATCCCTATCTAATAGTAATATCTATTTCTTTAACATTTTTTGATTACATCATGTTTTTTACCATAGAAAATCCAGATGTAAAAATGATTGCTCAACTAGAACTAGCAAAGGATCAGGCAGAAAGAGCAAATCGTGCCAAATCAGACTTCTTATCTAGTATGTCTCATGAAATTAGAACACCGCTAAATGCTATTGTTGGCTTATCAGAAGATAATTTAACCTATAAAGATTGCTTACCACAAGAAGTTGTAGAAAACTCAAATGACATAATGAATGCAAGTGAAACGTTATTAGAAATCGTTGGCAATATTTTAGATATTAATAAAATAGAAGAAAATAAAATGGAAATTGTTGAAACAACTTATAATTTTAAAGAAGAAATCATAAATTTATGTAAAATCACAAAGACACGGATTGGAGAAAAAAATATAATATTTAATTTAAATATAGCAGATGATATTCCTTATGAAGTAATAGGTGATAAATCTAAAGTAAAAGAAATAATTAATAATGTTCTTACTAATGCAATTAAATATACAGATAAAGGAGAAATTAATTTAAATATAAAATGTATTAATAATACAAATAAAAATATTTCTAATTTAATTATTAGTTGTCAGGATACAGGAAGAGGAATTAAAGCAGAAAATATTAATAAACTGTTTACAAAGTTTGAAAGGCTAGATATAGAGAAGAATACAACAACAGAAGGAACAGGATTAGGATTAGCAATTACAAAAGCATTAGTAGAAATGATGGCTGGTAAAATAAATGTACAATCGCAATATGGAAAAGGTTCTATTTTTGTAATAACTATTCCCCAAAAAATTAGTAGATTAACACCAACGATGACAGAAGAAAAATTAATGGACACAGCTACAAAATTACGTATACAAAATGTTTCTTATCAAAATAAAAAAGTGTTAATAGTAGATGATAATAAATTAAATATTAAGGTAGCAAAAAAAGCTTTACAAGACTTAAATCTTGATATAGATGAATGCTATGACGGGTTACAATGTTTAGAAAAAGTAAAAGAAAATAAGTATGATGTAATATTAATGGATATAATGATGCCAAACATGAATGGAGAAACTACATTACAAGAGTTAAAAAAGAATACAGATTTTGATATTCCAACGATTGCTTTAACTGCAGATGCTATATCCGGTGCAAAAGAAAAATATATGGAAGAAGGTTTTATAGATTATATAGCGAAACCATTTAATAGAGAACAAATAAAAGAGAAATTGGATAAAATCTTTGTGGATAAGGGAAGTAAGGAAAGAATAGAGATATTAAAAGAAGATAATAATGAGTCTCCTAAATACAATCCTAATATAGACAGATTTAAAGATACTGAAGCTTATGTATTTGGAAATATTAACATGGATGAGAAAATAGAACATAAAAATGAAAATTTTTAATATTGTGATAGAGTTGTATAAAAGCTATAAACTTTAGCTTAGCAGTAGAAAGGAAAAATACTTATATGGAGAATAAAGAAATAATCAATCATATAAAACAATTAACAAGACAAGACCAAAGAGAAATGCCTTATGAAGAGTTTGTAAAAATGTTAGAAAACTTATCAGCAGAGGAAATAATGGAAGTAAGTAAAATCTACGGTTATCCTGTGTTTATAAGAAAGTGCATGGGAACATTACAACATAAAATTCCAATTTTACAAGATGGAGCAGCAGCAATTATTGAAAATGATAAAGGAGAAATACTATTACAAAGTAGAAAAGATAATGATAAATGGGGATTACCTGGAGGATGTCAAGAAGTAGGAGAAAGATTTCAAGAAGTAGTAATCAGAGAAATAAAAGAAGAAACTAATTTAGACGTAAGAGAAGAAGATTTGGAATTATTAGATATTGTCTCAGGACTTTCTAGAAAAAATGAGTACCCTAATGGAGATGTTGTAATAAATAATACCGCATTGTATTTGATTAGAAAGTATTCTGGAGATTTAATCTGGGATGAAGAATCAAAAGATATGAAGTTTTTTTCGTTAAATAACCTACCAAAAAATCAAAACGATCCAGATTTAATAAAAGTATATATAAATAAAAAAAGAAAATAATATAAATGTAAAGTTACACTAAAAAGTGTACTTTTTTTAATTCTAAAACGTTTTAATTTATACTTAAGTGATATACTAAAAAAGAAAGGTAGGGAAAAAATGAACGGACTAAAAATATTTCAATATGGTTGTGGAAAAATGAGTGTTTACACCATGCGTTATGTAATAGAAAATGGTGGAAGAGTCATAGGAGCTGTGGATAATAATCCAGCAGTAATAGGAAAAGATATTGGAGAAATCATGGGAGGAGATAAAGTAGGAGTAGTTGTAGAAGACGCAGCAAAGTCAGAAGAACTACTAAATAGTTTAAAACCAGACTGTGCCATTGTAACAACAATGAGTCTACTTGCAGATGTAGAAGATGCATTAATGACTTGTGCAAAATGTGGAGTTAACGCTATTACTACATGTGAAGAAGCTTTCTTCCCAATGAATTCTAATCCAACACTAACTAGTAAAATTGATAAACTTGCCAAAGAAAATAACTGTACTATTACTGGTAGTGGATATCAAGATGCTTTCTGGGGAAATTTAATTACTACTTTAGTAGGAGCAAGTCACAATATCACAAAAATCAAAGGTAGCTCATCTTATAATGTAGAAGACTACGGAATTGCTTTAGCAAAAGCACATGGAGCAGGGCTAACAAAAGAAAAGTTTGAACGTGATGTAGCAAGTGCTGACGAAATATCTGATGAAGAAAGACAAAAAGTAATTGAAAGTGGTGCTTATGCTCCATCGTATATGTGGAATGTAAACGGATGGCTTTGTGATAAACTAGGTTTAACTGTAGTAAGTCAAAGACAAAAATGTGTACCACAATTTAATGATTATGATATTGAGTCTAGTACCTTAGGTATGACCGTAAAAGCAGGTATGGCAACAGGTATGAGTGCTGTTGTTACTACTGAGACAAAAGAGGGTATTACGCTAGAGACAGAATGTATTGGAAAAGTATATAATAAAGATGAATTTGATAGAAATGAATGGACAATATATGGAGAACCAAATACAACAATGGTAATTGAAAAGCCGAATACAGTAGAACTTACTTGTGCAACCATTGTAAACAGAATTCCAGATGTAATCGCATCAGAAGCAGGTTTTGTACCAACATCTCGCATGGGAGAATTAAAATATATAGAAAAAGCCTAAAAGTATTGAATAAAATCAATACTTTTTCTATCTAAACTTATTCCTAAAAAAAGTATAATTATAACAAGTTATATGTTATAATTCAGTTAGAGGAAGAAGGAACAATATGTTAAAAATAAAAAAATATGATCTTGATAATCATAATAAATTTATAATAACTACAGAAGAAGGAAGCTTTAGCATAGCTTATGGAGGCACACTAGATTTATTCTGGGAATATATACCAACAGAAAGTCTACAAGACTTACCAGAGAAAAAAACATTTACAATAACAAAAGAAAATTATGATTTCTTTCAAAGTATAGATGAATTATATAATATTATAAAAAATAAAACTCCACTAAAAGAAAAAGATGATGATGAGTTTTATCAATTTGTAAAAGATTTAGGTTTAGAAATAAGGCCATCAAAGAAAGATAATGATAATGCCTGGACAAATTTATTCCATGATAATATGATTGAATGGGTAAGCGATAGTAAAATAGATAAAGATTCTTGTAAACTGCAAATACAACCAGAAGAGGAAACATATAAAATAACTTTCTATAAAGGAATGATGGATATTTTTCCTTCCTATACAGTTAGATTTAGTGGTAGCGGAAGTAAAAACAATCCTTATGAGATACCTTTTATGAATATGTATAATAAACTAGATAGTATAGAAAAAAACCAAACATACCATCAAATGCATATAGAAGAATATTTATATCAACAAAAAACTTATCAAAAAACAAAAAAAGGAGCTTAATATGGCTCCTTTATCTATTTACAGAGGATCTTCACACTTAACAGTGAACCTTCCTCACTAATAATATATGTAAAATATTGAAAAAGTATACAAAAATAATAAAAAAAGTATTTGAGAAATCATAAAAAATATGTTACCTTATCATTGACTTAAGAAAAGAATAGAAAAGAAAAAACAGTACAAACTAAAAAGGAGGAAGAAAAATGGATTTAAAAGAGATAAAAGATCAATTATTAAAAAATGAAAAAAAATTAAAAGAATTATGGAGGTCACTTTGACATTGATACATTAAAACAAAAAGTAAATGAACTAGAAGAGAAAATAAATGAACCAGATTTTTGGAATGATAGACAAAAAGCAGAAAGCACCATAAAAGAGTTAAATGATGAAAAAAATACAGTAGATAGCATAGATCAATTATTAACAAAAGTAAAAGATGATTTAGAGCTAGTAAATTTACTAGAATTAGAAAATGATGAAGAATCAATCCAAGAATTAGAACAAGAAATTGTACCGATAGAACAAAAAGTAGAAGAAGTAAGTTTGCTATTGCTTTTAGATGGTCCATATGATAAAAATGATTGTACACTAGAAATACATCCAGGTGCTGGCGGAACAGAGTCCTGTGACTGGGCATTAATGCTATATAGAATGTATACAAGGTGGTGTGAAAAAAAGAAATATAAAGTAGAAGTTTTGGACTATCAAGATGGAGACGAAGCTGGAATTAAAAGTGTAATGATTAGAGTAAAAGGAAAAAATACTTATGGCTACTTAAAAAATGAAAAAGGTGTTCATCGACTAGTAAGATTATCACCATTCGATTCAAATAATAGACGTCATACCTCATTTGCATCGGTAGAAGTAACTCCAGAGATAGAACAAGATAATAGTATAGAAATAGATGAAAAAGATTTAAAAATAGATGTTTATCGTTCGACTGGTGCTGGAGGACAAGGTGTTAATACAACTGATTCAGCTGTAAGAATCACTCATTTACCTACTAAGATTGTAGTAACTTGTCAAAATGAAAGAAGTCAAATACAAAATAAAGAGCAAGCATTAAAAGTATTAAAAAATAAGCTTCTTATGAAAAAATTAGAAGAACAGAATAAAGAATTAAATGCGATAAAAGGAGAACAAATGAACATCAATTTTGG
>JAGHJJ010000063.1 GCA_017886705.1 Bacilli bacterium | reverse complement strand
CTTGTTTTCTTTGTTACTAACTTTCTTAACCAGTCTACAGGAATTACGGTTGCTGCTAGAAGAATCGTAATTCCTAGTTCTTTAGGTGTTAGACCATACGCTCTAAATAGGTCCCCGCCATAGTATATTAAATACAGTTGTACAATTATGATAAATATGATAATAATTATAAAAACTTTATTCTTACTTAAATTAGATAATAAATTTAGTCTTGGCGTTCTTGCATTAAAACAGTTGAATATTCCCATGAAGATAAATAAAGCAAAGAAGGCAGTCATTAGATATTTATCTGTACCATTAGTACGATAGATGGTCTCTATCCAATTACTTTTTAAGAAAAATACACATAAAAGGGTAGAATAAATTCCTGTGAAGATGATTTCACTATACATATAAGAGTTCATGATTTTTTCATCTTTTGGCTTAGGTTTTTCTTCCATATAAGATTTTAATGGTGCTTCATATGAGAAAGCAATACCTGCAAGAGTGTCCATTATCATATTAATCCATAGCATCTGCATTACTGTTACAGGACTTTCTATTCCAATAAACGGACCTATAATTGATAGACTCACAGCACATAAATTAATCGTTAACTGAAAAATAATAAACTTTCTGATACTTTTAAAGATTGTTCTTCCATAGAATATAGCACTGGCAATCGAGGAGAAGTTATCATCTAGTATGACAATATCACTTGCTTCTTTCGCAACTTCTGTTCCACTTCCCATGGCAAATCCCACATCTGCCTTTTTCAAAGCAGGAGCATCATTTACTCCGTCACCAGTCATTCCTACTACTAGGTTTTCTGCTTCTGCTAATCTTACTAATCTACTTTTGTCCTGCGGCATGCTTCTAGCAACAATCTTTAATCTTGGAAGTATCTTTTTTACTTCATTATCTGATAATCGATTTAATTCATCACTTGTTAGTACGATGTCTTCTCTATTCGTAATTAGTCCTACTTCTTTTCCAATACTTATAGCGGTATCTTTATTATCTCCCGTAATCATTACTGTTTGAATACCGGCATTTTGAACTAATTCTACTCCACTTCTCGCTTCTTTTCTAACATCATCTTTAATGTATAATACACCAATTAGCGTTAGTCTTTCTAGTCGTTCTAGATTGTAATTATCGTTATATGCTAAGAGTATGGCTCTTATACCTTCTCTAGTCTTCTTTTTTATTTCTTGCTCTAAGATACCTTTATTTAATAGTTGTTCTTTTCTTCCTGATTTTGCTACAAAGTTTTTACAAAGTGGCAATAATTTTTCAGGTGAACCCTTTATATAATTTATCTTCTCTCCTATATCTATGATGGCTCCTGAGAATTTGTTCTTACTATCAAAGGGAATTGTTTTTAACTTATGATATTTTTTTCTTTTATCTGACTTAATAAATTCTAATATGGCTCTATCTGTTGTATTTCCACCAATTGCTTGTTGTTTTTGATCTAGATAGCTTCCATTATTATATAGACAATTATTCTTTAGATGTTCATGAAGAAATTTATGTATTTCTACTTCTTGTTCTGTTTGGTATTCTGTTCCGGTTGCATCTTGAAATCCTACTACTTCTAATTTTCCTTTGGTTAGGGTTCCTGTTTTATCCGTAAATAAAATATTTAAACTTCCAGCGGTTTCTATTCCTACCATTTTTCTTACTAGTACATTACTTTTTAACATTTTTTTCATATTAGATGATAATACCAAAGTAATCATCATTGGTAGGCCCTCTGGTACCGCTACTACGATAATTGTAACACTTAGTGTTAAAGCATAAATTAAGTGATTCATTAACACCGGAACATTGGTAATCGTTTTTAGTATTTTATCTAAATTAAAAGAATTGGCTATTATTATTTCTGTAAATAGATAAGAAATGGCTACTAAAACCGCACTTACATATCCTATTTTACTAATAAACTTCGCTAATTCTCTCAACCTTATTTTTAAAGGACTTTCTTGTCCTGTCTCTTGTAATTCTTTACTCATTTTTCCATAGAAGGTTTTATCCCCTACTTCTGTTACTTCCATATAAGCTTCTTCTGCATAAATTACTGTTCCACGATACAGTTTTTCTCCTAGGCGTTTTTCTACTTCTTTTGCTTCTCCATTCATACTGGATTCATCTACTAATACTGAACCTTCTTTAATGATACCATCTGCTGGTATTTTATCTCCTGTTTGTAGAAGTACTAAGTCTTTTACTACTACCTCATCGATTGGTATTTCTGTTATTTTGTTTTCTCTTTTTACTTTGCACTTTAACTTTGACGATTCTTCTTGTAATCTTTTAAAAGCTTCTTCACTTCCATACTCAGATAATGTTGAAATTAAGGAAGCTATTAATATAGCTATTACAATTCCTAATGTTTCAAACCAGTCAAAGTCATGAAATAAAAATACTGTCTTCATTCCTAAGGCTATTAGTAATATCTTAATTATTGGATCTCCTAGAGATTCTAGAAATAGTTTTAAAATACTTTTTTGTTTTTGTCTGGTGATTTCATTACTGCCGTATTTTTTTCTTTGTTCTATTACTTCTTTGTTAGTTAGACCGTTTCTCATAAATTTCCTCCTAACAAAGTGTATGTTAGAAGATAGTAATCTATGATAGATTATTTTTTATATATTGTTTCGGGTGATAACAAAAATCTTTTTCAGTTACATACTTGTGTAACTCTTCTAGTTTATGTTTACCTATTACTTTTTCTTGAAATTTTGCTATATCATTATTATGTAATAGTTCATTTATTTCTTTTAAATTTTCTAACGTAGTGCTACCATTTACAAATGATTTAGCTAAGATATACCCTAGAGTATATTTATAGGTATCTAGATTGTGATTCGTTTTATTCCAGAAACAGGTTAAATATGTCTTTATTTCTCTGGGAGAAAGATTGGTTTTTTTTGCTAGATTATCATATGAGTCCATTACCTTTTTATTACTTTCTTTTTGTTCTAAAAATAAAGGTAGCATTACTTGTAAATATTTTAAATTATCAGTATACATTAATCCTCGATATTGTTGCAATAGGCTGATATCATATTCTTTATATTCTTTTTCTCTTAGAAAATCTTGGAACATTAATTCTGCTATAATCGATACTGTTTCTGTAAACACTCTATTCATTATATAATTATTTAGATTTAGGCAATGAAACATTTCATGTACGATGTCTTGTGCTTGTATTATTGTATTTGTTTTTCTTATTATAATTTTATAGTTTCCTTTTACTATACTACCTAGAATACTGCTTTTCTTTGTTTTACTAAATTGTAGTTTTCCCTCTTTATATTCTTTTAACAGTTGATGTTGATAACTTTCATCACATCGTCCTAGAAATTCTGCTGCTAATAATATGCTTTCTTCCTCTGATATATATGGTAGGCAACCATGAACCTGCCCTGTTGCTACTGGTATTTTAGCATCTTTTATTATCATATATACCTGGTCCATAAACTCAAATAAAAAAGGATCTTGAATTTCTATTTGCTTTAGATAATTATTAATTTTTGCTGGTATTTTAAAATAATGTTCTCTTGTCATCTGTAACGCCTTCTTTTGGTAGTTTATTTTATCATTTATGGTTGTCTTTTTCAATAAGAGCTATTTTATGATATGATTGTTGAGAGGTGATTTTATGAAAGAATTAGAATCTTGTAACTTATGTCCTAGAAATTGTAAAGTAAATCGATATAAATCTACTGGTATTTGTGGAGCTAGTGATAAAATTAAAGTCGCTCATTATGGATTGCATTACTGGGAAGAACCTATTATTTCTGGGGATTCTGGTAGTGGCACTATCTTTTTCTCCTATTGTAATTTAAAATGTATTTTTTGTCAGAATTATAAAATTAGTACTGGAGGATATGGAAAAGAAATTACCGAGGAGCGACTTCAAGAGTTATGTCTAGAATTACAGGAGAAAGGTGCTAATAATATTAATCTTGTTACTCCGACTCATTATGTTCCACAAATTGTATCTTCCATTAATAAAATCAAAGATGATAAATTAAAAATACCTGTTGTTTATAATACAAGTAGCTATGAAAATGTATCTACTATTCAAATGCTTGATGGTACTATTGACATTTATTTGGCTGATTTGAAATACTTTGATGATAATTTGGCTTGTAATTATTCTCATTGTAAAGATTATTTTCAGTATGCTAGTCAAGCTATTCGTGAAATGGTTAAGCAAGTAGGAAAGTTTGTTATTGAAAATAATTTAATGAAATGTGGAGTGATTGTTAGAATACTTATTTTACCAGGACATGTAGAGGACGCTAAAAGGCTGGTGCATTATTTATATACTACGTATTATGATACAATAATCATTAGTTTGATGAATCAGTATACTCCTTTAAAAAAAATTGATAAATATCCTAATTTAAGTAGGAAAGTTAGTGATGATGAATATCAAGAAGTAATTGACTATGCAATTGATTTAGGAGTTAAATATGCTTTTATTCAAGAGGGAGAAACACAGAGTGAAAGTTTTATTCCAAATTTTGATTGTTCTAAGATATAATATATAGAGAGGTGATAAGTTTGAAAAATTATAGAATTAATCCAGATAAAAAATATGTTTCTGTTATTATGGAAGGGCTTCAGAAGAAAGATGGACATTGTCCCTGTAGAGTAAATGTAGATGATTCTACTTTATGTCCATGTGATGAGTTTATCAATGATGGTATTTGTAAATGCAAATTATATATTCCGATGGAAGAAGCAGAAGAAAAATTAAGAAAAATTAAGGAGAAAGAAAAGAAAGATGGAGATAGCACTAAGTAAATCATTAACCGCTAAAGAATATCATCAAATGATTAATGAATACTATACTACTACTTATGGACTTGCTGATGTTTCTACTAAGACTACTTGCAAATATTATAGGCCTTCTATTTGGGAAATTATGGCAGGAGAAAGTTCCAATTGTAATTTTGTAAATACTGTTACTTCTGTTTCTGGAATTTTAAGAGAAAATGGTGAGGAATTCTCTTTTTGTCATGAACTTTCTCATTCAGATCTTGAAAAAATATTATGTGCTAAGTTTTCTAATTATACAATAGATGATTTTTCTGTTCGTACTTGTTCTGTTCTTTCACTATTTTCAAAAAGTGGTTTAAAGAAAAATTTTGTGGTATTGATGTGAAGCTTCATAAAAATATTAAAAACGACCTTATTCGAAAATAATAATTTGTGAAAAAATGATGAAATTTGTAATACTTTCTAGGTGTTATTCTTGGTGTTTTTTTTAAATTATGGTATATTGGTATGGGAGGTAGAATTATGAGAAAAGTTAAATTTCTATTTGTAATGTTAATTGGAATTTTATTGGTGCCATATACAGTATTTGCTGCAGATGATACTAGTTCAGATAAAAAAGTAAATGTATACTTTTTTTATGGTAACGGATGTGGATATTGTGCAAATGCTGAGGAGTTTTTTGATGATTTAAAAGAAGACTATGGTGATCAATTCAATTTAGTAATGTATGAAACATGGTATGATAGTGATAATGCTGATTTAATGCAGAAAGTTGCTGATGCTCGTAAAGAAGAAGCTAGTGGTGTTCCTTATATTATTATAGGTAATCAGTCATGGAGTGGTTATGATTCTTCTTATGATGATGAAATTATCAGTAAAATAGAATCTGAATATAAGACGGAACCTAAAGAGCGTTATGATATTATGAATTACGTTGATGGAATTAATCTTTCTGATGCTTCTGGTTCTGTCAATAGTTATGCTTCTGATATCGCTGTAGTTATTGCAATTGTATTAGTTGTTGCAGCTATTGGTGGTGGCATATGGTTCGCTAGAAAAAAAGCTGCCTAAAATAGATAATTATGGTTATCTATTTTTTATTTTGTGTTATACTTTGAGTATAAGTGAGGCATGTGATATGACTGATGTTAATTTATTAGTTAATGCTATGTTAACAAATAGTGATGAAGTTATTATGTTACTTGGAAATAAAGCTAATAACAATGAGATTACTGATGCTGTCAGAGATAGTATTCGTTTTTTATCTTCGGAAGACCAAAAGATAATAACAAAACGATTAGAACAAATTTTGTATGATTGCTACTTTGATATGAGTTCTGAACTTGAGAAGTTATCGACTAGAGAGTTATTTTATTTAAAAGAAAGTTTAATTTATTATATCGGGAGAATATCTAAACCTGATATAGCGCTTTTAAAGAAAATATATTCTATAGAAGAGGATAAACATTTGCTTTTAAATATTACATTTTCAAGTTTAATTACTGGAGATGAAGAAATTGAAGCTGATTTTATTTCTAGAATTAGTCCTGGTAATGACTATGACAAACTAATTCGGTCTTGGACCATGGCCTTTTTTGCTAATTCGGATGATCCATATTCTTATATAGATACTTGTAAGGATGATTGGTCTTTGGCAAAAGAAGCAAGACTTAAAAGACTTACTATTAATGATGTTAATCATCCTAAATTTAATAAAGCAAAGGCATTTCGATGGTTAGATCTTGTTGTTATTGATTTGTTTTTAGAAAATCGTGGTTCTAATGCTATGTCTAGTGATGATTATAAAATTGTTTCAGATACAAATGTTGAGTTAGAAGGATATTCTAGAAATAAAGTGAAACAATTAAAGCTATTAAAGAATAAAATCAAGCATCATAATCCCTATTTATAAACTGCTAATTTTTAGCAGTTTTTTGTTGACTTTTCTTCCTTTTTATTGTATAACTGTATTAATCAACCAACACAAAGGAGGTAGTTATGGAGTTTGAATTTGATGATGATAAGCCAATCTATAAACAATTGGTAGATAAATTAAAACTAGAAATTGTCCTGGGACACTTCAAAAGTGGAGAAAAACTTCCTTCTGTTAGAGAATTTTCTACGATGATATGTGTTAATCCTAATACTATCCAAAGATCTTTAGCAGAATTAGAGGAGGAACATTTAATTTATACCAAGAGAACTTCTGGGAAGTTTGTAACAGAAGATGATGATATCATTCATCAAGTAAAACAAGAGTTAGCAAGAGATAAAATCAATACCTTTGTCTCTGATATGGAGATTTTGGGATTAAAAACTGAAGATATTGTAAAACTATTGAAAGAGAGGAAATAGTCATAATGGAGTTTATTGAGTTTAAAAATTTATCTAAAAACTTTGGACCTAAAGAAGCACTTAAAAACATTAATCTTACGATTGAAAAAGGTAAAATCTATGGATTACTTGGTCCTAATGGTAGTGGAAAAACTACAATGATAAAAATTATCAATGATTTATTACAACCAACGTCTGGAGAAATTTTAATTAATGGACGTGAGCCTGGTATTGAAAGTAAAAAAATTATATCATTTTTACCAGAGAGAACATATTTAAATATGAATATGAAAGTATCTGAACTAATTCAATTTTTTAAAGATTTTTATGAAGATTTTGACGAGAAGAAAGCATTGCAACTATTACATAAATTAAAAATTAAAGAGACTGACCAGTTAAAAAATATGTCTAAAGGTACCAAAGAAAAAGTACAACTTGTCATGGTTATGAGCAGAAAAGCAGATTTATATATTTTAGATGAGCCTATTGGTGGTGTTGATCCTGCTAGTCGTGATTATATCTTAGAAACGATTCTTACAAATTTTAATGAAGGATCATCTATTCTTATTTCTACTCATTTAATTTCTGATATTGAAAAAATTCTTGATCAGGTTATCTTTATTAATCAGGGTAAGATTGTATTAAATGAAGATGCTGATACGATTCGTAAAAAGAAGAAAACAACGATTGATAAATTATTTAGGGAGGAATTTAAATGCTAAGTAAGTTATTAAAATATGATTTTAAATCTTTATCTAAAATATTAATTCCTGTTTATCTAGTTAGTTTGTTACTAGCTTTACTTACTAGAGTTATTAATATGTTAGCTAATCAGTTTAACATATTCTCTGTTCCTAGTGGATTTATTAGTGGTATCTTTGTTGTTGTATTGATTGCTATTCCTATCGCAACATTTATCTTTACTATTCTTAAGTTTTACCAAAATTTAATTAAAGATGAAGGATATTTAATGCATACTCTTCCTGTTAGTAAAAACAGTTTAATTTTATCTAAGACTATTAGTTCTACTGTGTTTATTATTTTATCTTTTGTCTTTACTATCTTATTCTTATTTGTTGGAGTTTACGGCCTTTGGTTTGATTCTAGTTTCTTATCATTACTTTGGGATTTATTTAAGCAAATTGATACTATATTTATCATACTTACCCTACTTTCAATATTAATTAGTGTTATCTATAATCAAGTGATGATATATGCATCTATTTCCTTAGGACAAAAACACAATAATAAAGTTATGTACTCTGTTATTTATGGTGTCGTGCTTTATAATGTTACTCAAATACTTTCTGTAGTAATTTTAATTCCTGTGATGTTTTTAGATCCTAATTATCAAAAATACATTAATGGTACTTCTATTAGTGATTTTGGACTTATTAATGGATATTTATTGTTTGCTTTATTCTTATCTATATTATTTACTGTAGCATATTATATTCTTACTGTTAAAGTATTAGATAAAAAACTAAATTTAGAGTAAAAAAAAGATTGCTTCTTAGGGAAGCAATTTTTTTATGGAAGGATTAGTTCTTGACCAATGGATAGTAGGTTTGATGTTAAATTATTTATTAATTTTAATTCTTCTACACTAGTATTATTATCTTTGGCAATAGACCATAGACTGTCTCCTTTTTTTACGATATAAGTTTTCTTTGACTCTTTTTTAGGAATTTTTAATTTGTCTCCTATTTGTAAGTTTACTGTTTCTAGATTGTTAATTTCTATTAAGTCATCTACTGGTATATCGTATTTTTGAGAAATTAACCATAAGCTATCACCTTTTACCACTGTATAAATTTCGTAGTCTTCTCCTCCTGTTATCTCTTGAGCTGGTACCTTTAATTGTTGTCCAATATATAAGTTATTACTCGTTATATTATTTAGTCTTTTTAATTCGTCTACTGTTATATTATATTTTCTAGCAATCCCGTATAACGTATCACCTTTTTTTACCGTATAAGTTTCATAGGTTGGTGTGATTGCTGTTACAGGGATAAATAATACTTGTCCTATCTGAAGTAAGTCTGAAGTTAGGTTATTTAATCTTTTTAACTCTGCTACTGTTGTATTAAACTCGCTTGCTATTTTTGATAAGGTATCGCCTTTTACTACAGTATATATATTATTTTCTGTACTCATACCTGGTGGAATATAAGTATATCCGCCATAATCAGCGATTGCTTTTACTACACCTTCTACATAATCCGTTAAATTGTTCTGTAATTTTTGCTGGTCTGCAGTATTATCAATAAAACCATATTCTACTAATAGTGATTGCATTGGTGTTGTTTCTCTAATAATATAATAATAATCTTTACTAAGGTCTTCTGGAAGTCTTCTTTGATAAATTTTTCTCATCTTTTGACCTGCATCACCGATATTTTCTAAGGCCATACTAGCTAAGGTATCATCATTACGAAGAGCATAAATAATTTCAGCACCTTCTCCTCCTCCGGAATTGATATGATTCGATATTAAAATAGCATTAGGATCTCCATTAAATGCTTCATTTGCTCTTCTTAATCTTTCTGTTCTTGAAATGTCTTCGTCTGTTGTTTTTATTGATACTACAGGAATACCTAGTTCTTGTAATCTTCTTGTCATATAGTTTGCTGCTTGTAAGTTAAAATCTTTTTCTTGTAAACTTCCACTAATTGCTCCTGGATCACTTCCTCCATGACCAGAATCCACTACAACACCCGTTATTTTCCTTTCGTTCATCTTTTTCACCTCTACATTAAAATATGTAAGGCTAGGCGATTTTGCTACTATATCAATTTATAAATATAAAATTTTAGTGCATTTTGAATATATAACATGTAGTTTTTTGGCATTCATATTTTAGGCTATTGTAATCGTAGTATGATACCTTAGTTTCTTTCTGATAATTCTTCTATGATATGTTCATAATTTTTATCATTTAAAATATCACTCATAATTCTTACATAACTTTCATACCTATTAATATTAATTAATCCGTTTGTAACAGCTTGTTTGATGACGCATGAATTGCTTGGTTCATTATAATGTAGGCAATCATGATATTTACATTTATCCTTATAATCATTAAATTCTTTAAAATACTCTTGGACTTCTTCTGGATTGAATGATGAAATATCCAAACTTCTTATTCCTGGTGTATCTATAATCGATGAATTTTTTTCCCATATATAATATTTCGATGTTGTTGTGGTGTGTTTGCCTCGCTTGCTTTTATCACTTACCTGACCTGTTTTAATTTCATTACTATTCATAAGAGCATTAGTAAGTGATGACTTTCCAACTCCACTATTTCCAACTAATATCACTTGTTTTCCCAATATATATTTCTTTAAATCATCTATACCAGTATTTTTATATGTAGAAGTTTCTATTACTGGAATATTAATTTTTCTATAAATATCTAAAATTTTTTCTTCGGCATCAGTCTTTAAATCACATTTATTTAAACAAATAATCGCCGGAATATTACTATTTTGTAAAATCATTAAATATCTATCTATAAACTTAGGATGAAGTGGTGGTTCTTGTGCTGCAACAACAATTACTGCCATATCAATATTAGTGGCTATATTTTTAATTAAGCCTGAATCATTAATTCTTGTACTATCTTTTTTTATTCTAGATAATAAAGACGTTCTTTTTAATAAATTGGTTATCAAATAAGTATTATTAATTTTATTTAATACTACTTTATCACCTGGAAATAATACTTGATTACATACTATATTCATATCCTTTCTTAATCTTGCTACCACTAGTTTTTCATTATATAAAACATATGCATCATTATATCTAACTTCAACTACTATCCCATATTTATCATTATTTTCAATAACGAAATTTTCTATTTTATTATTCTTCTTTTTCGTTGACTTTTCTATGGCTCTTTGTTTTTTTTCTTTACTTTTTTTCGTTTGGAAACTTTCATAAGCATTATAGTGTGGCATTAATAACACCTCCGATTGTTCTTTCTGTTCCATTTCATTATGATTTTTCTTATTTATTGTATTTTATTCTTACTTTTTAACATATGCTTTTATTTGTCTTTTTGCTTTAGTTGTTTTTACCTTGTCTAACCATCCAATATTAGGTCCTAAAGATAGGTCATCTGTGATAATTCTTACTCTATCCTTATTATGTAGAATATAATCACAGTCTACAGGATTGTCATTTACTGTAGCGCCAACCATTTTATTTCCAAGTTCAGTATGAATTTTATACGCTAAATCAATAGCAGTCGACCCTGATGGTAATTCTATTATCTCTCCTTTCTTTGTATATACATATACTCTTTGTGATAATAATTCTTGTTGTATATGTTCTACAAATTCTTGATTGTCTGCAAAAGTCTGGTCTATTTCTACTAAAGATTCAAAAAATTGATACTTATTTTTTAAATCTTCTTGCATTATATTTCTGGCATTACCTTTGTTTATATTCCAAAAAGCTGTTAATCCATATGATGCGACTTTTTCTTTTTCAAAAGTTCTTATCTGAATTTGAACTAGTCTACCATCTGCTCCAAATACTGTAGTATGAAGAGAGCTATACAGATTAGTTTTGGGATTTGCTATGTAGTCTTTAAATCTATTATTCATAGGAAAATATTTATCATGAACTAGTCCTAAAGTTGGATAGCATTTAGCAACATTATCAACAAGGATTTTTAATGCTAATAAATCATGAATATCCGATAATTTTTGTCCTTGCTCTAGACGTTTATATATTCCATAGATATTTTTTGTTCTTATTTTTAGCTCATGTGGAATATTGGCATTAGTTAATACTTTATTTATTGTTTGTAACATTTCTTCGCGACATTGTTTGGTATCTTCATCTATTTTCATTCTTATGTCACGTACTCTTTGATAAGCATCTGAATTATAATACTTTAAAGATAAATCTTCTAATTCACTTTTTATTATATGCATTCCTAGTCTGTCCGCTAAAGGGACATATAACAATAATGTTTCTTTGGCATTTTCTTTTTGCTTAAATTCTGATTTAAATTGTAATGTTCTCATATTGTGTAGTCTATCAGCAAGCTTTATTATAATAATTCTTACATCATTTGTTATACTAGTAATAATTTTTCTAGTATTTGCTAGATTTTGTTCTTGTTTGGTTGCGAAATTCATTCTACTAATCTTAGTTACTCCATCTACTAAGTTTGCTACATCATTATTAAAATCTATTGCAATCTGTTCTTTGGTAATTTTGGTATCTTCTAGCGTATCATGTAATAAGGCAGCACAAAGGGTATCTGTATCTGCATACATTTCAGCTAAAGTATACGCTACATTTAACGGATGAGTAATATAATCTTCTCCGCTTTGACGTTTTTGACCTTTATGTAATTCTTCTGCATAGTAATATGCTTTTTTTACCATTTCTAGTCCTTCTATGTTGTATTCTGCTACTTTTGAAAGTAAATCATTTACAGTTAAATTATTCATATACACCTCCCTATAAATAAAAACGCGCTATGGCGTATTGCCTTAGCGCTTGTATTATTTTAAAGAAGCAAAGCATGAATGTAATGACATGATTAAAGAAACTATTGAATTATGCAATGCATATTTTATTTTTTCTTTAGAAATCACACTCATAACTACACCTCTTTAAATGTTAGTATTCAATTTATCACTATTTATTTTAGATGTCAATATACTTTTACTATATTTTTTTGAAATAAACATTTCGTATTCCTCTTTCAAATTCTTTTGTATTTAGTAATTTAAAATTATCTTTTTCTAGATTTCTAATAGAATAAATATTATTCGGGTGTACAGTTACTATAGCATATTTATAATCTTTCTTTTTTGATATTTGATTTAGTTCCGTTAACATTTGATATTGCAAATTATTACCTATATATTTGGAAGTTACAAACATAGGTCCATAATCCACTACCTCTTGTTCTTTATAATTTAATTGTAAGCTTTTTAATGACTCTTTCGTTGCAGGTATTAGCATCATGGAACATACGGGAGTCTCTTCTTTATAATATATCCATATTTTAGAATGATTTCTTAACATCTCTTCTATATTCTCTTTTGTAAAATCTCCTAGCCAGTCTGGATAATCCATATCTTTTTTTACTTCTTTTTGAAACTCTAAATATTTATCTATATTAATTTTTTCTATTGCTGTTAAATCTTTTAACTTTATTACGGGATACCAGCCTAATTGTTTTCTTATTATATTAATTTTTTCTTTATCTTCTATGTATTCTTTTCTTGGTTTAACAAAGTTTTTTGACCCTCTTTTTTCGTCTTGATATCTTGGTATTAATTGAATGTGGAAATGATTCATAGGTCCATCACACATTGTACATAGATAGATACTTTCAGCTTGATATACTTCTTTTAATATAATCATTACTTTTTTAGTAAATGTATATACTTTTTCACATAAAGTATCAGGTAATTCTGTCATATCCTTATAGTGTTTTTTCGTAGAAATTATTGTATGGCCTACTGCTCTTGGACTTCCACATAGAAAGCATTCTATATCTACGTCTTTATATAGCATTTTATTTTTATTGTCACCAAATACAATATGATTGTGTTCTCTATCATAACAAGTTGGACATATTCCTTTATCTGTTAGTTCTTTATTTGTAATCTTTTCCATACTTTACTCCATTATTTTTCATTTTTATATAGCACATTAATATCTACTGCAGTATTAATTCCATCAATTCTTCCATCTTGACATAATTGCCACATTACATAGTGTGAATCATAGTCTGTTTGATCTGTATAGTGCGCTAACCATACATCATAGTCATGATATTTCCAAATGCTATTTAAATAGTTTTTACTTCCATAAAGCATTCCATCATACCCTTTATCTTCTACCTTTTCTAAGAAAGATTCTGCTACTTCATTTAGTCCGAATAGTGATAGTTCCATTTGATTAAAACTGTTATAAC
The DNA here is from genome assembly GCA_017886705.1 of Bacilli bacterium. Lineage (GTDB taxonomy): Bacteria > Bacillota_I > Bacilli_A > RF39 > UBA660 > Faecimonas. The sequence goes on along the minus strand of JAGHJJ010000063.1, from coordinate 2,559 downwards.
ACTCCCAGTCAAATGCTATTGGAAGAGTTAACTCGTAGTCTTTTATTTGATCTAGTACCCAGTCTGCTTGTTTTCTTGCTTCTTTTTTACTATTGGCATAAGAATAAAAATATACTCCTACCTTTAAATCATTAGCTAGTGCATTTTCTATATTCTGTTTAAAGTAAGGATCTAATACATATTCTCCATCTACTCCTTGCTGGGAACCTACTCTAACCATTACGAAGGTTGCTCCAGCATCTTTTACCTTTTTAAAATCAATATCTCCTTGCCATTTTGATACATCAATTCCTATTTCTGTATTTTCATCTTTGTGTGTTGCAACAACGTCATTAAATGCGGTTACTACTTCTTCTCTTTGTTCTGTTTGATCTGGTGTTAGGGTTGTTGTTGCAGGTGCTGGTTCATAGACATTTAAAATAAAATTAATTCGTTCTTCATTATTATTACAATCTTTTGCAACATAAGTTAAATTATAGGTTCCAGCTTTATTTAAATCATAAGTTCCCTCTATTTTACAAGTAGGATTACTATCATAATTATCGGCACAGAATATTTCGTCTTCTAAATTTAAGTTGCTTCCTACTCTTGCACTATAACTTCCTGATAACCAGACTAAAGGCTTTTCTTCATCTACTACATCTATAGTAAATACACCTCTTTTTTCTTTATCATTCTTGTTTTTATACACAAAAGATACTTCTTGTTTGCCAAGTTCTTCTGTATTTAATGTTTTATTGGTTACCACTTTTCCATCAATAGATGCAATTAAATCCTTTACTTTTACTTTGCTATATACTGATACTTTTAAATTCTCAATTAGCGTGTATCCAGTATTATCTATTTCAGGAGGTACTAATATGGATATTACTACTCCTAAAATAATCAAGAATGCTCCTAGTGAGCTAATAATTATTATTTTCTTTTTCATAAATCACCTCATATATCTAATATTCCTAAGATGATAATTCCTATTACTACTAAAGATATTGCTAGATAGTGTTTCTTAGACAATTTCTCCTTTAAAAATATTCTAGACCATAATAGTGATAATATACAATAAGAACCTACAACGGGTGCTGTAATTATGGAATTGGCACTCATTGCATATACATAGAAAAATTGTCCTATCGTTTCAAATATTGCGGCTATTACTTTAGGTTTTTCACTTTTTATTGTTAATTTTGCTCTTTTTTTCTTTAAATAGATATATGTAATTATACTATATATCAAGAAAGTATATTCATAAGCAATTAGAGCATTATCTTCACTAATTAATTTCATTTTATCTAGATAGATAGCGTCTAGAAAAGTTCCTAGACCATCTAAAATACAGTACGCAATAGGAAATATCATTGTTAATAAAACTATTTTCTTTTTCGTTAGGCTATTTTTTAGTGTTACTCTGTTATCTTTTTCTTCTTTTGATTCTATTACCCCAAGAAGTATTACACCAATCAATATTAATAAAAATGCTATATAAGCTGGTATTTGTAGTGTTTCTTTAAAAAATAGTAAAAGTAATATAGCAGTAATTACTCCACTACAATTTTGTATGGGACTAGCAATAGATAATTCTAGGTATTTTAATCCTTTATAACCTATTACCATGCTTATAATATATAATAGTGATACTGGTAGATATTTAATTATTTCTATTATATTAAAATCTATTCTTTTTACTATCATATAAATAGTTGCATGTATTCCCATGATTAGTCCTACACAGACACCAGTTTTTAGATGATTATAATCTCCTGCTTTTTTATTTCCAATCTTATAAAATAAGTCAGCAGTTCCCCAACATAAAAATGTCATTAAGGCAAATAGCATAAACATTCTCCTTATTATTTATATTATAGCTTATCTTTTTAGAAAAAACAAAAATATCCACAACTTTTGTGGATATTTATTTTGATGACTTTATTTCTTCCACAGATTCTGTTAATTTTTCATAAGTAGTAGCACCTGGAATTGTTAATTTTATTACAGAATCTTTTACTATGAATGAATTAGGATAAGAAATAATTTCAAATTTTGAAAAGAATTCTCCTGTTTCATCCATTAATACTGGAAATGTTATATCTTTATTTTTAATAAAGTTTTTGATTTGCTTTGTGCTCTTATGTTCTAATTTTGGTGATACTACTGATAAAAGAATTACATCTTCTTTATTCTTCTTATAATTATTATATAGTTTTTCTAATTCTTTTAATTCTTTTTTACAAGCACTACAGTCTGTTGACCAGAAATGTAGTATTACTGTTTTATCTTTATAATCATTCCAGTTATGTGTTTTATTATTTTGATCTTTTAGAGTGAATTTTTCTACTTTATATTGTGATTTTTTATTTGTTTTACTACTTAGTCCGTTACTACAACTTGCTAGTCCTGTCTCTTCATTGATACCACAATTTTGTTCTAGTTTTGAGGAAGTTTCAAAATCTATATTAGTAACTAGTATATAACTTCCTACTAATACAAGTAATACTCCCCCTACTTGAACTACTATTTGTAAGATATTTTGTTTTTTCTTTAAAAAACTTAAAGCTTCTCCAG
>JAGHJJ010000062.1 GCA_017886705.1 Bacilli bacterium | reverse complement strand
AAAGTGAGTTCATGAAACCCTTGCTTTTTAGATTTCATCGATTATGCTATGACTACAAACAAGGTTTACCTTTGTTTGTTATCCACATTATAAATCGGTATCATTTTAACTAATGTTTAACATAAAGTTAATTATTTTTTAAATGTTATATTCCTATAAAATATAATGGTTTACAAATTCTTCCAAAGCAAAAAACAATTCAAGCTTATCATCACGATATACAATTTTATTATTATGTCTTTTTATCATATTAATAACATAAGAAACACGAAACCACTGAACTTCTGAAAGTTCTTCTTCTTGAATAGAAAACTCATCTACTGAAAAATTACAAATGACATAAAAGAAACAAGTACTCTGTGAATCAAATTTTCCAAAAGAAAAAGAAAAAATCTGCTCTAAACTAACAGTAACTCCCAATTCTTCATTAAGCTCTCTTAACGCTGCCTCTTTAGGAGTTTCACCTTTCTCAACATGACCAGTACATAATGCCCAAGTATTAGGAAAATATTTTTTATTAGCACTTCTTTTTTGAAGTAACACTTGTCCTTGATTATTCAAAACAAACACAGAAATTTCATGACATAACAAATTGCTCATCTATATAGTACCTAAGCTAATTTCATAACTTCCCTTTCATGTTAAAATCACATACAGTATATCACACTTTTGAAAAACTAACATTGTCATACACCAAAAATTATGATAAACTAATCTAACAAGAAAAGAGGGATACTATGGCAAGTGTTGGAATTATTGCTGAATATAATCCATTTCATAATGGTCATCTCTATCAAATACAAGAAATAAAAAGAAAATATCCTACAGATACAATTATTATTGCAATGAGTGGAAATTTTACTCAACGAGGAGAACCAGCAATCATAGATAAATGGACTCGTGCACATCTAGCTATCGAAAACGGTGCGGATTTAATAGTAGAAATTCCCTATGCTTTCACAACACAAAGTGCTGACTATTATAGTTATGCTGGCATTACACTACTGGAAAATTTAAAAGTAGATAAATTAATATTTGGAAGTGAATCTAACAACATAGATGATATCACAGAAATTGCCAAAGCTCAGTTAGAACAAGAAGATTTTAATAAATTAGTAAAAATATATTCAAAATTTGGTTATAATTATCCCTCCGCCCTATCGTTAACCCTAAAAGATTTAACTGGAAAAGTAATAAAAGAACCAAATGATATCTTAGGTATTACTTACATAAAAACAATATTAAAAAATAAATATAAAATTAAACCAGCGACAATAAAAAGAACGAATGACTATCACAACAAAGAATTAACTGGTATCATTAGTAGTGCAACATCAATTAGAGAAAATATAGATAACTTAGAAAAAATAAAAGATAGTGTTCCTAAAAACACATATAAAGCACTAACAACCAAAACACTACATAAAAAAGAAGATTATTTTAACTATTTAAAATACAAAATAATAACCGAAGAAAACTTAGAAAACTACCATCTAGTAGAACAAGATCTAGCAATAAAATTAAAAAAAGAAATAATGAATACAACCTCTTACGAAGAGTTAATTCAAAAAGTAAAATCTAAACATCAAACTTATAGTAAAATATCTCGTGCCCTACTTCATATATTATGTAATTATAAAAAAGAAGAAGCACAAAATAATAAAGAGATAACCTATATTCGCTTACTAGGATTTAATACAAAAGGAAAAGATTATCTAAATAAACATAAAAAAGAAATATCGTTACCAATAATTAGTAAAATTTCAAAAGAAAAAGATAAAATGTTAGAGTTAGAATTAAATACAACTAAGATTTACACCCTACCATATAAAGAAAGTGAATATGAATATAAAAGAGAGTATCAAACAAATCTATATATAAAGGAGAATGAATATGATTAAAAGAAAAAAAAGTGGAGAACTAATTATAATATCAGGAACAACCTGTGCAGGAAAAGGAACAGTAATTGATAAATTACTAGAAAGAAATGATAATTTATCTCTATCCCTATCCTATACATCACGTCCTATACGTCCCGGAGAAGTAGATGGTGTAGATTATAAGTTTATATCTCATGAAGAATTTGAAGAAAAAATTAAAAATGGTGATTTCTTAGAATATGCTAAAGTTAGATATGGAGAATATTTCGGAACACCAAAAGAAGAAGTAAAAAAATTACTATCTACAGGAAAAGATGTCATACTAGAAATAGACGTACAAGGTGCTCATCAAATAAAAGAACTTTTCCCTGAAACTATTTTAATATTTATCATGGCACCAAGTATGAGTGAAGTAAAAAAGAGAATAAAAACTAGAGGAAAAGAAACAAAAGAACAAGTCTTAGACAGATTTATCACTGCTTACAAAGAAATCAATGAAATTCCAAAATACAACTATGTAGTAGTAAATGATAACTTAGAAGACGCAGTAGAAAAAGTAGAAGCAATACTAATTAGTGAAAAGTGTCGTGTAGATAGAATTGAAGAAATAGCCGTAGAAAACCAAGAAGAGTTTATGCACGAATTATTACTAGAAGATGAAAAAGAATTTAGAAATGACCCTATAGCAGAAAAAATAGACTAAAAAATACATCTTGATTTGGATGTATTTTTTATTTATATTCTTCCATAACAAAAGAACAATGATATAATAAAAGAATAAGGAGGAGTTATGAAAGAAAGAATCTTAAACTATGTAAAAGAAACAGATAAATTAATAGAAGGAAAAGAAAAAATAACAAAAGAAAGACTAGATTATCACTTAATCCAAATTGAACAGTTTCAACATGAAAGACTAATACATTTAATTGTAACTACCTTTGTAGGTATTATCGCAATATTATTTTTATTATTTGGTCTATTAGAAGAAAATCTAGGATTACTAATTGCCTTTTTAGGATTAATGTGTCTATTTGTTCCTTACATTCTACACTATTATTTATTAGAAAATAATGTACAAAAAATGTATTATCAATACGATAAATTATTAAAAAAATAAATACTCTTTACATGAGCATTTATTTTTTTATACTTTCCTAATCATGCCACTTAATACTTTACGACGTTGCTTAATATCACTTCTATTATCTTTTAACATTTCCAATAAAGTCACCTAAATCAACACCATACTTCATCGCAACAATTTCATATTTTTTCATATGATTCCCTCCTAATTAGTTTCAACATAACAAAAAAAAGAAAAGATATCATCAGATATCTTATTCGCTAATTTCTTCAATTTTCATTAAATTAGTTGGTCTAGATTCACCAGTATTAGGGAAACTTCCAGTAGTAACTACAATATCTCCCTTTTCTAAATCCATAAATTGTTTTGCTCTCTTAATACTTTCAGTTAAAACTTCATCTGTAGAATTACAAATTGGCATAACAATTGGATAAACTCCCCAGTTTAAAGCTAGACGACGACCATCTTTTTCAGAAGGACAAAGTCCTGCAATAATAGCATTTGGTTTTAAGTTACTAATTGTTCTAGCAGTTCTACCACTAATAGTAGCAGCACAAATTAGTTTTGCACCTAAACGATTAGCACTAGCAACTACACTCTCTGCAATAGCTGTTGGAACATCATCAACACTCTTAACTCCAGAAATATAATCAAATCTTGCATATTCTTCAGTAACTTCACAAATCTTAGCCATAGCAGCAACAGTTTCAATTGGATGTTTACCAATAGTAGTTTCTCCACTTAACATAACTGCGTCAGTACCATCTAAAACAGCATTAGCAATATCACTAGTTTCTGCTCTCTTAGGACGTGCATTTTCCATCATTGTCTCAAGCATTTCAGTTGCAACAACACAGATTTTTCCCATACGACGACAAGTCTTAATCATATCCTTTTGAACAATAGGTAAACGTTCACTAGCAATCTCAGTACCTAAGTCTCCTCTAGCAACCATAACACCATCAGACACTTCTAGGATTTCTTCTAAGTTCTTAATTCCTAAGTCACTTTCAATTTTACAAATAATTTGTAAATCTTCTCTTCCATATTCCTTTAAAATTTCTTTAATCTCTAATACATCTTCTTTAGAAGAAACAAAAGAAATTGCTAAATATTCTCCACCATGTTCACAAGCATATTTTAAATCAGCACGATCTAAATCGCTAACGTAAGGAATATTTAATTTAATACCAGGAACACTCATACTCTTACGATTTCCAAGAGTTCCACCATTAATAACCTTACAAGTAACACCATCTTCTTCAACGCTAATAACTTCAAGTTTCATCTTAGCATTTTCAAGTAAGATAATATCACCAACACTTAAGCTATCAAGTGCTTCAGGATGATTAACAGTAAATCTTTCTTCATTACCAAGAACATTGTCCTTAACAATACGAATAATCTTACCAGGAATTAATTCAATAGAATCATTCTCTAACATTCCACTACGGAATTCTGGTCCTTTAGTATCCCATAATATTGCAACATTCTTACCAGTACGTCTTCTAACTTCACGCACAGAAGCACAAGCTTGTTCTCTTTCTTCAATTGTAGCATGTGTAAAATTAATTCTAGCAACATTCATTCCAGCCAAAACCATTTGTTCCATAACATCTGGTTGATTAGAAGAAGGTCCTATACTACAAATTATTTTTGTCTTTTTCATATTTCACTACTCCTTTTCAAACAGATATAATTATACACTAAAACTAATAATTTGTATAGATTTTTTTATCATTTTAATTATATCTTTTACCAAATTTTATAAATTTAGAACAAAAGAATTAAGTAAACTTAATTCGCCTTGGTCGTCACCTTCCAAGTTTCCTGTTTCATAGACTAAGTAACCTTACTTCTCCACAGGCTTAACATCCGATAGTCGCTACCGTAGTTTTCTTTT
>JAGHJJ010000006.1 GCA_017886705.1 Bacilli bacterium | reverse complement strand
GTGGTATAATATATAAGGAAAAACACTTGATTTAATTAAAAATTTAGTGCGAAAGGAGTAGAATTTTTATGAAGAACAATGAAATACAAGGGGGGTTGCATAAAAGTGTAATCAACTGGTATCCTGGTCATATGAAAAATAGGTATAATGAATGGGTTGAAAATATTATGTGGGACTGGTGTATATCAAGACAAAGATACTTTGGTGTTCCATTCCCAGTTTGGTATTGTAAAGAGTGTGGAGAACCTGTATTTGCAAGAAAAGAAGATTTGCCAGTTAATCCATTAGTAGATTCGCCAAAGGTAGATAAATGTCCTAAATGTGGTTGTACTGAATTTGTTCCCGAAACTGATGTCATGGATACCTGGGCAACCTCTTCAGTAACACCATTAATTAATATGCGTTATGGTGAAAAAGACAACTATGAAGACATTTTAAAACCTATGAGTTTAAGAACGAATGCTTCTGAAATTATTAGGACATGGGATTTTTATACAATCGTTAAGAGTTTTTATCATTTTGGTGGGAGACCATGGGATAATGTTATGATTTCTGGATTTGTTATGGCTGATAAGGGACAGAAAATAAGTAAGAGTAAAGGTAATAGTAAAGTAGAGCCGTTATCTCTTATAAATCAATATTCTGCTGATGTGATACGTTACTGGGCTGGTTCAGGACGGTTAGGTACAGATATTATTTATAGTGAAGAAACATTGCAAAGGGGACGTAAATTAGTAAATAAGATATGGAATGTATCTAAATTTATTGAAATGCATCTTCAAGATTATGAAGATAGAGAGTTTAGTAATTATGAATATATTGATAAATGGATTTTAGGAAAATTTCAAGAAATGGAAAAAGGATTTTTAAAATATCTTGATGATTATGAAGTTGGTCTAGCCTTAAATCACTTAGAGAAATTTTTCTGGAATTTTTGTGATAATTACATTGAAATAGTAAAGCACAGGTTATATCGTCCTGAGGAATTTGGTGAAGAAGCTAGATATTCTGGGCAAAAGTCAGTTTATACTTTACTTTATAAGTTGTTGCAAGATTTTAGTATATATTTTCCATTCATTACCGAAGAAATTTATCAAGAGTTGTATCATGAAAAGCAATCTATTCATTTGACAGAAATTAAAGAGTTAAATAATAACTTTGATAAAGAAATGAAACTTGGAGATCAAATTGTTGAAGTTATTGGTCTCGCTAGAGGAGAAAAAACAAATCATAATGTGTCTTTGAAAACACCAATTAGCTTATTAGAATTAGAAGTTACGAAAGAATTAAAGAATGCGATTGAATGTTCAATGCAAGATTTTAAAGCTACTTTATTTATTGAAAACATTCATATGAGTCTTATAGATTGCAATTATCATGTTAAAAATATTGAGTTAGAATTAGAATAGTGTAAGGAGGATGAGTTATGTTAGATAAAAAATATAATCATATAGAGGTTGAGAAAAATAAGTATGAAGAATGGAAAAGTAAAGGATATTTTAAGTCTGATAGTAAGAGTGATAAAACCCCTTATTGTATTGTAATACCCCCTCCAAATGTCACTGGTAAGCTTCATTTAGGCCACGCCTGGGATACCACGCTTCAGGATATTTTAATACGTTATAAGAGAATGCAAGGATATGATACTTTATGGCTTCCTGGAATGGATCACGCTGCTATTGCGACGGAGGTTAAGGTTGTAAAAAGATTAAAAGAGCGTGGAATTGATAAATATGAATATGGTCGTGAAAATTTTTTGGATGCTTGTTGGGAGTGGACTCGTGAATATAGTGGGAATATTAGAGATCAATGGGCTAAGTTAGGTTTAAGTTTAGATTATACCAAAGAGAGATTTACTCTAGATAAGGGGCTTAATGATGCTGTTAATTATGTGTTTGTTAAACTTTACGAGAAAGGTTTAATTTATCGAGGAGAGCGAATTATCAACTGGGATCCAGTTCAAATGACAGCACTTTCTAATGAGGAAGTTATTTATAAAGAAGATAAAGGTGCTTTTTATCATATTAAGTATTTTATTACTGGAACAGACGATTATTTGGATGTTGCGACAACTCGTCCTGAAACTTTATTTGGTGATACGGCAGTTGCAGTTAATCCGAAAGATGACCGTTATAAACATTTGATTGGAAAAACAGTTATTTTACCAATTGTTAATAAGGAGATTCCTATTGTTGGTGATATGCATGCGGATCCTGAGTTCGGTACTGGTGTTGTTAAAATTACACCAGCTCATGATCCTAACGATTATGAAGTAGGTATGCGTCATAATTTACCAAGAGTTGTTGTTATGAATTTGGATGCTACTATGAATGAGAATGCCCCTGGATATGAAGGAATGACTCGTGAAGAGTGTCGTGAGAAATTACTAGAAGATTTGAAAGAGCAAGATTTATTGATTCGTGTTGAAGAGATGGTACATAATGTTGGCCATAGTGAACGAAGTGATGCAGTAGTTGAGCCAACTCTTTCTAAGCAATGGTTTGTTAAGATGAGACCACTTGCTGATCGAGTTTTGGAAAATCAAAAAAATAAAGATACAAAGGTTAATTTTGTACCAGAACGTTATGAGAAGACGATGAATCATTGGATGGAAATTACCTATGACTGGTGTATTTCTAGACAATTATGGTGGGGACACAGAATTCCTGCTTGGTATCGTGGAGATGAAGTTTATGTTGGACTTAATGCTCCTGAGGGTGATGGCTGGGTACAGGATGAGGATGTTCTTGATACTTGGTTTTCATCTGCTTTATGGCCATTTTCTACTTTAGGATGGCCTGAAGAAACTGATGATTTTAAGAGATATTATCCAAATAATGTATTAGTTACTGGTTATGATATTATTCCATTCTGGGTAAACCGTATGACTTTCCAAGGTTTAGAGTTTACTGGAAAACGTCCATTTAAAGATTGTCTTATTCACGGACTTATTCGTGATAAAGAAGGCCGTAAGATGAGTAAATCTTTAGGTAATGGAGTAGATCCAATGGATGTTATTGATGAGTACGGTGCTGATAGCTTACGTTTCTTTTTAACAACCAATACAGCTCCTGGTACAGATTTACGTTACGATGAAGAAAAAGTAAAATCTACTTGGAATTTTATTAATAAATTATGGAATGCTTCTCGTTATGTTTTAATGAATATTGAAGATTTAACAAAAGAAAAAATTACGTTTAGTAATTTAAGTAAAGCAGATAAATGGATTTTGACTGCTAAAAATCAATTAATTCAAGAAGTTACTAAAAATATGGATAGTTATGATTTCCATAATGTTGGTAATACTTTGTATCAATTTATTTGGGAAGATTTCTGCGATAATTATATTGAACTTAGTAAAGCGTTAATGAATGATACTACTAAGAGTGTATTATTAGATGTTCTTACTACCATTTTGAAGTTATTGCATCCATTTATGCCTTATGTAACGGAAGAGATTTATGATAAGCTTCCAGTTAGAGATAGTGAATCTATTATGATTAGTTCTTATCCTACATATAATGAGAATGAAGTTTTTGTAAACGACTATGAAGATGTTAGAAAAGTAATTACTGATTTAACAGAAATTCGTAATTTAAAAGTTACAAATGGAGTTAAGAAGGATGTTAAAGTTCAGTTAGAAACTGATAAAGATTTAGAATATATTTATCGTTCTCAACTAAAAATTACGGATGATAATTTAATTAATGATAATGATGATATTACTAGTTATCAGACAATCTCTTATCAATCTTCTTTGGTTCAGATTACTTATTATTTTGAAAATGAAGTTAATAAAGAGCAATTACAAGAAGAAATTAAGAAACTAAAAGCTTCTATCGAAAGACGTGAAAAACTTCTTTCTAATGAAAATTATGTAAATAAAGCACCAAAGAATATTGTGGATATGGATCGTGAAAAATTAAAAGAAGAACACGAAAAGCTAGCTTCTTTGGAGGCTCAAATATAAGTTAAATCAATAGAGAAAGCAATAGAGATTAGTCTATTGCTTTTTTCTATTTCTTTTTGTTAATCCTAAATATTTAAGAAATTCTTTTGGTGTTGGAGATTTGTAAAGGAGTCTATTTTGTCTGCTAAGATAACAATCCAGCTTTCCTTATAATGTGGCCATTTCTCTTTTGTGAGTAATGATAGTGGAAACATATGCTTTTCTATTGCATCTTTTATTTTTTCATTCATATATGTTGGAAAATATTGTGATGCTTTTTTATATGCTTCATAAGGATGACTGAAAGCATGTTTTTGTGTCAATTTTGTTTTTTTAGGGTTGATAAAGTTTTCTTTAAATCTTTTTTGTAACTTTTCTAGATCTGGTGTATAATACCAAGCTTTTTCATAGAAATCGTGAAGTAATCCTGCAATAGTACATGTTTTTTCATCAGCATGATATTTTAATGCTAGTTCATATGCCATAAAAGATACTTTAACACAATGATGCCATAGTGATTGATTTTCATGATGAAATAATAGTTTTCTTCTTTGAAATTCTTTGCTTTCTAAAAAGGGTTTTATTATTTTAAGCCAGTTTGTAAAGTTTCTTTTGTTTTTAATTGTTAAAAATGATAAATCTTCCATGTTTTCTCCTTTTTTTACTATTATATAATAATTAAAATTTAAATTCTATTTTTCTTTTTTCGACAAATAATTTGCTTTTTTTTTAGTATTCTGTAGATGGTGATGAAAAAATGAAAAAGACAATGTTATTAGCAGTAATTTTTGTAGTACTTGGTGCTATTTGTGGTAATTATTTATATCAGAAAGCACCAGATAGTATTTCTGTATTTCAAGAAGATAATGCTTATTATTTTTTGCAAGAGGGAGTTTATTCTTCTATGGAAATTATGCAGGAAAATGCTGGAGATTTGACGAATAAATTAACAATTTTAGAAGATAATAAGTATTATGTATATGTTGGTATTACTAAAACTCGTGAGAATGCAGAGAAAATTCAAAAGATATATAAAGATATGGGATATCAGACTTATATTAAGGAAATGAAATTAGACAATGAAGAGTTTTCTAATAATGTAGTTCAATTTGATTTATTGGTGAAGGAGTCAGATTCTGCAGATGATATTTTAACTATAGAAGAGGTTGTACTTGCTAATTATGAAGAACTAATTGGTACAGGAATGTAGAAGTTTTTTCTTATAATAATATAGAGGTGATTATTATTTATAAGATGAAAGAACTTCCTGATGATGAACGTCCTAGAGAAAAGTTACTTATGCATGGTGCTCAGTCATTATCAGATTCCCAGGTATTATCTATTCTTCTTCGTAATGGATGTCATAATAAAAATGTACATGAATTAGCGATAGAGATTTTACAAAAATATCCTATTTCAGCGATAAAAGAGTGTAGTTATTATGATTTTATCTCTATTAAGGGAATAGGTGAAGTAAAAGCAATCGAAATTTTAGCAGCTATTGAATTTGGACGACGTATTTTTTTGCGGGAGAAGGAAACGTTAGTCAAATTTCAATGTGCTGAGGATATTTGGAAAGATATTAAATATTATATTACTGATTTAAAACAAGAGTATTTTTATTGTTATTATTTTAATCAAAAACAAGAATTATTAGAAAGGAAGTTGTTATTTATGGGAACTATTAATCGTAGTATTGTTCATCCTAGGGAGATTTTTAAAGAGGCTTATCGGTTGAGTGCCTCTAGTATTGTATGTATTCATAATCATCCGTCTAATTATGTGATGCCTAGTAAAGAAGATGTTTTACTTACTGATCATTTAGTTAAGACTGGTTATGTTCAGGGAATTCCTGTTCAAGATCATATTATTGTAGGGGAAGATTCTTATTATAGTTTTTATGAACATCATAATATTTTAAATCTATAGTTGCGAGGCTAATTTATTTATATTATAATAAGTTGGAATGGGATGATGTTATGTACAAGAGTAGAAAAAGAAAAAATTTAAATTTTAAAATTGTAGTTATAGCGGTTATCTTTTTAATTATATTTGGTCTTACGGTTTCTATTAAGATGAATCGTTCTAATTTTTTTGGAGAAGGCATTGTTAAAGATGTGATTACTATGATAGATAAAGTTGTTATGTATCCTTTTACAGCGTTAAATGGTGAAAAGGATGTTAATCAAACAGAAAGTTATCTTATTCAGAAAAATGTGAATGCTTCTTTAGAACAAGAAATTCAAGAATTAAAAGATGTGTTAGATTTAAATAGAACACTTACTGAATATACGCCTATTAATGCTACGATTTTATCTAGAAATAAAAATTATTGGTTTAACCAGTTAATGATAGATAAGGGATCGAAAGATGGGATAAAAAAGGATATGGCAGTTGTTACTAAACATGGTTTAGTTGGAAAGATTTCAAGGGTATATAAAAATTCTAGTGAGATTAAATTAATTACTTCAGATGATGTTAATTATAAAGTTAGTGTTACTATTCAAACAGGTACAGGTGATAGTTATGCTATTTTAAATGGCTATGATTCTGATACTGAGTGTGTTACTGTTACTGGTGTAGATAAGATGAGTACAGTACAAAAAGGAGATACGATTATTACTAGTGGTTTAGGCGGGATGTTTCCTGGTGGTATTTATGTAGGCGTTGTACAAGATATAAAAAGTGATAAATATGATTTAAGTAAAACATTATATATTAAGACATCGCAGGATTTTAATGATATTCATTATGTTACTGTTTTAAAGGAGAAAGAGTAATATGTTGATTCCTATAGTTATCCTTGTTATCTCTTTTCTTTTAGATGGTATTCTTTCTAATTTTTTACCATATATGGTAGGAGATTTATCATTATTTACGCCTATGCTTACTATTGTTTCTTTCGTTGTTATCTATCCTTTTTTTACCAAAACAATCCGTAAGTATTTTACCATCTGTTTTGTAACAGGATTGGTTTACGACTTTATGTATACTAATTTATTGTTTTATAATGCAATATTATTTTTAGGATTAGGTGCTCTTGTGATGCTACTTTATCGTTATATTCGGCTTAACTGGTTAAGCTTATTATTATTTGTCAGTTTGGCAATTATTGGATATGAGGTTATGAATGTCATTGTTATTTTGATTTTTCAACTGGTTCCGATGACTTTTTATCGATTTTTGTATAAGATTAGTCATAGTTTATTGTTAAACTTAATTTATGGAGAAGTTCTTTACTTGATTATTTCTCTTATTCCTAAAAAATATAAGAAGTTTGCTATTAATTCTTAAGAAAAGTAGAATATCTACTTTTCTTTTTTCATATCCTTTATTAGAGGAGATTATACTATGAATACGAAAAAAACAGTAAAGAAGAGACTAGTGTTAAAAAAAAGTGTTAAATCATTTATAACCAGAGCACTTATTACAGTAATTATTTTTTTAGTAGGTATGATACTCATAAAGAAAGATAATAATATTAAGAATACTATATTAGAAAATGTTTATGATAAGAATTTTGAGTTTACGAAAATAAAAGATGTGTATCAAAAATATTTTGGTAATATTTTGTCTATTGATCAATTGGCAGTGAAAGAGCAGGCTGTTTTTCAAGAGACTTTGTCTTATAAAAATGCACATACCTATTTAGATGGTGTGAAGTTAACAGTAGATGAAAATTATATGGTTCCTGTGCTTGAGAGTGGAATTGTTATTTTTTTAGGGGAGAAAGAGGGTTATGGGAATACGGTTGTTATAGAACAGGTCGATGGTGTTGATGTTTATTATTCTAATATTTCGACTGATAATGTTAAACTTTATGATTATGTGGAAAAAGGAACTTTGTTAGGAGAGGCAGAAAATAAAAAACTTTATTTGGTTTTTCAAAAAGATGGGACCTTTTTAAATTATAAAGACTATATTTAGTTATATAGAAGTTCATCCTTTATTTTATTTGCTGGCCTTTTTTTCTGTTATTACGGCTTCCTTTTTTTCTTTTTGTGTGATTACCTTTTTAATTGTTATTCATGAGATAGGGCATTTCCTTATGGTATATTTGTTAGGAGGAGAGATTCATAAGATATTAATTTATCCTCTAGGAGGAATTTCTAAGTTTTCTACTTCTTATAATATTTCTTTGGTAAAAGAATTGATTATTTTGATATTTGGACCGTTATTTCAAATTTTGGGATGGCTTTTACTAATTCATTTGTTTCCTGAAAAAGAAATTTTAATATCTACTTATCATTATGGAATTCTATTTTTTAATTTGCTTCCTATTTATCCTTTGGATGGTGGAAAATTATTATGTTTAATTTTTCATACAGTTTGTTCTTATAAAAAGGCATTTTATTTTACTTTTTGTATTGGTTATTTATTGTTATTTTGTTTTTTAGTTTTTACGTTTTTTTCTTTTTCATTGAATGTTTTCTTTTTATCTATTTTTTTATTAGTTAAACTTACGAGAGAGTATCAGCAAATTCCTTATTTTTATGAGAGATTCTTACTAGAAAGATATTTAAATCATTATTTTTTTAAGAAGAGTAAGTTAATTAAAAATACTGATAATTTTTATCGCGGGTATCGTCATTTGATAAAAGAAGGGGATTTTTATTATCTTGAAGATGAATATTTAGAAAAAAAGTATAAAAGTTGTTGACATTTCATATTTTGCTTGCTATAATCAATTTGTCGACTTGAGAAAGGGAGACAAATATGGGGCATTAGCTCAGCTGGGAGAGCGCCACGTTTGCACCGTGGAGGTCAGCGGTTCGATCCCGCTATGCTCCACCATATTGATTATTACGCTACTAAGTAGCGTTTTTTTTATGTGGAGGGATGTTTATGAATAAACGGTTATTAGTATTTGCTTGCATATTAGACCATGATATTAAAGAGTATACTTTAGGGTCTTTATGGAATATAGCGACATTATGAATCACGATAAGAGTGATGTAGTTATCAATATTACATATGATCCATCTATTATTGATGAGAAAAAAATCAATAGTTTAGAAGAAAAGTTTCCTATCAAATAAAAAAAGCACAAGACTGTGCTTTTTATCTGCAACCGTTTCCTCCGTTGTTGCAGCAATTATTATTTCCTCCCCAGATGAAGAAAATAATTATAATAACGATGATGATTGCCCAGATCCATCCTGAACCAAAACCATCATTATTTCCATAATTGTATGGATAAGGATACATTCCGTACATATTACTTCATTCCTTTCATTATAGTATAATCAAAATAATGATAAATATATACAGCAAACGCCCAGTTTTAAATAATTTATTATTATGGTAAAATATTTTTTATGGAAGGGTGATGTTGTGAAAAAGTTAGAAGAGTTAGATTTGTCTAAAAAGAAATATATTATTTTTGATATGGATGGTACCTTGATTGATTCTATTGGAATTTGGAATAAATCAGATTTTCGGATTATTGATAAATTTGCAGGAGTACAAGTTGATTTTGATAAAATTCAGCAAGAAAGAGACTGGTTTTTAGAAACTTATTCTAGTGAAGATATCTATGTTGCTTATTGCGATTATTTAATTCAAAAATATCATATAAATATTTCTAAAGATGAGTTGATTTTAGAGAGATGGGATAGTGTTGAGTCAATTTTAAAATATGAATTGACATATAAAGCTGGTGTACCAGAATTGTTACGAGAATTAAAAGAGCAAGGTTTTACTTTAGTTCTTGCAACTGCAACGACACAAAGACAAATTGATATTTATGCTAATCAAAATCTAACTATGGCACATACTGTTCCTATTTATGATACTTTTGATTTTATTCTTAGAAAAGAAGATGTTGTTCATAAAAAGCCTCATCCAGAAATTTATCTGAAAGTTTTAGAACATTATCAAACAAATCCGGATTTATGTTTAGTATTTGAAGATTCTTTACATGGTGTTATGGCCTCTAAAGGTGCTGGTATAGAAACTATTAATGTGTACGATAAATATTCTGATAAAGACCGATTACAGATTAATTCTTTAACTGATTATAAAATTCAGTCTTATTCAGAGATAAATGTTATGTTGGGAGGAAAAAGTTATGAATATAAGAAAAGGAACTATAAAGGACTATGATGCTCTTTTGGATTTACATTTACAATTAGAAGCTGCTGAGATTCAGTTTGATTCTAATGTGTTGCCTGATTGTTTTGCTACCGATAAGGGAAGAAATCGATTAATGAAAAGAATTAGAAAAAGAAATTCTGTTTTGTTAGTTTGTGAAAATGATGCTGGCAACGTGGTAGGATTCATTGATGGAGAAGTTATGGATAATGCATGGTGGTATCATGAGAAAGTAGCAATGCTTGATTATATATGTGTTGATAAAAATTATCGTAGAAAAGGAATTGCTAATATGTTATTTTTAGAGTTTGAGCAGAAAGTACATGAGCAAGGTGCTAAGTATATCAAATTGCTTGCTTTTCCAAAAAATACACCAGCTATAAACTTTTATAAAAAGCATGGTCTTATGGAATATAGTGTTTATTATCAAAAGAAGATTTAATAAAAACTTACTTATTAAAATGTGAAAAAATTGTTATAATTAGATTACAATGAGTAGCTATTTATTGGTGTAAGTCCAGTTGATAGCTACTTTTTTTAGGAGGATTGAAATGTATAACTCTGGAGATGTTGTTGTTTATGGAAGAGATGTTTATAGGATAAAAGATGTGAAAGATAATTATTTGTTTGATAAAACTTATTATATTATGAATCCTATTGATGATGATTCGCTAGTTACTAGTGTTCCTGTAGATACGACTTCTTATTTACGTGATGTTATTACGAAAGAGGAAACGGAAGATTTGATTGCTAAAATTCCATCTATTGAAATTGTTCAAGCTAGTGATAGAGATATTGAATATGAGTATAAACAGTTATTAAGGGAAAATACTTTAGAGGCTTTGATTAAAATTATTAAGACAACTTATATGAGAAATATGATGCGTCAAAATCAAAATAAAAGAATAAGTGAAAAAGATGAACAGTATTTTAATCAGGCTGAGAGACGATTATATAATGAATTGTCTATCAGTTTACATTTAACTTTTGATGATACAAAGCAATATGTTATTGATTCTGTAGAGGCTTTGTTAGCATAAGATTTAGTAGATTATTCCAATCTACTTTTTCTATGGTATAATTTTATAGAAGGGTGATATTATGGAGAAAACTAATGTTATGCGAATTTTAGAACAACATAAAATAAAATATCAATCTTATTATTATGGTGACACGTCTGCTGTTAGTGGAGTTGAAGTAGCAACAGCTTTAAATCAAGATTTTAGAAGGGTTTTTAAAACATTGGTTACTGTTTCTAATTCAAAGAAATATTATGTGTTTATGATTCCTGTTAACCAAGAATTGGATTTAAAAAAGGCTGCTAAAAGTGTTTCTTGTAAGTCTATTTCTATGTTACCATCTAAAGAATTGCTTCCTCTTACCGGATATGTTCATGGAGGATGTTCTCCTATTGGTATGAAGAAAGAGTTTTTAACAGTGATTGATTCTAGTGCTTTAGAGTTTCCGACGATTATTTTTAGTGCAGGAAAGATAGGATATCAGGTTGAAGTTGCGGTTTGTGATTTAGAGCATTTACTTCATTGTCAATTTGCAAGTGTTATAGAAGGTGCTAGTTTATGACATTAGAAGAGTATCAAGATATGGAGATAGATAAATTGTTTTTTAGACTTGGAAATTCTAAGTTCCGTAGTCGCTTTCATTTAACAGATAAAGATAAAAAATATGTTTTGGAAAAGGGCATGGATGTTATTTCATCTCATGCATATGATTTTATTTCTAAGCGATTAGCTCCTGCTAATTTAGTTAATGATGGAAAACAGACTCCGATGAAGGGACATCCTGTATTTGTAGCACAGCATGCGACTGCAACCTGTTGTCGAGGCTGCCTTTATAAATGGCATCATATTTCTAAAGATAAAGATTTAACAAAAGAACAAGTTGATTATGTTGTGCGCGTTATTATGCGATGGATAAAAAAAGAGGTGATGAAATGACGCTAGAAGATGAATTTAAATATTTAGTTGGTGGATATTATGGGATTATGGAAATGGATGAATATGATTTAAAAGTTTATGTATTAAAAGATATAGAAAATTATATTCGTGCATTTATTGAAGAGAATCCTATTCCTAATTTTGATTATAAAAAAGAATCAGAAAATATTAAAGATACGATGTCACTTAGGACAAAGTTACAAGATAGTTTGTTAGTATTATATAAAATAAATGCTTCTATGGATTTAGTGTTTATGGTTAAAGCTAGGTTGAAGGAATTGGATAAGGGTAAAATTAAATAGAAAGTTCCCGAATTATTAAAGGAACTTTTTTTAACGACTAAATTCCCAGTCCGAAATTTAATTTATTCCAATTTCCTTTTGACAAATAGGACTACCTTGTATTAATTATAGG
>JAGHJJ010000061.1 GCA_017886705.1 Bacilli bacterium | reverse complement strand
TAGAAATAGTAAATCAGAATGCCATTATTGAATAGTTAAATTTTTGACTTTAACTTGGGGTAAGGGGAAGTCTGCCCTTTTTTACTATTTTTCTTAAAATAAATTTAGTTTTATTTTTCAGATTATTCCTCCTATACTATTGAATATCTATATCTTTAACATACTCTTTGTTTTGATCAGTTATTTGTAAAAATAATTCTTCTCCTAGTAAGTCTTTTAGATAATCATCCATAATTTCTTCTTCATAATTCTCTAAAGTAATGATTGCTTCTCTTTTTTGTAATTTTGAATAACTAATATAATAGGTATGTTTTTCATATAATTCTAAAAATCTTCCGTTTTTTATAATATCTTCTTCTAAATACCAAGAAGGTTGTTCGTTATAATAGTATGTAAATGGTTTAATATAGGCTAATACTAGCCCTAGACGATTTGGTTCTTTTAATGAATAAGTTATTTCTTTAGGAAATCTAGAATGATATTCATCAATATAAATTGTTTTATTATCTGTTGTTTCTTTTTTTAATAGAGTAGGTACTCCAAAAATTAATGCTTCGGTATCAGGTATCTTATAGAATGGATCATAGTCTACACCGTTTAATAAACGAACTCTTTCTGTATTTTCTAAATATTCTGGAGTTGCAAGAATGACACCAAAATAATAGTCATGAATATCTAATGTTTTTTTCATATTTATGCCTCTTAACTATCTATGATACTACAGAGCCAATGTTTTCTCCAAGTAAAAGTTTTTTCAAGTTTCCTGTGGTATGAATATCAAATACTATGATAGGAATTTCTTCTTCCATGCATAAACTAATAGCAGTTGAGTCCATAACTTTTAATTTTTTATTTAAAACATCTAAGTAACTGGTGTGAGGAATAAATGTTGCGTCTTCGAATTTTTTAGGGTCTTTATCGTATATTCCATCTACATTCGTTGCTTTTATTAAAGCATCTGCTTTGATTTCTGCTGCTCTTAAAGCTGCTGCGGTATCGGTTGAGAAGAATGGACTACCTGTTCCACAACCAAAGATAGTAATTCTACCTTTTTCTAAATGACGGATAGCACGGTCTTTGATATAGAATTCAGCAACTTGTCGCATTTCTATTCCTGTTTGCACACGTACATCTTGTCCAATCTGTTTAAATGCATCCCCTAAGGCTAGGGCATTCATGGTAGTTGCAAGCATTCCGATATAGTCGCTAGTAGCCCGGTCCATATAAGTATTTAACTTACCACGCCAGAAGTTCCCACCACCAACAACAATAGCAATTTCTATCCCAAGTTCGGCACATTCTTTGATTTCTGTTGCAAATTGAAGTACTTCATCAAAGTCAATTCCATTCTTTTTAGTTCCTGCTAATGCTTCTCCACTAAATTTTAATAATACGCGTTTATATTTCAACAAAATCATCTCCTTTTTTATTAGTGTACCATACAATAGCAAAAAAATATAAAGAATTGCAAAAATGTTGTTAATATGTTATAATAAGTGGCGCTAAAAGGGGATGGTTTTCATGTTTTATAAAAAGTTAACAACTACAACAGATGAAAAAGAAATGTTAGCTATCTTAGATGATAATCATAAAACATCTTTGCAAATTTTTAAAGCAATCGAAGAATTAAAGAGTATAGATTTGCAAGAAAAACCACAAAAAAAGCCTAGCGTATCTTTAGATGCTACTACTTCTAGTACAGATAGTGTACCAAGAAATAATCGTTTTGAGGATGAAGTAGAGTTTTTTATGTCTAGTTTACAAATGATTCCAGATAGTGTTTCTACAGAAGAACTTGCTCATTTACTTCCTTCTAGACAAAATGCTAATTATAAAGCCCTATTATTACGGTTAAAATTAGAACTTCAAAAAAATATTCGAGAGATTAAAGAAATTTTAGAAGAAGGTACGCAAGGTTTTACAGCTCAGGATTTGTATCATTTTAAGCAAGATTTATTGTTTGAAAGAAGAAAAGTAGAGGTTATTGATCAACAATTATTTACAGAAGTAAAAGAAGATAGTCCAGTTTATAATAAATTAATTTTTGTTCCTACTTCCGGGGGAAGTATTAGAGTATTAAAACAATTAAAATCCATACCTTCAGAATATTATTCTAGTTTTCAGTCTTTATTACAATCAATTAAGGATGGTACATTTAAAAATGCCAAGCGTTTTAGTAATGCGCACAATAAGCTTTCAGGAATGAGTGAAGTAAGAGATATTGGTGCTGGAACTAGAGTGATTTTCGATAGACTAGATACGAATTCTTATGCTATTATTACGGCATTTGTTAAGAAAACAGATCATAATAAAGGATATTTAGAACAATTGGAAAGAAGTGTTGGTAACTATAAGAGTCTAAAACCAGTTTTAGAAACTAGTTTAAACAATCCATTATTTCAACAAGAAAACGAGATGTTAGAACAAACCATTTATGATGTGTTAGAACATCAGGAAAAAGGGGATGAGGATACTTGTCAGAAGAAATTATTGCTAAAATCAAACAAGAACAAAGTATAGTTGAAAATGCTATTACTGTTCCTAATTTAGATATTGAGTTTTATCGTGATTTTTTAGAAAATGCTGATTTTTCTAATCCATGTAATTATGAATATATTGATGTAGCACAGTTTATTATGGCTTATGTTAAAAGTGTCGATTCTTCTTATTCTTTAGAAAAGTTAAAACCTTTAGCAACGAATTTGAGTTATATTATCAAAAATAATCCAGCAGAAGCTTTAAAGAATTTATTAGAAACAGTAGTATTTTTAGCAGACGAGGAAATGTATCCTGATTTTTTAAAGGTGATAGGCGATGATAATGAAATTAAAAGAAGTTTTTCTTTGTATAAAATAGTAGAACAGAACTCGATGGCTAGTTTTCTAGAAAATGGTTTGGAGTTACTTTCTTCTTGCCATGGAAGACTATTTAATTTAGTAACAGAGTTTTATGAAAGTCCAGAGGCTTGGCAATTTGGCTTATCTGTTGTTTATGCTTTTAAAGAAATTACAGAAAGAAAATATTTTTTAGAAGATGAGTATAGAAAGTTAAAAAGAAGTTACGCTTTTGATGATATTGCTATCCAAAAAGGAATTCAGGGAATTTTAGTAAAAGAATTTCAAGTAGAATATATTGAGAAAACTTGTAAGAAAATAACTAAATATTATCATGGTCTGTTGCAAAAAGAAGAAAAAAAGAAAAGAGCACTTCATCAAGCATCTAGCAATTATCAGAAGTTAAGTGAAGATATCAAGCAGGCTGAGAAAGAAAAAGAAATTACAAACTATCGAGCACTCATTTCAAAATGTGCTAATACTAACTTAAGATGTGATGTGTTAAGCTGGGTTTATCATCATAATGAAAAGTATTATGATGAATTAGAAAGCAAATATCAAGTTTTATCCGAAAATAATCCTAAAAATTATCAAAGATTATTGCAACAACATCATATGGAGCATGAGGTTTCTTTAGAAGAGGTCATGAGGAGTTATTCTTATCAGGATTTAGAATGGATATTTACAGTACTGGGACAATTAAAAATTACCAATCCAGAGTTATTAAAAAGTGTTATTAGTACTACTACTAAGGATTATGTAGAGAAAGTGTTAAGTTTTGTTAATCAGCAGGTATTAACTAAGAAAACAATAAGAGAAAATATAGATATCTTTGATGATAAGAAAAATATTATTTCTTTTATGGAGACTAATCTTTCTTTGTTACAGAAGAAAAAAATACCAGCAAATATTTTTATCAAAAATCAAAGACCACTTTTGCTTAGTCCGGAACAGTTAGAGAAAAATATAGAAATACTAACATCTTATGATTTGATAGGTCAATTAGTAACTACTAACAATTATTCTTTTTTAGAACAAGACGATTTAATGCAAAAAATAGATTTTACATTAGAGTTAGGATTAGAACCTTTTTTAGAAGAAAATCTAGGCTTATTAAATTATGATTATGTAATTTTTCAAAGAATTAGAATATTACAAGGATTAAACATAGAAGTTTCTAAGGAGGAATTAGAACAAGTATTAAAAGCAGATAGGTTTATTGTCTCAGATGAAGAGATAAATAAATATTTAAAGTTAGTATCGGTTTCTCGCAATATGTTAGATGAAATGAGGATATTGCCCGAAGATATTACAAAGACTAAGAGATGCTATCAATATCATGATATTTATTTTTCTAAGAATAAAGTGGATAGAAATTTAGAATTATATCCTGAGGATAGACAATGCTTTATAAAAGCTTTATTTACCGATAGAAAGATAACAGATCAAGAGTTAGAACATGTTTTTAAAGCAAGAAAAATATAAAGAGGTGATAATTATGGAATTTAAAATTATAGATTTGGACTTGGCAACAAAAGAGGATGTTTTAGAAGCTCTAAACGAAAATAGAAAAACAGCTTTATTAATGGAAAAAGAAATTCAGAAATTAAAAAGTATCGCTGCAACTGTTTCTAAGAAGGAACGTATTTTTCAACCAGAAAACTGCTATGACGATACTATAGATACTACAGCAGAGGAAGATGTGCAAGATGAAAACGATGATTTAGAAGGGGAGATTACTTATTATCTTGAAAAATTTTCTAAAGCAAATTTACAAGAATTGATAGAAAATAGAGAAGATATCTTACCCTCTTTAGAAAATTATAATTATCAAAATATTATGTTGAGATTACGTTTAGAGACATTAAAGGCCATGAAAGAGATTAGTCATATGATAAAAGAAACATCTAGTGATTCTTTAGAAGAGATACAGTATTATGGAGAAGAATTAGAATACGAAAAGAAAAAGTTAGAAATTTTAAATACGCCAGTAAAAGAAGTAAGTCAGGAGAAAAGACGTAAAAAGAATAGATTAGTTTTTGCGACTACACAAGGTGGAAATATTAGAGTATTAGAAGACATTGATAAAAGAATTCCTAGAGAATATTATCCTAAATTTCAAGAGTTATTTTCTTCTATTGTGCAGGGAACATTTAAAAATGTTAGAAGATTTGTTGCTAGTAATAATGAAACTGCTGGTTTTTATGAAGTAAAAGATCATAAGGTAAGAGTAGTTTTTGATAGAGTAGGACCAAATACTTACGCTGTTATTACAGCTTTTATGAAGAAAAGCGATAAAGATAAGGGATACATTGACTTTTTAAAAAGAGTAATTAGTGATTATAAGACAAATAATCAAAAAGTACTTAAAGAAAGTTGTGATAGTGTCGAGTTTATGATTTTACAAAAACATTATGAAGTAGAACTATTTAATAAATTGGGACAAGATAGTAGAAAAGGTATAGAAAGGGTGAAGGTAAATGATGCGTCAAAAATTACTACAAACAGTAATTAAAGAAGAAGAAAAATTAAAGCGAGATATGTCATTTCAAAATATTGAATTACAATATTTAGAGAATTTTTTAAAAAATAATAAAGTACATAAATTAACTGATTTAAAAGATATCGATGTAATTCATTTAATCATTGCTTATTGTGGAAGTAAGAATCCAACCTTTACTATTCAAGAATTACAGAATACCTTTTTAGCTCTTGCTCCAGTGGTTGAAAGAAAGTCACCAGAGAGTTTTGATAAGTTTTTTGAAAATCTTCATAAAATTTATTTAGCTAATAATTTTGAAACAATTAAGTTAGTTTTAGAAGAGAAAAATAATGTTATTAAACGCATTGGTCTAAAATCGTTACTTGGGAAAGCTTCTGTTACTAAGACAAAAGAGAATATGCAATTGTTAGATAATAAAGAGATGAATATTCTTTCTTATTTTATGTTGTTAAACAAAGATTTTGCTACCATAGAAGAAGCAGTATCTATGGCTGCTGCAATTAAAGAAATACAAGAAATTATTAAAAATGCATCATTTCTGTCATTTTCTACTGATGAAGTTAAAGAAATCGAAGCAGGAACGAAAGAACAACAGGATGCTTTAAATGAAATGTATGCTATCAAACCGATTTTAGATAGAATAGATGTTATTAGAAAACGTGTTACTAAGTTAAAATCTAATGAAAATAAAAGAAGAAGGGATGCTTCTAAGGGTGTTAGTGAATATGAAAATCTTCGTTCTTTATTACAACAAGAACCAGAACTTCCTATTTTAAATCATCAAGAGATAGTATCTCACATTCCTAATGAGAAAATTAAATTAGAAGTATTAAAATATATCTATACATCTAATTTACCTTATTATAAGAACTTAGAAGAGACCTATCATGATTTAACAGAGAATTCAGCTACGAAATATCAGACTTTATTAAGTGATACTGGTATTTCTATTGAAATGTGTGATATGGAACGTATTATGCAAAATTCTCTTGCTGATGTGAAAGATATGTTACAGATAATAACATTGTTTGATATTAAAGATAAAGTGGAAATTGCTAATATTCTTCAGTCTAGTACCAAGGCTTATTTAGATAGTGTGGTTTCTTTCTGTAAAGAAGGATACTTTGATTTAGAGTTTATTACTAGTCATCCTATGATTTTAGAGAATCCAAGTCTTTATGATGTGATTTCCTTAAATCAAAAGTCTATGAATGAAAAAGGATTAAATCCCTTGTTATTATCCAGAGATCCAGAGGCATGGTTTCAAGATTCTAACGTGTTAAGAGAAAATTTGGATATTTTAGAACGTTATCAATTCTTAAGTTCAATGTCTAGAGCCTCTAAGTATTCTTTTTTAGGAAGTGAAGAATTAGAGCATACTATAGATACGATTTTAGAATTAGGATATGAAGAGTTGCTAGAACAAAATATAGATTTATTAAATTATGACAGTAAAAAATGGATGCGTATTTATATTTTAAAAGAACTAAATATGGTACCTAGTGATATCGATACTTTAACTACAGTATTACAACAAGAACAATTTTTTGTACCAGAGGAGAAAATGAAAGACTACATTTCTAATGATCCTTGTAATATAGAGAGTATGGAAAATGATGATGTTGCAACAGAAGAGGAAGTAAGAAGAAAATTGGATACCTTTCCTCAAACAAAAAGAACATATGTTGTTGGAGGAGTAATATTATCAAAGAATAGAGTGGAGAAAAATATAGAAGAAGTAGGTGCCTTAGAGTTATCTTTATCTAATAAAGTGTATTTATCTTTGGCAAGACACACTATATTGTCTGAAAGTGAACATGATGCAATACAAAAGATGGTTCAAGGTTCTGTAAAAAATAAAGTTTGAAATTTGACAGATAGAAGTAGATATGCTATACTTTAACTGTTTGACGCCTCATGCTCAAACCGCATTGAAAAGGTAAAAACAAGATTCTTGTACCTTAAGAGCGAGTCTTAAGTTTAAAAAAAGGAGGTATACGAATGAATGCTGTAATTAAAGTTGGAGGAAAACAATATTACGTAACAGAAGGTAGTGAAATTTTTGTTGAAAAATTAGATGCTAATGCTGGTGATGTTGTTAAATTCGACCAAGTATTAATGCTTGATAGTAAAATAGGAAGTCCTTATCTTACTAATGTTACTGTAGAAGGTAAAGTTATCAAAAACGGTAAACAAAAGAAAAT
>JAGHJJ010000060.1 GCA_017886705.1 Bacilli bacterium | reverse complement strand
TTGATGTTATAGGTTGTATTGTTTCTATGATAGCATTATTTTTATTAATGTTTATTATGGCGTTCGTAGAGACATTTGTTATTGTGTTTGTTACAGCATTGTTTATTTATACAGTATTTCAATTATTGGGATTTTTAGATGATGCTTTACAATTTATGAAGCAACGTAAGATTAAAAAATATTCTGAGTCTAAAGTATCTATTATGAAATATAATTATTTAGTTTGGTAAATTTTAAAATATCTTGACATTGTATCAGTAGTTTTGTATATTAATAGTAATAAGTGTGATGACCAGTGTGGAAAGCTGCGAGCAGTATAGAAATAAAGCTGATTCTTCTAGAATAAGTAAGGTGGAACCGCGGGGAAACTCGTCCTTACATATTCTAGAAGTTTTTATTTTTTAGAAAGGGTGATATTATGTGGTTGTTTGTTGCTGGTAGTGCTAAAGATAGCATTTCTCCTTCTTATATACAGGCAAGTTCTATGTTGCTTGAGCGTGTTGCAAAGATTGATGATGTGCACTTGGTGTTTGGAGGATATCACCGAGGGATTATGGCAATTGCTTATGATGAGTTTAAGAAGAACTCAAAAAAGGTAATTGCCGTTTCGGATATAGTATTTCAAGAGTCACTAAAAGAAATTGATGCGGATACTTCTATTGTTGCTGAAAACACAGTAGAGAGATTTCAAAAGTTATATGAAAATGGTGATTGTATTTTGTTTTTACCAGGTGGTATTGGAACTTATAGTGAACTTTTTTCTGCAATAGAGGAAAATAAGAATAACCCTCATCCTAAAAAAATTATTTTATATAATTATGATTATTTTTATACACCTATTATTAAGGAATTGTATCACTTATATCAAGAGGGATTTATTGATGAAGTTCCTGCTAGTTATATGATAATTGAAAGTAGAGAAGATAAAATCATAGAATTAATAGAGGAGATGAAATAAATGGAAAAATTAACAATGGAAAAATTAACTAATTATTGTAAACAATATGGATTTATTTTTCAGGGAAGTGAGATTTATGGAGGACTTGCGAATACTTGGGATTATGGTCCTTTAGGAGCTCGTTTAAAAAATAATGTAAAAGATACTTGGAGGAAACGCTTTATTCAAGAGAGAAGTAACGCTTATGAAGTGGATGCTGCTATACTTATGCACCCTAGAGTTTGGGAAGCTAGTGGACATGTTTCTGGATTTTCTGATCCATTAATTGATTGTAAAGAATGTAAAATGCGTCATAGAGCAGATAATTTAATTGATGACTTTGATAGTGATGCTCATGCGGATGGTATGACACAAGATGAGATGATGGAATATATTCGTGAACATAAAGTTCCTTGTCCAAATTGTGGTAAGAGTAATTATACAGATATTCGTCAATTTAATTTGATGTTTGAGACTCATCGCGGCGTTACGGAGGATGGAAAAAATAAAGTTTATTTGCGTCCTGAAAATGCACAAGGTGAATATGTTAACTTTTTAAATGTTCAACGTACGATGCGTGCGAAGCTTCCTTTTAGTATTGGACAAATTGGTAAAGCTTTTAGAAATGAAATTACGCCAGGTAATTTTACATTTCGAACAATTGAGTTTGAACAGATGGAATACCAGACTTTCTGTCGTGAAGGTGTTGATAGTGATTTATATCGTTATTTTAAAGATTATGCTAAAAACTATTTCTTAGATTTAGGTATTCCTGATGAGAAACTTAGATTCCATGATCATGAAAAATTAGTTTTTTATGCTAAAGAAGCTTGTGATATTGAATATCAATTTAGTTTTGGATGGGGAGAGATTAATGGTACTCATAATCGTACTAATTATGATTTATCTCGTCATCAAGAATATTCTGGTGTATCTCAAGAATATTTAGATCCTGAAACTAATGAAAAATATATTCCATATATTATTGAGTCTACAGTTGGATGTGATCGCTTGGTACTTGCTTTACTTGATAATGCTTATCATGAAGAAACTTTAGAAAATGGAGATACTAGAGAAGTGATGAAATTCCATCCTGCGATTGCGCCATATAAAGTAGCAGTGTTACCATTAAATAAAAAATATCATGGTGAAAAAGCAAGAGAAGTTTATCAAGAGTTAGCTAAGCATTTTATGACTAGTTATGATGAGACTGCATCTATTGGTAAGCGTTATCGAAGACAAGATGCGATTGGTACGCCTTTTGCTATTACAATTGATGATGAAACATTAAATCATGGTACAGTTACTTTAAGAGATCGTGATACTATGGAACAAGTTGTATTAAAATTAGAGGAAGTTCCTGCTTATATTGAGGAAAGAATTAAGTTTTAATTCTTTCTTTTTTATATATTAGGAATTTGTTCATCAAAATGCAAATTTGAAAATTTGATAAAAAATAGTTGACATGCGAACAAATGTATTATATAGTGTTCTCATCAGGAGGGAATATTATGTATAAAGCTTATCGGTTTCGTTTGTATCCTACAACTAATCAAATAGAGTTAATTCACAAAACATTTGGTTGTACTAGAGTA
>JAGHJJ010000059.1 GCA_017886705.1 Bacilli bacterium | reverse complement strand
ACTTTACAATAATTCAACTATACACATTATATATGATAATTTTCTAAATGAAAATAAGCATCATTTCCAGCCGATTTCTATTTTGTCAATACCCTAACAACTGATACAAATAATCATTCGGAAATAGATACTTCTGAAGTTCTCTTACCAATCTTTGATTATTACTTCCTATGGTAGCTGGAGCAGTAAGTTTATCTTTCTTTCCAAATTTATGATCAAATATTTCTGCAATTTGATTATATGTTTTATCTTCAAAGTAATGTAGTTTAATGACATCAATATATGGATCGTCTTTAAATTTATCCAAGACATTATCTATAAACTTTAATACTATTTTTGTTTTGAAAATATGTTTTTCTAAAGATGCTATGGAACTATTAATAATGTCATCAGAATCCTGTCTAATATTATTATTCTGAGATATAGAAGTAATTGATTTTGATTTTTCTTGCAAACCATAATTTTTGTAATCATTTATTTGTTCTTGTCTATCCTTGATTGATTGTTTTAATTTTGGATAATCTCTTAATATTTGTTCTGTGTTTTTATAAGTTGAGAAATTAGATCTAATTATGTTTCTCTTTTCTAATTCATTTAAAACTATTTTAATTATTTCTTTTTGAGATAATTCCTCTTTAATTTTAATCACCTCTTATTCTTATTAATGCTTAATCATTAAGATACTCTACTAAACATAAATATGTTTGTATTATTAAAACTAATAGAACTACAAATAAAATAACTAAAGATATAATTGGAAATACATACAAAAATACTATAAACAACATTGTTAATATGATTATAATATCAAGAATTACGATTGCTTTTACATATTTATTGTTTAAAATTTCTAAAACTAGTTTAATCATCTTTCACCTCATATTTAATACTTTCAAATTGCTCTTTTGTTACTATTGATTCAATTTCACTATTTACAAATGATACATCATCATTACCATATTCGCTATAATGATAAGCAATTCTAACTTTCCGATATTTATCTGGTTCTGAAATATGGTCTATTCTAAGACCATTAACATAATCTCCTACTTCTATTAAATCAATAATGTCATAACTAGGTTCTTTTTCTACATAAGCTCCAGGATTGGTTAATTCTTTTTTTTCAAAATAATACCAATAAAAATTTTGATTTTCTCTTTTTAATTTATAATTGAACCTATCAATTCCCTTATATGACCTAACATACATTCCAGTTTCTAAATTGTCTTCTAACCATTCAGTCCTTTCAGCAAAAGTAAGATTACCATAAGATGTTTGTTCTTTCATTTCCAATCCTCCAATCTTATTAACCTTAACCATTTATGTTTTTCTCGACATTCATGTTATTAATATCTCTTGTGTTTTCGTAATCTAAAAACGCTTTAATATATCTCACCAAATCCATATAGTATCTTTTCTCGCTCTTATTATTAGTTTTTTTAGCTTGTCTTTCAAAATGTTCCATTAAGTTAATCAAACATAATTTCAACATACAGATATCTTTTGTTAATCTAATATCCATCTTCTACCTACCATTTATATATCTGCTGCCAACTTTAGCAGCAATACCTACATGTGAACTAGAATCCGTCATTCTTCTTATTTCTTCTGCGAACTTTTCACTAGTAATTTTTGACGGCGGTAACAAAGGTGCTTGTGCATCTGCAGATACTTTATTAACCTTTATCTCTTTTGGTATTAAATAAGCACACAATGTCTTATTATTACACGTATCTTTCTTGGAACACTTCTGACATTTAGGATTTAGCATTGCTCCAGTTTCTAATTTTTTCTTACCCATCATTATTCACCGTATCGAATAACTTATATATTTCTTTTCTTGGTAAATCTAATATTTGCTTGCATTCTTCAAAAGACTTATCTCGCAGGCTAATTTTATTTCCTTTACCATTATCTAACTGTATAAACCAAACGTGTTCTTCATTTTCTAAATTTTCTCTTGTATCATAATAAATCCTTATATATTTGAAACAATATCTATCTTTATTTACGTTTTTATACATGTTCTCCCAAGAATTATTTTCTTGAATATAATCTAGTAATCTCTTCAAATCATAACTATCCATCTTTAACTCCTATCCTTAAATATAAAATAAACAACCCTAATAATTATTAATAATGGTATTGATAACACTAATGCTATTATCATAGAATCTAAATAGCTTAAGTCAGATTGTGGTGTATTAAATAATTCAATTATTCTATCCATTCATTAGCTCCTTTTTTGATTGATTTAGTCTCTACCAAATTCATGATATAACGACCTCTCTTTAAAGTGTCTAATAAATCTATACAGATAGCATAAGCATCACAATTATCTTTTGTATTATTGGCATATGTTTCTAGCTTACTTATTGCTTTATCGACCATATCTTTATACTTTATCCACCTTTCATTAAGCTCTCTTCTTTTTTTTTATAGACTTTTTTAATCTTCTACGCAAATCTCTTTCAATATTGTTCAATTATATCACCACCATTAATAATTCTATTTCCTACAAATTCAACTTCATTCCACGGTAAATATATATTTTTATATAGTAGATATCTTTTTCCTTTTTTCTTCCTTTTGTATCTAGCATTAATATTTGATGTAAAATATCCTTCAATCTGAATTGATTTACCATCTGTGGTATCTATACCTAATATGTAATTTTTGTCTTCTTTAATCGAAATCAATTGATTAAATATTTGCTGAGCTACGTATTCAGCATTTAAATTAAATGACAATTCACCATTTTGTAAACTTTTATCAATCATACAGCTATCACCTATCTTCTAATTTTTTCAAAGCTAATACCATCACACATATAATCGTAATCAAATGATAAATGATATTTATTAGCAAATGATGTTAAATCATCAATTCTTAAACTATATATTTCTTTAGTTGCAATCCAAAATCCAAAAAACTCATCTTTTGGATCATCACTTTTTTTATAATATTCTTCTAGATATCTTAATTGTTCTTGTCTTAATTTTTCGTAATCTTCTAACATTTTCATCATCCTTTTCTTGATAATCAAACTTTCCATAACGAGATAATTCTGTAAAGCATTCGGATAGATTAAATAAACAGTTGTTTTTTCTAATATTTATAAGTGTTTTAATAATATTTTTTCAGCTTTTTTTGATACGTTACTTTCAATTTCTCATTTTGTAAAGTTATTATAGTTTTTTTAAATATATTTATATTTATTCATTTTTTATAACATTATCAAAATCATCTCCGAGTTTAGTAAACAATTTACCTGCAGCATGAAACATTCCTGCGAACATTTTTCGAAAATTAATTGCAAAGTCGTTAATCCAATCAACAATTTGAGGAATATTATTTGCAATATATTCTTTCTCAGAATCTCTAATATAACAATCTTCTTTATCTCCGTCACAGACAACTGCAAATCCCTGCTCTTCCAGTGAATAACACTGTTCTAATGTCAAATAGCCATACATATGTTATTCCTCACTTATCTCACATTGAAGACGATAACCTTCTAGTTCCCAAATCTTATCTTCAATCTTTTTCATGCACTCTTGTTCACCAATAGACATATCGAAGTTATTAGGATCTACACAACTAGAATCAGCAATAATTACAAATCCATTAGGTAAAGTAGCTTTAACAATAGTTGTTTTGTCACCATATCTTTCTGCCTTAATAAATGTATTAGCTAAAATATTATCAACATCTTCTTTTGTTACACTTCTTTTATCATTGAAATTTTTTACACCAATTAATTCTGGTGTTAATACAGTAACTTCTTTATCTAATAAAGTTTCTACAATATAATGATTTCCAAAACTATTACCATTTTTATTTATCATTCTTTCACCTGTTAAAGTATATATATAATCATCAAAAACAAATTTAAACCCTTCTTTCAAGCAATCATTATATTTCATATCCAATAGTTCTATTAATTTTATTTTCATATCTTTCTCCTTTATAAATAAAATTCTTTCCTTGACTTCTGCTGATCATCATCATCCCAGCAAATGTATATTAATGTAATTTGTGGAGTTCCATGATTTAACATTCTCTGAAGAGTTATTAAATCTTTTGTTTGCTCATAAAAAGTCCTAGCAAAGCATTTCCTCAAAGAATGACAACTCACTAAATATTTAACTCCAATTTCATCAGAATACTTTTTTATCCTTAACCTGGCATTTTGTCTAGTCATTGGTTTGTTAACACTAACATTAGACTTGAATAAATATTCACCCTCATACAAATTATTTCGTTCAATGTAATCTAAAACTTCTTTATGAAGCTTTTGATTAAGCTCCCAGTTTTGCTCTTTTTTAGTTTTATGCTCTCTAGTATACATAGTCCCTTTAAGTAGCAAATCATCTACTTTAATTTGTAATAAATCTTCTATTCTAAATGCAGTGTTAAGCCCTAGCTTAAACATCAACCAGTCTCTATCATATATCTTCTTAAGTCTATCATTATCAGTTGCATCTCGTTTTTTTTGCAACATAATCATGATATTTTTTGCATCTTCTAGTTTAAATGGTCTTACAGTTTTTCTTCCATAATTTACTTTATAATATCTTGGCATTACTCTTCTAAATCTTCCAGTAGCCTTATACATTCATCATGTTTATAAAAATCGTTTACTGGAAGATTATAACAAGAATGATATTCTATGACATCATATAAGATTTTAATTCCACATAACATCAAAACTATAAAACCAACAATTAGTATCACATATACAAACTTTAATCCTTTACTCACACTATCAACTCCTTTTTTTTTATTAAATAGAAAGCCAGTAAACAGTCAAACCTGGCTACAAGGTATGTTAGTAAGAAAGGACGTTAATTTTGAAAAATAATGGTGACTGTTTATAAAAGAAATAAACCAAACTCGTGACCACAAACTCGTTTATTTCTATGAAAGCAAATATAAAGGTTAGTCTGATGATAGAATTAATAGTCACTTTTATCTATGTTTAATTTTCTTTTTTGTTAATACCTTTTAATCGTTTATCATATTGATTAACAGTTAATTTTTTATGATTTTTACGGAAGTCTTCTTTTAAGTTCTCTATCTTTTGATTTTTATCTTCAAGCTCTTTTTTTAGCTTGTTATTTTCTTTTGTTAAACCTCCTATTCTGCTAGAGAATTTTACCTTTTGCTGATTAATTTTAACTTTCTCTTGCCTAATCTTAATTAACTTATTTTCTTTTGTGACCAATATATCTTCCATCCGTTTTAAGTTCTCTGTTAGCTTTTCTAATTCTGAAGTTAATGCACATTTCTCTTTTTCTAAATCAGTTATTTTTTTATTTAATTCACTATTTTTATCTTCATAGTATTTTTTCTGATCTCTTATTTTGCTTTCTGCTACCTTAATTTGATTAATCAAATCATCATATTCTTTTTTTCTAAGTATTTTCACTATTATTCACCCTCTTTATAGGAGTCTAGGATTGCTTTTTCAATCATATTTCTAGCTGCGGGAGTTATAGGATGAGCAACATCACGATATCCACCAGTGGCCGTCTTTCTACTAGGCATAGCAGTAAATAAACCGTTGTCACCCTCAATAATGCGAATATCATGAATGGCTAATTGATCATCTAGTACGATGGTTGCAATTCCTTTCATTCTTGAATCTTCTTTTT
>JAGHJJ010000058.1 GCA_017886705.1 Bacilli bacterium | reverse complement strand
GAAAGTTCTATCATTACGGTATCTCCTGCTAAGATACGAATATAGTTCATTCGTATTTTACCAGAAACGTGAGCTTCCACAATGTGTCCATTTTCTAGTTGAACTTTGAATTTCCCACCTGGGATAATTTCAAGAACTTTACCTTCAATTTCAATTGTATCTTCTTTGGCCATCTTTATCACTCTCCTGTTAAGATTTGATATCCATCTTTTGTTACTACGACTGTATGTTCAAAATGGGCAGATAAGCTACCATCTTGTGTGTCTACAGTCCAATCATTATCATGTAAGAATACTTTTGGACTACCTAAGGTTAACATTGGTTCTACCGCAATTACCATGCCTTCTTTTAATCTCGGACCGGTATTAGGTATTCCATAATTTGGTACTTCTGGATCTTCATGTACAGAAGTTCCTACTCCATGACCACATAGTTCTCTTACAACACCTAGATTATGTTTTCGGGCGTACTGTTCAATCGCATAACCAATATCTCCTATTCTGTTTCCTGGCTTTACTTGTTCTAGGCCTACGAATAAGGATTTTTCAGTGTCTTCTAGTAACTGTTTTGTTTTTTCATCTACTTCTCCTACGGTGTAAGTCCAAGCAGAATCTCCATGGTATCCCTTATAACAGGCTCCAATATCAATAGAGATAATGTCTCCATTTTTTAATTTTCTATCACTTGGAAACCCGTGGACTACTTCTGAATTGATACTTGTGCATAGTGTAGATGGGAAACCCTCGTATCCTTTAAAAGAAGGAGTAGCATCCTTACTTCTTATGAAGTCTTCTGCTAACTTATCTAACTCTTTGGTTGTGATTCCTTCTTTTATATATGGTTTTAGATACTGATGAGTTTGATATACGATATTACCAGCATTTTTTAATAATTCAATTTCTCTCTTACTTTTTATTGTTATCATTATTTTTCATCTCCATTATTTGCATAGCTTTATTTTGATGATAAGCTGATAATTTTATCTACTTGTTTAAAAACATTTTCAATTGTATCATTTCCGTCTACCTCATATAATACACCTTGTTTTTTATAGTGTTCTATAATTGGTTCTGTTTTTTCTTGATACATTTTATATCTGGTTTGGAATGCTTCTAAGTTGTCATCGTTTCTTTGATATAGTTTTCCGCCACAGATATCACAGACTGACTCTTGTGCTGGCGCACTAGATTCTTCATTAATGTTATAGACTGCATGACAGTCCTCACATACTCTTCTGCCTGTTATTCTTCTTTCTAATGTTTTTTCATCGATTACAATTGAAATTACATTTCCTACTTCATATCCTAATTTCTTTAGGATGTTATCATATTCAATTGCTTGCTCTAGACTTCTTGGAAATCCGTCAATAATGTAACCATTCTTACAGTCTTTCTGTCCTAGTCTTTTTTCAATTAATTGATATGTAATTTCATCTTTTACTAATTTACCACTTGCTAGTGTTTCTGCAACATAATTTCCAACTTCACTATCTTCTTTAGCGATTTCTCTTAAGATATCACCAGTAGAGATATGAGGAATATGATATTTTGCAACAACTAGCTCCGCTTGTGTTCCTTTTCCAGCAGCAGGTGGCGCTATAAACATAATATTTTTCATTTTTACCTTCTACTATATCCTCTCTTATAACTTCTGGTCAAAATACTTCCTTCCAATTGTTTATAAGTTTCAAGTGCTACACCTACAACGATTAATAGTCCTGTACCACCAATGGATACACTTGTAGGTAAGCTTGTTAATTTAGAAAATAGAATTGGTAATCCAGCAATTACTACTAAGAATGTTGATCCTAAAATAGTAAGTCTTGATAATATTTTGCTTACATGTTTTTTTGTTTCTTCTCCAGGTCTGATTCCTGGAATGTATCCTCCATTTTCTTGTAAGTTCTTTGCAAATTCTTCTGGTTTTACTTGAATAAACGTATAGAAATATGCAAAGAAGAAAATTAAGACTACATAGATTAAGAATCCAACTGGAGTTGTATAAGTTAAATATTTTTGTACAACTAAAGTAAATGTTTCATTATTAATTACTTGTGCTAAAATTCCAGGGATTGCAAGTAAGCTTGATGCAAATATTACTGGAATAACTCCTGCCGTATTAATTTTGATTGGCATAAAGCTTTGTGCTGAAGCACCATATGCACTTGTTGATTTATTGGCATATTGAATTGGTATTCTTCTTTCCGATTCTTGAACGAATATCATACCAATTACTATTGCAAAGTATACTATTACAAATAGAATAAATTTAATAATTCCTAATGTAATTACTTGTGCTGTACCATCAAAAGCAATTAGACCAGTGAAAGCATCAATAAACATTTGAGGTAATGTTGCAATGATACCAGCCATGATAATTAGACTGATTCCATTTCCTATTCCCTTTTGTGTTATTTGATCACCTAACCAAAGTAAGAATGCGGTACCAGCTGTTAAAACTGTTGCTATATAAAGATATTCTACAACATCTCCTGATTTACCAATAAAGGCGAATGAGAATGCATATCCTTCAATAAAAGCAAAGATTATACCTACATATCTAGTAATTTGATTTAATTTACGTCTTCCTGTTGCACCTTGGTTCTTTAGCTCTGTAAAATATGGAATAATATCCATTTGTAATAATTGCATGATGATGGATGCCGTAATATATGGCATAACACCTAGAGCAAAAATTGAGAAGTTTTTTAGTGCTCCACCACCAAGTGTGTTGATTAATTCTAAGAATCCTAAACTACTCGTTAAGTCTTCTGTTCCAGGAACGCGAATTGAAATACCTAGTATGAAGATCATTAATGCCGCAAGAGTAAAGTAAATACGATGACGTAAATCTTTATTCGTTGAGGTAAATAATTGCTTCATAGTTTTAAACATACTAGATCACCTCAGCTTTGCTTCCTGATTCTTTGATCTTTTCTAGAGCAGTTTTTGAGAATTTATTTGCTTGAATTGTAAGCTTACGCTCTAATTTTCCATTTCCTAAAACTTTTAATCCATCTAAACCTTTTTTAATAATTCCTTTATCCTTTAGTAATGCAGGTGTTACTACAGTACCATCTTCAAATACATTTAAATCTTCTACATTGATTGTTGCATAAGTTGTCTTAAATAGTGCATTTGTGAAACCTCTTTTTGGAAGTCTTCTATATAATGGTAATTGTCCACCTTCGAATACTGGATTGATACTACCACCACTACGTGCTTTTTGTCCTTTTTGTCCGCGTCCACTTGTTTTACCAAGACCACTACCTGGACCGCGTCCTACACGTTTTCTTGCATGAGTAGCACCGATATTTTTTTCTAATTCATGTAATTTCATTATCCTAATATCTCCTCTACTGTTTTACCACGAAGTGCTGCTACTTGTTCAACTGTTTTCATTGCTTTTAATGCATTTAATGCAGCAGTTGCAGTATTGATTTTAGTTCTTGCTCCTAGTGATTTAGAGACAACATCACGAATTCCTGCTAATTCTAAGATAGCACGAACAGATCCACCAGCAATGATACCAGTACCAGCTGGAGCAGGTTTAATAATTACTCTAGCAGCACCACTTGTTCCTATCATTTCATGAGCTACTGTTCTTCCATCAATTAGAGGTATTGTGATCATTTTTTTGTTTGCATCTTGAATTGCTTTCTTTATTGCATCAGGTACTTCGTTTGCTTTTCCAATACCTAATCCAACTTTACCTTTACGATCACCTACGACAACAGTTGCTGAATATCTTCTACGACGTCCACCTTTAGTAACTTTTACTACGCTTTTAACGTCAATTACTAATTCTTCAAACAACTTTTCTCTAGGTTCGTTTGACTTTCTTTGCATAATACCCTCCTATTAGAATTCTAATCCATTTTCACGTGCAGCATCAGCTAATGCTTTTACACGTCCATGATAAAGGTATCCTCCTCTATCAAATACCACTTTTGTAATTTTTGCTTTTGTTGCTTTTTCGGCAATTGCCTTACCAACAACTTTAGCTGCTTCAACATTACTTCCATTTTTGATATTTAAATCTTTGTCTAATGAGGAAGCAGATACAAGAGTAGTTCTAGTTTCATCATCGATAATTTGTGCATAAATTCCAGTGTTAGAACGGAATACGCATAATCTAGGTACTGCGCTTGTTCCCATCAAATTCTTACGAATTCTTTCATGACGAACTTCACGCATACTATTACGAGATTGTTTCTTTATCATAATTTGATTTCTCCTTTCCTACTTACTAAGCAGCTTTCTTTCCTTCTTTACGACGAACATGTTCATCTTTATAACGAATACCTTTACCTTTATATGGTTCAGGTGGTCTTACTTTTCTAACATTAGCAGCAAATTCTCCAACTAATACTTTATCAATACCTTTGATAGTAATTTCAGTATTTCCGTTAGCTTCTACTGTTAATCCTTCTGGTATTTCCATCTCTACTGGATGAGAATAACCAGCATTAATTACTAATTTTTTACCTTGAACATTGAAACGATATCCAACACCAATGATTTCTAGTCCTTTTTCAAAACCTTTAGTAACACCTTCAATCATGTTGTGAATTAAAGCGTTCATTGTACCGTGCATTGCTTTTGCATTTTCATTTTTACGTTCTAAAGTAATTTTATTATCATCTTGTTTCATAGTAATATCTTTTAGCATTACTTGAGATAGAGTTCCTTTTGGTCCAGTTACTGTTACTGTATTATTTTCTTCTTTTACTGTAACTCCTTCAGGAACAATAATTGTACGATTTCCTATACGGCTCATCTTGACACCTCCTTATATTTTCTTTATTACCAAATATAAGCTAGAACTTCCCCACCTATATTTTCTTTACGTGCTTCTTTATCAGTCATAATTCCTTTAGATGTAGAAAGGATAGCGATTCCTAATCCATTTAATACTCTTGGAATTTCGTTACTGTTTACATATACACGAAGTCCTGGTTTAGAAATTCTCTTTAGCCCTGTTATAACTCTTTCTTTCTTGTTATATTTTAAAGTTAAAAGAATTTTTCCTTGAGCATCTTCTTTTACAACTTTATAATCTTTAATAAATCCTTCATCTTTTAAAATTCTTGCGATTTCTTCTTTCATTTTAGATGCAGGAACTTCAACTTCTTCATAACGCATTTGATTTGCATTACGAATACGAGTTAACATATCTGCAATTGTATCTGTTACTACTGCCATTTTATATCCTCCTTTCCAATTACCAACTTGATTTTTTAAGTCCTGGTATTTGTCCTTTATAAGCTAATTCACGGAAGCAAATACGGCAGATTCCGAATTTACTCATAACTGCGTGAGGTCTACCACAACGAGCACATCTAGT
>JAGHJJ010000057.1 GCA_017886705.1 Bacilli bacterium | reverse complement strand
GCAAGCAAATCGCTTGCTTTTTTTTTATCAAAAAAAATAGAACATTGCTGTTCTATTATAGTTTTATAAATTTATCTTTTCCTACTCCACATAATGGACAGGTCCAATCCTCTGGTAAGTCTTCAAATTTTACTTCTTCTTTGCTATCGTCATATATATATCCACATACACTACATTGGTAACGATTAGCTGCTTGATTTTCTACTTTTTCTTCTTGATATGTTGGTGCCTTTTTAGGGGACTTTCCTTTTAATCTTTCACGATAATACTTGTAAGTCATTGGTGATTCTTCTGATACTTTTTCTGTTTGTTTTACACGTATTAGGAAAATATCATGTGTTTCTGCATCTACTACACGGATTACTTCACCAATGATATATGCGCAAATATCTTCTAATATTACAGGTAGATTATCCATATCTTTATAATTTCTATTTTCAAATTTGTTTGTTTCTCTTGATGATAAAAATCCAAATTTAGAAATCACTTCGGGATTTGTTTTTTCTGATAATATTGATATAGCACATTCTCTTGTTTCTTTTAATATCTCATTTGTGTAATTTTCTTTATTTAAACTAATCGCTATCATAGGATTTTTAGAAGTTATTTGTATTGCACTATTGATAAGGCAACCTACGTTTTTACTTTCTTTTCTGGTTGTTACTATATACATTCCATAAGATAAGTTATTTAGTGCTTGTAAATCCATTACTCCACCACCGTTTTCCATAAGCCATGTTTATTACAATAGGCATAGATTAATGCTCCTTTTTCATATGGAACAGTCATTTCTGGAATATCTCCTGGTTTTAATATTACTTCTTTATTTTCTTTTTCTGTTTTTACTAAGATCCATTCAATATAATGGTCTTCTTCCATTACATGATTTACTTTAACATGAATATTGTCTCCTACCTTTTTATATACAGGTACATGCTTTTCAAATGCAGCATCTACACTATTTGGTTTTACTTCTTCCATTACTTCTCCACAGCAAGTAATTTCTTGTTCTCCTTCTAATACTTTTACTGTTGTATGACATTTTTTACATTGTTTTAATACTAATTCTTTCATTTTCTTTCCTCCTCTAATACTTTTTTCCATTCTTGTTCTCTAAAGCCTGTCAACATAGCTTTTTCCGTTATCAAGATTGGTCTTTTTATTAACATCCCATCTGATGATAGTAATGTTAGCTGTTCTTCTTCTGACATTTCTTGTCTTTTTTCTTTTAGATTTAACTCTCTATACTTCATTCCACTAGTATTATATAATTTATCTAATTTTATATCATATTTTTTTATCCATGTT
The DNA here is from genome assembly GCA_017886705.1 of Bacilli bacterium. Taxonomy (GTDB): domain Bacteria; phylum Bacillota_I; class Bacilli_A; order RF39; family UBA660; genus Faecimonas. The sequence continues at coordinate 27,741 of JAGHJJ010000057.1, read as the reverse complement.
TCTAACTCTTCCTTTGAAGGTGTTTCGGTTATGATATTTCTATCTATAAATTCTTGATGATTCTCTTCTAAAAACTTCTTAGCTTTTTTACAAGTGGAACATTTAGGATATTCAATGAATAACATTTCTTCTTTCTCCTCCTCTATAATATTTTCTATATTCTCTGTCTATTATAGTTGTATATTCATCTATTACTTGCTTTTTATTTTTAGGTAGGCCAAAACTTTCTAATATGTCATTTAGGCTTAGATGATTTTTATTTGATAAATACTCATTTAATTTTCTTCCAATTTCTTTATTTGATTTGTTTTGAATTGCTAAAGTTGATATGATATATAAATAAACCGTATTTGGTTTTCTTTCCTGTTTACTAGTTTTTGTGCCTCTTCTGATGGCAAATTTGAAATATCTAAACAAATCTTTGTGGCATTATATGCCTCATTATGATTTACAGCCATCTGATTGTCTCTTTCTCGTTCATTGATTATCTCATGATTAAATAAATATTGTGCTAGCGTTTTTTCCACTAGCAGTGATTCTACTTCTGCAAACCTATCATTTCCTAATCCTCTTCTTATTCCTATTAAATGAGTCATCTCATGAACAATATTAAACAACGAATAAATGGTACTACCTAAAGCTATTCTTCCTGTGTAATCTGGAAAAACTACACTTTCTTCGTTATTTTTATCTTCCATATTTAAATCAATTTTATATTCTCCTGATTTTATTTTATCGCTGATATCTTTTGCTTCTATCCCTAATTCTTCATTTAAGTCTTTAAAAAACTTACCACGATATTTATTTGATCTTCTGGATGATTAATCTCGCTTGGGAATTAATTCATAATGATATTGATTTAGCCTATGATATAGATGACTTATTATTTTTACTTCTTCATCACTAATCATTCTTAATTCAGGTGAGTTTTGTCTTTCAATTATATCTACATCATTCATAGAATCACCATCTTTATTATAAACTAAAAAGAAAATAGAAGCAATGCTCCTATTCTAATTCTGCTAAAGATAATTTTATATCTTCATGGACAAATGTTAGTGTTGCTTCATTTTGGTATTTAGCAAAATCACTATCTGTATATGTCCATGATACTTTTACTTGATAAGCTTCTTCATCTGATGTTTCACCGTAGGCAAATTCTGTTTTTTCTACACTATCGATGGTTATTTCATCTACTGTTGGTAATTTTTGCTTTCTTTGATTATATATATCACTTTCTACATATTTGTAATAAGTATTTTCAGCATTTTCTAAGAAATTAGCAAGGGATGTTGAATATACAAAATCTGTTCCACCAACATCAGTTTTTGCAGTCTTATCATTTAGAGTGTAAAAATCATAGATAAACATTTCTGTTATTTTTTTGACATAGTCTTCTTCATTTACAGGGTCTTCTTTTAATATTTTATCTAATTCTTCAAACATTGTTTGATATCGTTTACTTTTATTGTCTTTTAAGGTGTATCCATATTTTTTTATCGTTTTTAATACTTTTGCTTCTTGTACGTCTGGTTTTTTCAAAAATACATTATATCCTACAAATCCAATTGCTGCAACAGCAATTATTAGAATAATGATTATTATTCTTTTGGCTTTCTTTTTTAATTTCATAGTTTAATTTCCTTTCTCTTGATTTTCTATTACTCTATTTTCATCTGTTTGATCTTCTTTTAACAAGTCAAAGACAATAATATCATTGGAAACATCTAATAATTCACTGGCATATTCATTATTCTTTTTAATTTCTTCTTCTGTTACTGGTTCTTCTGTTAATGATAAATATTCACCTTTTTGACTATTATAATATACTTTATTTGTTAACCAGTTACCGTTAGGGAACACTACAATATTTTGATCTTTTATATCAAAGATATCATGTCCTAAGGCATATTTATTCGAATATCCAAACATATTTCCAAGAGTAGGTTCAACATCATACATACTCATTACATTGGTGTATTCTTTATTTAAATCTGTTTTTTTCATATCTTTAGTCCAAATAATTAATGGAACTTTTCTACCAAGTTCATATTGATAAGAATCATATTCTTTATAATCTGGATCATTCTCATCTAAAATAGAATCTGTTTCTTTGTCATAATTATATAGGCGATTGTAATCACTTCTTGGTAGCCTTGCATCATGGTCTCCATAAATAATTAATACAGTATTATCTAGTAGTCCCTCTTCATCTAGTCGTTTTACTAATTCTCCGATTGCTCCATCGGCATAATGAGCAGATTTAAAGTAATTACCTAATTTGGTACCTTCCATATATGGATAGCTTACTTCTTCAGTTGTGCCATCTTCATTTGTTACTGTTTCTTTAATATCTACAGGGAAGTCTCCATATTTATCTACTTCTGAGAATGGTGTATGATTAGATAACATCATCATCATTCCATACCATTTATCATATTTTTCAGCAATTTTTGTAAGTTTTTCTACCGATTGATCAAAGAATGCATAGTCATTAATTCCTAAGCCAACTGTATTTTCTTCTGTTACATCATAATCTTCTTTACTATAGAATCTATCATATCCTAGACTTTTATGCATAGCACGTCTATTCCAGAAATCAGCATTATTTCCATGCATACTAAATGTATAATAACCTTTTTCTGCTAGTAGTTTTGGTGTTGCATTATATGTTCTATTAGAATAAGAAACAAAAGCTGTACCATTTTTGGTTGGTAGAAGTGAGGTGTTAAACATTAATTCAGCATCACTACTAGTTCCTACACTTACTGGAGAATAGAAATTAGAGAAGAACATACCTTCTGATGCTAGTTTGTTTAAGTTTGGTGTTACCTCTTGTCCGTTAAAAGATAAGTCCATTAAGTTTGTTTGCAAGCTTTCACCATGAATGACAATTACATTCTTTCCTTCAAATATATTCGTGTATTTATTATCTTGATGCTCTTCGGTATCTGCAAAATAATCTTTAAATTTCTTTTTTGCTTGGTCATAGCCAAATAATGAGTTTATCTTTGGTTGGATAGATGCTACTACATCGTTTGCTTGATAGATATAAATACCATATTTCATAACGATATATTCTCTATTCCATTGTTTTATTAATCTTGACATATCTGTTGGTGTTAATGTGAATAAGAATATGATAGCTAATACTGCTCCAACTGCTACAGTTTTTATTGTTTTCTTTTTTCTTTCTGATTTCAACTCTATTTTCTTTAATGAAATTTTTTTCTTTTGCTTAGCATTTACTAAAGCTAATATTATCGGTGCTAGAATATATAATAAATCTTTAAATTGAATTGCTTGTTCTACTACTGCATCTCCAACATCACCAATATATTGTGTTAGTGATAGCATAGAAACTGAGGCAAAAGAAGTATAATATGTATAATAGATTGAGTTAATTAAACAGATTGCTGAGAAGAAAATACTAAATCCCATGAAATAGGCAAATCTGTTTTTTGGTTTTAATAAATATCCAAGTCCTCCGACAATTACTACAACAGATAAATCTGCTAGGATTGGAGCAACTGCTAAGTAGTTTTCTACGGAATTTATACAGAAAAATCTTAACATGGTAGAGTTAATTACACACGTAATTACAAAGGTTAAAAACAATACATTTTTCTTAAAATATTCACGAATTAAATGCTCTTCTTTGATATGTATTAGACTCGTTTTTGCTGTCTCTATGAGTCTGTTTAAACTATTTTTTATATTCTTCATCATTCGACCTCACTTTTTATTTCTTTTATCTCGAACTTTGCTTATTATATTATAGCATTATTATATGCTTTTTTCAATTATTTCAAATATCTTTCATAGAAAAAGAATGTTATTTCTTAGTTAATAACATTCCTGTTCTTTCTATATCTTCTTCTTTGGTATTACCTGCGTTAATAGCCATACCTAATACAAAGATGTAAGATAAGATATAAATCCATAATAATAATATTACAATATTAGAAATACTTCCATAGAATACATCGTATTTGGAAAATGTTCCAATATAAAATGAATAAATCTCTGTTGCTAAAATCCAACTAATTGTTGTAAATATAGCACCTTTGGTTGTTGTTTTACTTCTAATTTTTTTATCAGGTGCTAGGACATATAATAATTTGATATTTAAGTATACTACAAGTATAGATATGGGATATTTTATAATTTGATATATACGATAGATAATATTTACAAAAGTCTGGTTGGCAGAAGTCTTCCTTATAATGCCAATTATAGTATCTCCATATACTGGTACTAGTATTAAGAATAGAAATATTCCTACTAGAATAAATGTCATTCCTATTGCTTTTAATCTTCTTCTTATGACATTGTCAGATTTTATCTTATATATTTCGTTGGATGTAATTATCATGGAATGTGTACCATTGGATGCTAAAAGGAAAGCAGAAAAGAAGAAGACAAAGATATTAAAATTCATATCATTTTGTACTGGTGTATTTAAAAGCATTTCAGATATTGTCCCTGGTATTGCAGATAACAAATATTCATCTAATGCTTCTAAAGGTATAGAAAATCGAGAGGCTATTGCTCCTATTAAAGCAATTAATGGTATTAATGATAATACAAAGAAAAAAGCAAGTTGTCCAGGAAGTACTCGCATTTCAGGTTTAGCAATAATTGAAATAACTTTTTTTATAAATCCTGTTACTTGCTCCATTTTCTTCATCCCTTTTTACTTCATTTCTTCTTTTGCTGTAATCATCTCTAAGGTTGCTTCATTGATTGCATCATCTAATGTTTTGATTTCATCCGTAATCATACTATAACCAATTGCTGCTCCAAACTCGTGAGGTAAGTTTTTCATTTCTTTTCCTAATTTTTTTACATAAGTAGATACTTGTCTTTCGCTATAACCTACTAAATAGATTAAGAATTCGTTACCATCAGTACGTATTACTTCACTGTTTTCTAGTTGCGTATTTACTAAAATACTAGCAGCTTTGATAATTAATTCGTCTCCTTCTTCATGACCATAATTATCGTTTATGTATTTTACATTGTTTAAATCTACCATGACGATAGCTTGAGGGAATACTTTAGAATCTTCCCATTCAGGCATTTTAGCATTTAGATAATTTCTATTTTTTAGTGATGTTAACATATCTGTATATTTATGTCTATCACTTGCTTTTACCTTTTTGATTTGATGCTTTTTCTTAATAATTAGATAAATAATTAATAATATAATTAATGGTACGAAGATAATTGTTAACACAATTGTATATACTTGTTCGAATGTTGATCCTTCTAGAATAGATGCATTTAAGTTGGTAATACCACTATTTCTATAATTATAATAAGAATTTGTGTTAATAATATAGTTAAATAAATCATAGAATGCTTCATTATTATTCTTTACCATAAACTTATAATCATTCATCATTGTATCAGTATATAGTAATTTTAGTTTTTTAAATTGATCATTTTGATAGTGTGTATAGATTTCTCTATCTACCACTATTAATCTATCACCACTATTTTTTACTAAGTCTTCTAGATTATCATAAGTTTTAATTTTAGCTCTGGCATTATTAGAAAAATAATTGTATAAAGAATCATTTGAAAGCATTGCTAGACGTTTTCCTTTCATACTTTCAAAGGATGTTACTATATGATTGTCTCCTTCATTTCCTAGAACTACGTATTTTTCTATGAATGTCGATAGTGTTGATTTATATTTTTCATTATTATAGTTATAGTAATCAAAGTATAAGTCAACTTCTCCTTTATCAATTGCTTTTTCTAAGTCTTTTACCGTGTCATACTCTTTATATTTAAAGGTAATTCCTGATAATCTTGCTACTCTATCTACATATTCTCCAGCAATACCTGCTACTTTTCCATTTACCATTTGCTCGTATGGTGGATTTTCTACATAGCCATAGGTATAGTTTTTAGAAATTAACTCTGCCTTTGTTTTAGCATCTAGTTCATTTGCACTTAAATAGTAATCTAAATAAGCATCATTATATTCTTCTACATATTTTGTTTGTTTCCATTTATTGTAATATTTTGTTACAATCTCATTTAGTTTTTCATTATCACTACTTAGTGTTAGGAGAATTTGTTTTTGCATTTCCGTAAAGAAGTAGTTAATTGAGTACTTATTTTTTTCAATGGTGTAATTTAAGTACATAATATTTGGTACGATAATCATATCTACTTCATTATTATCTAAAGCTGTGTATAAGTCTTCAATTTTTTCATAAGTTTTAAATGATAAATTACTACCACTTTTTAAATAATAGCTTATGTCACTTGAATCTTCTTCGAATATACCGAAGGTAGTATTTTTAAAGTCTTTAATACTATTGATTCTTTGATATGTTTTTCCTATTGCTACATAACTATCATTAAATAATGGTAAGTCATTTTTTCCTAATTCTTTATCATTATCTAGAATTCTTATTCTAAAACTTTTTGTTTTCGTTGTTGATTCTTTTAAATATGGAATTCTATTAAATTCTAGTCCAATATTTTTCTCAAAATCATCTAAGAAGCTAAAGATTACTCCTTCTCCATTTACACCATATAAAGGGTAATCATTGACAACTTCAAAATCATATGTTTGATCTGCATGATCTTGCACCCAGCGTTTTTCTGTTACTGTTAATGTTGTTGTTTCATCCTCTTTATTATAATATCGATAGACAAAAACAAATGCTACTACCGCTATTATAATTGGAATTATAATTAGTAATTTCTTTTTCATTATGCTGCCTCTCTATCCTTTGTCCATGAAAAACTATCTTTTGCATGATGTTTATATCCTATAATAGGAAAATCGCTTGCCTCTGTATCTTTTTTTATAAAGATTTGAACATCATAAAATGATTTTTCATCGTCTTCTAGGGAATCTAATACTCTTGTTGTTAATGCTTTTGCAGCATCTTTCGTAGTATCATCTTGTACTGTTACAATTACTTCGATAATCTTTCCTGCCACACTAACGCTTGCTTCTTTGGTAATAGCATCCTCTTTTAAAGAGTTTTCTATTTGTTCTTTTTTGCTATCAGTAATCTCCACTTCTTCAATTCCATCTAGACGATTTCCATATAGCGCTTTTCCTTCTTCAGGGAAGAACATATTTACTACTTGAAAAGCTAATATTACTAATATTAGGAATACTCCTATTGCTATAATTACAAATTTATTTTTTCTTATAAAACTCATTTATCATCACATCCTAGTATTTTAATTATACACTATGTATATTCCTTTTTCAATTATTTGTTTAACTCTTCTTTTAAAATATCCATAGCCATAGCAGGGTTTAAGGTGCCTTTACTTTCTTTCATTACTTGTCCCATTAAGTATTTAATTGCACGATCTTTTCCAGCTTTATAGTCTGCTACACTTTCAGGATTTTCATCAATAATTTTTCTAATCATTTCTGTGATTGCAGAATTATCCGTGATATTTTGAATACCTGCTTCTTTAATGATTTCTTGGATTGATTTTTCACTTTCCATAATGGTATCTAATATTTCTTTTAAGTTTTTACTAGTAAGAGTACCATCACTTATATTATTCGTTAATTCTATAAACTTTTCTTTAGAAAGAGATGTTTTTGTAATTTCCGTTTCATTTTTATTTAGATAGGCAGAAATATCTCCTAATAATAAGTTAGATGCTGTTTTGAAATCTATTTTTTCATCTAAAAATTCATTTAGATAATCACTTAAGGCACGATGTCCTACTAATTTTTTAGCATTTACTTCACTGATACCAAGATTGATATATTTTTCTTTTCTCTCATCTGGTAACATTGGAATTGTACTTTTCACTTTTTCAATTTGTTCATCTGTTATATATACATAGGGAATATCTGGCTCTGGGAAATAGCGATAATCATTTCCAGTTTCTTTTACACGCATTAAGACAGTATCATTTGTTTTTGAATCGAAACGTCTTGTTTGTGGAGGGAATTTTTTTCCTTCATCATAAATTTTGGCTTGACGTTCAATTTCTTTTTCTATACTTAGTTTTACATTAGAAATAGATCCGATGTTTTTAATTTCTGCCTTTGTTCCAAATGAATCAGATTCCTTTTTTCTAATCGATACATTAGCATCTGCTCTCATAGAACCTTCTTCCATTTTGCAATCTGATACATCACTATAAAATAGTAATTCTCTTAATTTTTCTAGATAAAGTTTGGCTTCTTCTCCACTTTCCATACATGGCTTGGTTACAATTTCAATTAAAGGTACGCCGGCACGATTAAAGTCTAATAGTGTCTTGGTTCCTCTATGTGTACTTTTACATGTATCTTCCTCGATATGCATTTCTTCAATTTCTATTTTTTTCTTTTTACCATTTACTTCAATTTCTACATATCCATCATAGCCAATTGGTGTTTCTGCCTGGGTAATTTGATAATTTTTGGGATTATCAGGGTAGAAATAGTTTTTTCTATCGAAGTGCATTTGTCTTCTGATTTTGCAGTTTAGGACAAGCGCTGCTTTGATTGCTAGGTTTAATACTTCTTTATTTAATGTAGGTAGTGTTCCTGGATATCCTAGGTCTACTACATTTGTTAGAGAGTTTGCCATTTGTCCATAACCATTGATACTATTTGAAAATATCTTTGTATTTGTTTTTAATTCGCAGTGTACTTCGATACCGACGGTTGGAATATAGTTAGACATTTTCATCATCCTTTCTTGGATTTAAATTTAAGTTTAACTTCTTTTCAATGAAGCTTGCTAGTTGATATATGGTTGCTTCTTTGAAGCTATTACCAATAATATGAAGACCTATTGGCATATGTTCTTTACCAAATCCGATTGGAAGAGAAAGTCCAGGAAGTCCTGCCATATTTACCGGTATTACTAAGACATCATCCATAAAACTCTTAGAAGGGTCATCCATAGGATCTGTTAAGTTGTATGCTGTTGTAGTTGTAGTTGGTCCTATGATTAGGTCATAATCTTTAAAGATTCTATCAAATTCTTTTTTCATATCATCTCTGATTGATAATGCTTTATTGTAATAAATCTTGGCATTTTCTCCACTTAGTAAGTAAGAACCTACCATAATTCTTCTTTTTACTTCTTTACCAAAACCATTTTTTCTAGTTTCTAAATATAAGTCTTCAATATCTTTAGGATTTTCTGTCGTATATCCATAACGGATTCCATCAAATCTCGCTAAATTAGAAGATGCTTCTCCCATGGCAATAATTTGATATAATGTAACTGCCTTATCTAAATATTTCATGTCTACATAGTCTACTGTTGCGCCATTTTCTTCTAATGTTTTCTTTGTTTTTTCGACTTCATTTCTAATCTCTTCTGTTACAATATCACTCATAAAGTAGTTTGGCAGAGCTATTTTCATACCTTTAATATCCTTGCCAATCAATCTTGTAAAGTCTTCTTTAACTTTTTCTGCTGATGTTAAATCCTTATCATCTGCACCAGCAATCACATTTAAAAGTAAGGCATTTTCATAGACATTTTTCGTCATAGGACCAATTTGGTCTAGACTTGATGCGAAAGCTACCAGTCCATAACGAGATACTCTTCCATAGGTTGGTTTCATTCCTACAATTCCTGTATAGCTTGCTGGCTGTCTGATTGAACCACCAGTATCACTACCTAGAGCAAACAATACATCTCTTGCTGCGATTGTTGTTGCACTACCACCTGAGGAACCACCTGATATTTTATCTTTATTCCAAGGATTTTTTGGTGCACCAAAGTAGCTTGTTCTACTACTTGATCCCATGGCAAACTCATCCATATTTGTTTTACCAATGATAATCATATCATTCTCATTTATTTTATCTACTACTGTTGCATTATAGATAGGAACGAAGTTTTCTAGAATGTGTGATGCACATGTTGTCTTTAAATCTTTTGTTATGATATTATCTTTTACTGCAATAGGTAACCCGAATAATAAGTTGTCTCCTACTTCTTTTTCTTCTAGCTCTTGTGCTCTTTTTCTTGCTTCTTCTTTATTTAATGTAATATAAGCATTTAATTCTTTATTTTTCTCAATTCTTTCAAACGATTCTTCTACTAGGTCTATTGGTTTGATTTCTTTTTTCTTTAAGGCCTCGTGAATCTCCTCGATTGTTTTATCTAAATATTTCATCTTAGGCACCCTCACTCTCACTAATTACAATTGGTACTTCAATATAATTTCCACTGTGTTTTGGAGCATTTTTTAATACTTCCTTAGGATTTAGCATTTCTCCTGGTTCATCTTCTCTTAATATCGTATCTTTTGACCATGGAGCAATCATTCTTTCTTCATCGTATCCTTCTACTTCTTTGATTTTATCTACATCATCTAAAAGTTGTTTTAACTCTACTTGATATTTTTCAATTTCGTCATCATCTACTTTAATTCTTGCTAGATGAGCAACATGTAATACTTCTTCTTTAGTTAATTTGTCTTTCACTTATATTCTCCTCCCTTTTATATAATAGAACAATTCTTTTACTTTCCCTTCTTTAAATGTTTGTCTTTTTTCTTCATAATTAAAAAAATCTAAAAACAAATCATCTCTTTTTAATTCTTTATCTAATATTTTAGCTTTTAATACTGGATCTATTTTATCTAACTGATAAGTAAACATTGCTTCTTCAGTTTTTCTTTCTTCAAATTCTTCCCATAAACCTATAAAATAATCACCTGATTTTATATTTTTAAAAACATTTATAACTGCTTGTTCCTCTAATGCATGTTTAGTTTGATGTTCACTGGTTCCTTCTCTAATATCACCTGCTTCTTTTTCACCAATTTCATGAATTAAAATCATTTCATGAATTTTTTTCCTGTCTAACTGTAAGTCGGGATATTCATTAAATAAAGAAGTTGCTAGAGATGACATCTGCATTGTATGTTCTGTATCAGTTTCTTGGTATTCTAATGGGACATTTCGTTTTATCCATCCAGTTCGTAGAATATTTTTTAATTGTGAAAATGAATCAATAACTTTTTGTAATTCCTTATTCTCTATCTGTTGTAACGATAAACAATTATACTCTCTTTGCAGCATATTAGCCAGTTTTTCTTGTTCTTGCATTTTTGCGCTATTTTGTCTCAGTTCTTGGTCTGTGTAACCAGAATTATGATATAGTATCATTTCATATATTTGCTCATTTATTAGAAATTCTTGCTCTAGCTCTTTTTCCAATAACATGTTGGTTATTGCCTGCTCTAAAAAGTCGTTAGCAACATTTTTCCTATTATATATTATTTTTACTGTATTTTCATAAAAAGTCCAGACATTTTCTATTCTTCCCATAGTAACTCCTTTAACTTTAGTTATTATATCATAAAATTCTTCTCAAAAAAAGAACTACTATCTAGTTCTTCTTACTTTTGTAATTTATAAACATATGCTCCCTTATCTATTGCTTTTTGTTCTATTTCATCTATTTGATTTTGATTGTGATTAAAATCATAGAGATGAAAATCTGGGGTTAGCCCTTCTGTTAGAGTCTTATCGTTATATCTGATGACATATTTTATCATTCCACCCTTAAGGGTACCTTTTGTACCAATAACATATCCTTCACATTCTCTAAATATAACTGGTTGATTACCAAAATCTACTATTAGATGTTGACATTCTTCTAAGTCTTTATTTCTGTTTTCTTTTTCTGTCTTAGCGCAGCCATTTAATAATGTTACTGATGTTAAGAGAACTAAAGTCCCTCTAAATACATTACACTTTTTCATATACTCCTCCTATCCCTAATTCTTTTAACCAGTATTTTTGAAGTTCTAGATTTTTTCTTTCTATTCTAATTTTTTGTACTTTGTTTTGTTGTTTTAACTTTTGTATCTCTTCTTCTAGATAGGCAATCTCTTGATTTAGTTGTTCTAGGTTATTTTTGTTTTTGACGTTGTTTTTGTTGAACAATTTTTTCACCTCTTATTTGTGCTAGTTTCTCATCTAATTTGCGTTCTTTTTCTGTCAACATTTCTCTTTCAGTCAATAATTTAGCATATTCATTCAATAATGTTTGCTTTGTTTTAATCCTTTTTTGAATTTCTTCATTCTCCTGCTTTAGTTTAGAATTTCGTTTTTGTAACTTTATGTTTTCTTTTTGTTGCATAGACTCTAAATTATCTAAATATTGTTGTAATATTTCTTTCTTTTTAGGACCAAAGTATTTTATTCCTTCTACTATATTTGGATTCCTTCTCAATTCTTCCATGGTATATATACCAGCTCGATACAAAGGTAAGCATACACTTTTTGGCATTCCATAATCTTCTAATAATACTTGTCCTTGCTCTATTCTTTCTTGGTAGCTAGATGTTTCAGGTTCATTTTGTATTGTGTATCCTAAACTATGGACATAATCTAGGATATCTTTTTTTCCCTTAGATCCTATGCCACGAATATATTTTAAATCATCATAATTTAAGTTTAATAATTCTCCTAAAGTCTCTACTCCAGCTCTTTTTAAATTACCACTTAATATGCCTGACAATCCTAGTTTTTTTATATCTTTACTTAAGTCTATGTCTGTTATATCTTCTTTTGTTTTATCATCAATTTCGTTTCCTATTGAGATATCTATTCTTGCTTTTTTGTCTTTTCTATCAGCGTTTCTTCCTATATTACTTATATTATGCATACTAACCTTCTTTCTTTTTTATTTTTCTGTTATAAAACAGTTGCTCATATTTACCATATTAGGATTTTTAGTGGTTGCTAGAGTAAAGTTTTCTATAGTACCAGTTACTGTTACTTCTGTTTTCTCTTTTAGTTCATCAAGATTTGTTTTTTCTGCCATAGGACAATTTATTCTTAAAGTGTACATATCATCAGGGTCATCATATTGTAATATTAGTTCATTATCTTCTATTTGTTTAATAGTTCCAGTAATTTCTACAAATTGTCCTGCAAATTTCTCAGCTGTTTTTTCAGGCTTATTTCTAAATTCAATAGCTAAATCTAGGGCAGATACTTCTGTTTTTTCTACCGAATATGACATAGACCAGAATCCTAATTCTGTATCTCTTCTACCTTGTTCTTGATGATATTTTATTACTTTATACCCTAGTCCGTAAAACACCTGCGTACCTCCATCATCATAGGTTTTAGTACGGATTGCAAAATATGGTCCTTTATCATATTTCGTTACCGCTATCATATCTGTTGCAATCATAATAGCTAGTGCTAATATGATAACACTAATAATATTCATAATTTTTTTTGATTTTGGTTCTTCTTCAATTGCGTCTTCAAAGTCTAAATCATTTATTCCATAATTACCATAGTCTATATCGTCATATTCTTCTGTAATAATTTTATTATTCTTATTTTTATTTAGAAACATACTCTTCTCTCCTCTATTAATACCCTGCCCTTTTAAAAAACATGGCTTCTTTTTTTATGTATTGATAAGCGTCTTGCATTTTTCTTTGATGACTTTCTATTAAGTCTTCATTTTCTTTACATATATTTATACCTTCTTGTCTTAGTAAATACCTATCTTCTAGGCTCAATTCCTCTAATCTTCTACTCGATAGTTCTTTTTCTAGATAATCACTATGTGTTACTAAGTCTTTGGCATATGATTCTTCTATGTCATAATTTAATGTTAGTTCTATTCCTAAATCAATCATCTTTTTTCTATCTGGATTTTCTGGTTGATTTGTTATTTTTTGAATGGAGAAATTACTAGGATCATATAATATTCCTTGTTTCGTATCCAATATTTCTACGTGATTAGGGAAGCTATAGTCTGTTGATTTCTTATCTTTTTTCTTTAATCTTATATTTCTTTCTATTTCTGGCGTTTTTTTTAAATTCCTTCTCTCATAGCCGTATTTTGTTCCTGCTAATACTAGGGATTCTTTTTTATCTATTATTTCTAATATCTTTTTTAAATGTGCACACAAATTCCTACAGACACCATTACCACAAGCAATTGAAATGGATGGTTCTACTAAAAGATCTATCGTATTGTTATCAAAAACGAACTGATGATTTGCTGAAAAATAACCATTCCAGACTAAATAATAATAAATTGACATATATGTTTTATTATCAGGATTTGGTGATATTTTTTTGATTAACTCTGCTTCTTCTTGAACAGTTTCATCAAACATCTCTTTTAGTGGATAACTTTTATAAAGTTTGTAATTTATTAACTTTTCTTTATAAAAATCAAAATAGGCTTCCCCTTTTGCCATTTTTATTCCCCCCTTTTTATTAAGGCATATTATACCACGGACAGGCTTTCTTGTAAAGGAAAAGAGGTAGATAACTTACTACCTCTTTTTCCGTTATTATAATTTTTTTACTAGTTTTTGAAGTACTATAGAAGTTCCTACATCACCTGTCATCTCTATTAGTTTTGTTGGATCATCCTCTGGAGTTGTATGTTCTTTTACCCAGGATTCTAGTGTGGTGTTTTGGTATACCCAACTACACTTATCTTTTTTATCAAATTCTGGATTAGCGATTAGTGTTACGATTTCATTTTTCTTTGGAAAAAGTATCATTTCCGATAGCCATTTCCCTTTCCCATCACAATAAGCAACAGTTTCTTTTACATGAGTGTCATACATTCCAAGTGGTTCTTGTATATATTCAATATAAGGGGTCTTCCCATCTTCTATCGTTTCATGTATTACGGTTTTCTCTATATCTGATGCGGATAAAGATTCCGTGGAGTATAAAACATCGGATGGTATTTTATCCATTTCTCCCCAGATAAACATTAAAAACTTTTGTCTTTCTTCTTCCGTGTATTTATATATTTTTTCTTGGAGCGGAGAAATATCTTTCGATGTCAAAACAATTCTTCTTGGGACATAACTTAATTTTCTATTTTCGAATTGGTAGGAATGGGCTACTTGCCAATCATACGCATATACCCTATCTTTCAGTTTAAAAGATCTCATAGAACACTGAATGTCATATTGGTCCATCGTATATTCTGTTCTGTCTTTGATTAAAATATCATCAGCAAACCCACTTACTTCCTCTCTCGGTTTATGCGTTTCTATATATTTTAAAATTTTTCGATATCTTTGTTGTTCTTTTCTTGCTAGTTTTAATGTTTCTTGTAGAGAAATATAATTACCTATATTGAATTTTGTTATTTCGTTTGATAGACTTCCTCCCATTTTTACACCTCACTTTCTTCTTATTATATTTTAATCATCTAAAAAAGCAAAGCAATAGTAATACTATTGCAGTTTTTCTTTAAATTCTTCTTCGGTCCAGATTGGTATTCCTAGTTTTAATGCTTTTTCATATTTACTACCTGGTTTTTCTCCAACGATTACCACTGATGTTTTTTTGGATACCGAATCTACGGTTTTTCCACCTAAGGACTCGATTTTTTCTTTGGCTTCGTCTCTTGTAAATATTGTTAAGCTTCCTGTTAAGACAAAACTTTTTCCACTGAACTCTTCATTTTCTACGACTTCTTGTCCTAAGTAAGTAGTATTAATTCCTAACTCTATTAATTCTTCTATGATTGCTTTATGATGAGGGTCGTTAAAATAATCTACAACACTTTTCGCAATAATTTCTCCAATATCTGGAACTTTTGTTAGTTCTTCTTCTGTTTGCTCCATTAAGTTTTGTAAGGTTTTATATTTTTGAGCTAATAGTTTTGCTGTTTTTGCACCTACATGTGGTATACCTAGTCCAAATATTAATTTTTCTAGAGAATTTTTCTTACTTTCTTCGATGGCATTTAATAAGTTGGTTACTGATTTATCTCCATATCCTTCTAATCTTGTTAAATCTTTTTCATGTTCTTTTAGGGCATAGATATCTGGTATACTTGCAATAAAATGAAAGTTATAGAAGTCTTCCATAATTCTATCTCCTAGACCATCTATATTCATAGCATCCCTTGATACGAAATGAATTAGACTTTCTATGTTTCTAGCAGGACATTTTTTATTTGGACAATAATAGTCTACTTGACCTTCCTTTTTCACAAGAGGAGTGTTACACATTGGACAATTAGTAATCATTACGAAATCTTTTTCTTGTCCTGTACGACGTTCTTTTTTTACTTCTACTACTTCTGGTATTACATCTCCAGCTTTACGAATGGATACAATATCTCCAATTTTTAAGTCTTTTTCTTTTACATAATCTTCATTATGAAGAGTTGCTCTTGAAATGGTGGATCCAGCAACAATTACTGGTTCTAGTACAGCGTTTGGTGTAATTTGTCCTGTTCTTCCTACAGTAAAAATAATATCTGTTAGTTTTGTTAATACTTCTTTGGCTGGAAATTTATAAGCTGTTGCCCATTTGGGATATTTAGCCGTAGAACCTAATTTTTGCTGGTCATCAATACTATTTACTTTAATTACAATTCCATCAATATCGTATGGTAGTGAATCTCTTTCTTTTCCTTTTTCTTCAATGAATTCTAATACTTTCTTAATATCTTTTACTACTCTGTTGTTTGGATTAATTTTAAATCCTAATTTTCTCATATATTCTAATGCTTCGCTATGCGTATGAATTCCGTAGTCTAATGGATTTGGAAGATGATAAATAAAATTATCTAGTTTTCTTTGTGCTGCGATTTTAGAATCTAGCTGTCTAATTGAGCCAGCAGCTGCATTACGACAGTTTTGAAGTAGTGGTTGTCCATTTTTCTTTCGCTCTTCATTTAGCTTTTCTAGGGTCTTTTTATTCATAAATATTTCACCGCGTACTTCAATATCTACTTCTTCTTTTAGTTTTAATGGAATTACTTTGATTGTTTTTGCATTATGAGTAATATCTTCTCCAATAGTCCCATCTCCACGTGTTGCGGCACGTACTAGTTTCCCTTTCTCATATAATAAAGATACAGAAAGACCATCTATTTTTAACTCACAAACATATTCTGGATGAAAACCTTCTTTTTTTATTCTCTCATCAAAAGCAATTACTTCACTTTCTGAGAAAACATCACTTAGTGACATCATAGGAATTTTATGAGTTACTTTTTCAAATCCCTCGATAATTTTTCCACCAGCATGCTGTGTTGGAGAGTCTTCTCTTATCCAATCTGGATGTGCTTCTTCTATTTCAATTAACTCTCGTAAATACTTATCATATTCTTGATCTGTTATTGTTGGATTATCTAGAGTATGATAGTTATAGTCTGCCTCATTTATAATTTGTATTAATTCTTCCATTCTCTCTTTCATATAATCACCATTATTAGTATATCATTTTTAGTCTATTAGAACAAAGAATTCTTTTCTTTATAAAAAGAGAGTTTTACTCTCCTTGTATTATCTCTTTTAGTTTACTCATAATATTTACTGAAATATCTCCACTATTATTATTTGCTGTATTTCCTACTTTTTTGGCATTTGCAATTATAGGAATAAAATCATTTAATATTTTTCTTCCTCTCGTAGTACTACTTGATACTGTTTGTATCCAGAACACATTACTATCTTCCGCTTCTTTTAGTGCCACCGCTCCTTTATAGTTTCCAGTTTCATAATCTGCTATTATATACTGTTCTTTTTTATATGTTCCTATATCTAAATTAAAAACAGTATCATTTAAATTCGCTAATTTTTGTATTTCAGAAGCTAATTCATCATATCCGTTTGCATAAATTCTAATTCCTATTGCTTCTTGTTCTTGGAATGAATCTTCTTTTATTGTAAGGATATTATTATTTACACTGACTTGGCATGTTGCTGGTATTTCAAAGCGATATCCTGAAAACGTAATTTTTTCTGTAGTCTTACTTGCTATTTTTTCTGGTATTTGCCTGCCAAAATAAAGTATTGTTACGATTGCAATGACTCCTAATATTACAAAGAGGGGATTATTTTTCTTTTTTGCTACTTGTTCAAATTTTGATTCTCTTATATTTTTAATATTTTCTAATTTCGTACCACAATTTTTGCAAAATTTATCTGTTGCATCATTTTTTGTTCCACAATTTCTACAAAACATACCATCACCACTATCTTTTATTTTAGAATATCACTTTTTTTATTTTGTGTCTTTTGTTTTATTTTATAATTTACAAATTTTTACATAGAAAAAGAACCATATGGTTCTAGTCATTTCTTTTTCCAAATAGTTGTAATAGTCTTATGAATAAGTTAATGAAGTCTAAATATAATTGAAAAGCTCCATATACTGCGGCTTTTTCTTCTCCAATATATCCTACCATGTATTTTATTCTATTTACATCATAAGCGATATATCCTACGAATATTAATACTCCAATAATTGTTATTCCTAAATCTAGAGTTGCATTTTTAAATATTAACCAATTTAGAAGTTCTCCTATTACAATACCTATTAATCCAATAAAAATGATTGTTCCTAACTTCGTTAAATCTCTTTTCGTTACATATCCATAAAATGCTAATAGGCCAAAAATTACGGCTGTAATAATAAAGATACTAATTAATGATGCCATTTCGAAGTAGATAAATATTGTTGAAAATGTTAATCCTGTTAAGATTGCATAACCTATATATAATATTTTCGTTGTGATAGGATTCATCTTTTCTAGTCTTACACCTAGAATGATTGCAATCACAATTTCTGCGATGGCGATTGGTAATACTCCAATCGATAATACATTTAACATCATATCTATATTCGTAGTTAGGGCATATCCGGTTGCGAAAGTCACTAATAGACCAATAAACAACCATGTGAACATTTTAGGATATAAGTCTGTATTTACAGTATTTTCGTTCATTTTTTCTCCTTTTATCTTTTGATATAGTAACTATGTTACTTGTTAGTACTATATCATATTTTTTGAAATAAATAAATATGTTTTCTGTATTCTCCAAAATAAAACTATAAACTACTCTTTTACACTTTATTTTCATAGTCTGACTGGTTATAATTTTCAAATTTTATTTCACGGCTATCGAACATTGATAATCCATACTTTTCATATATTTCATCTGCTGTACATGAGATTGTATCTTCTATTGAATACCCTAATTTATTTAGTATATTTTCTAAATCATTTTCAGACTTACCTTCTACTTCAACATATGCTGGTATTCCTGGCCATGTGTCTATATCTAACTCATATCCATCTAAACTATATGTAATTCTTTCTTTTTCCTGATAACTCTTATAAACAAAACCTAATGCCTCAAGCAAATTATTTGCTTCGTTTATGTTTGAAACCTCAATTTCAGTTTCTAGCATTTGTTGGATATTTGTTTCATTAGGCGCTAGAATATGTTTTACGGCTATCGTAGTTTTATCATTGGTTTGTCTAACTCTTATCCATTTTTTTTGATTATTATGAAATTTATTTATGAATTGGACTAACTTTTTATCATTTAGATAATTAATTAAATTATTGTTTGTACATAAACACGATAGATTATCATAACCAGTAATTCTGGTTAATTCTTTTTTATCATTTTCAGTTAGAAGGTTGTCTACTTCAAAAAACAATAATTTTAGTTTTTCTATTGCAGTATCATATTTAATTTTACTTTCATTATCATTTAATTGAGTTTTAATATCAATAAATCTGCCATATATTGTAGGTAAATCATAAGTATAGAGAAATTGTTTTGTTTCACTTTTTAATGTAGCTCCTAATGATTTTATTTTAGTTATAAATTCAGCTTTATCAATATCTAATATTTTAACCTCTAATTCCATTTTTTTCATTTGCTCATTCTCCCTTTAATTTATACTTTAATAAGTTTTCTAACCATTTATCGATATTTTACCCTATATAAAGTCATATATAGAGTATTTTTTAATATCTAGTTTTATTCATATAAATTAGCTATTATAAATATTATATCATTAGATGCAAAAGAAATTAATAATTCAAAAAAACACCTCATATCGTAACTTTGGATAGCATACAGTAAGATTTGCTGAAGAAGTATCATCATTATATAAATTATATCTTAAAATAAATATACAAACAATAATAGAACTCCTAAGAGTTCTAAAACATAGTATTTTTGATTTTATCCTGAGTATTTATTTCATTTTCCAAAGATTATTAGGATATTTTCCTTCTTCTATTAATCTATTAATAGCGTCTACTACACTTTCTTTATCTTCTTTATAAGTTACTCCATACCATATAGCATTTGTTTCTATCATATCTATTTGTTTTTCTTTTGACTTGATACAATAATCTAGAACTGTAGGAATCTGGTATTCTGCTTTTTGTAAACGTCCTTTATTTATTTTTAGAAAGTCAGCAAATCTTCTTTCTAAGACTTCAAAAACATCTGGTGTAAATAATAATAAATTCATGGATGCTAGTGTGTTTTCTGCCACTTCTATTTGTTCATTTGTTGCTTCTATTGTTGCCATAATCTTTCCGTTGATACGTTCTACACTTGATTCTCTAATGTTTTCTAGCTTTCCTTCTTTTAACTCACATAATCCACGTTTTGCTGAACCATTTGGACTTAATGTATTTTCTATATGATACCCTACCATACCATAGTGATCTTTTTCTATATTCTCTAAATAATCACTTGCTTTTTGATAGGCGTCTCTTCCATAAAAATCATCAGCATTAATTACTGCGAATGGTTCTTTTACCAAGTCTTTCGCACACATAATAGCATGAGCTGTTCCTAGAGGTTTTTCTCTTTGTTCTATTTCTTTTTTAAATTCATCTGGTACGTTACTATTATCTTGGAAGACATATTCTGTTTTTATATATTTTTCTATTCTTTTTCCTATAGTTTCTTTAAATATTTCGTAATTTTCTTCTTTAATGATAAATACTACTTTGGTAAATCCTACTGATTTCGCATCATAGATAGAATAGTCAATAATGAATTCTCCATTTGGTCCTACTGGTTCTATTTGTTTTAGTCCTCCAAAACGACTTCCCATACCAGCAGCCATTATTAATAAAGTTTTATCTTTCATATTTACTCCCATAAATTTTTATTATATTGTCCTTCTTCTATTAATTTATTAATTGCATTTACTACCATTTCTTTATCTTCTTTATAAGTTACTCCATACCATGTTGCATTTGTTTCTAATACATTTACTTTTACTTTTTTTTCTTCTAGAAGTTCATTTAAGACAATTGGAATTAAAAATTCACAATCATTTAAATTATCTTTGTTAGCTTCTAAAAATTCTAATATTTTGTCTTCTAATATTTTAAAAAGACTTGTTGAAAAAAGTAAGAAATTCATAGAAGCAATGGTATCTTTACTTGTCTTGAATTTTTCCTTTGTCTCTAGTGATTCTCCTTCTACTATTTCTCCTTTTAGTGTTACTTTACTTTCTGTTAGTTTAATTAACTCATTATTATCTCTTACTTCACAAACACCTCTTTTAGCAGAGCCATTTGGTGTTAGTGTATTTCCTAAGCGATATGCTACTAGTCCATATTCGTTTTCTTTTATCGTATCTAGATAGTTACTTGCTTTTTGATAAGCATCTCTCCCATAGAAATCATCTGCATTAATGATTGCGAATGGTTCATGTATTTTATCTTTAGCACAAAGAATAGCGTGAGCTGTTCCTAAAGGTCTGGTTCTTTCTTTTAAAAGTTCTTGATATTCTTCTGGTAGATTATCATTTTTTTGGAATGCATATTCTGTTTCTATCTGTTTTTCTACTCTTTTACCAATTGTATCTTTAAATATTTCATAGTTTTCTTCTTTGATTAAGAATACTACTTTGGTAAATCCTGCTTGTTTTGCATCATAAATAGAATAATCAATAATGAACTCTCCATTTGGTCCTACTGGTTCTATTTGTTTTAATCCTCCAAAACGACTTCCCATGCCTGCCGCTAAAATTAATAATGTTTTTTTCATATTTTTCCTTCTTTCTATCTTATGTTGTCCTTTTTATTCTCTGTTTGTAAATTTTCTTCTAAGTCTACTAAAGTATTTAAAAAGTAATCACTTGAAATTTGAGCTATTTGAGTATTGATACCTTTTGTTAAGGTTGCTTGGTATTTTTTACCTCTTTTTTCTATTTCCAATATAGATCCCGCCTCTATTTGTTCTTTTGTTGAGGGTAATATTTTGAAAAAATCTAGCTCTTGTTTTCCTGTTCTTATTTTTGTGGTTGCTCCACCAGTTGCTTTCATGTAGACTCCTACTAATTCTTGTTTTTCTGGATTGTGTTCTACAAATAAACGATACCCTTGATTTATTCTGTCTTCCATGTTCCCTCCTAGACTTTTGATAATTTTTTATGATTTTTCATTAGCTTTTTAATTCCATGGGGATGTTTAAAGGCAACACTTACTAGTGTATTGGTAACTTCTACTACACGACCAGTACCAAATGTTTCGTGATAAACATAATCTCCTACTTGATAATCGACTTCTTCTTCTCTAAACATATCTTCTACTTCAATTTTTTGTTCTTGTTTAGGAAGCTCTTCTTGTACGTTTGTCTCGATTAAATCTTTACTAATTTCTCCTATAAAACGACTTACTGGATTTACTTGTTCTTTTCCAAATAAAGTTCTTCGTCTTGCATTTACTAAGTGTAGGTCATCTTTTGCCCTAGTAATAGCAACATAACAAAGTCTTCTTTCTTCTTCTACTTCACTTGTTTCCATTAGTGAGTTCATATGAGGAAATATTCCTTCTTCCATTCCTACGACAAAGACATGGTCAAATTCTAGTCCTTTTACAGAATGTACAGTCATTAAACTGATTCTATTTGGATCATCTTTATATTCTTCAACATCACTAATTAAGCTAATTTCTAGTAAGAAGTCTTCTAGTGAGATTAGACCTTCTCTTTCTTCGAAAGACTTGGTAATTGACTTAAACTCTTCTAGGTTTTCTAGGCGAACTTCAGCTTCTAATGTTTTCTCACTTTCTAGTTCTTGTCTTAATCCCGATGCGTCTAATACCTTATCAATTAATTCTGTTAATGTCAACTCTTCTGATAATGATTTTAGTTGTTCTATGGTCTTTTTAAACTCTAATTCTTTTCCAGAGGTGATTGCTTCATAGATACTTGTTCCTTCTTCGTCTGCTTTGGCAGTTAAATTTTCTATCGTCTTTAGACCAATTCCTCTTTTTGGTGTATTGATTACTCGTAGCAAGCTAACATTATCTTTAGAATTATGAATTAATCGTAGATAGGCAATTAAATCTTTAATTTCTTTTCTGGAATAGAAATAAAAGCTACCTATAACACGATATGGCATATTTTCTTTTAACATTTCTTCTTCTAAGACACGTGATTGTGCATTCGTTCTATAAAGTACAGCAATATCTTTATATTCTACTTCTTTATTTCTAAGTTCTTTTATTTTTCTTATTACATACTGTGCTTCATCTTTTTCATTATATGCTCTATAGTACTTTATTTTTTCTCCTTTTCCACGTGATGTCCAAAGATTTTTATCTTTTCTTTGCTTATTGTTTCTTATTACTTGATTGGCAGCATCTAGAATGGTACTTGTGGAACGATAATTTTCTTCTAGTAATATCGTTTTTGCATCTTTATAATCTTTTTCAAAGTTTAAGATGTTTTTGTAATTTGCTCCACGGAAACTATAGATACTTTGAGAGTCATCTCCTACACAAGTTATTTTTCTGTTTTTAGCGCTAATTAATTTTGATAAAATATATTGTGCTTCATTTGTATCTTGATACTCGTCTATTAAAATATATTGATATAGATCTTGGTATTTTTGTAGTGTAGAGGGATTTTCCTTAAATAATTTAATTGGTAATAAAAGTAGATCGTCAAAATCTACAGAATTATTCTTTTTTAATTTATCCTCATATTTTTCATATACTTGATGCATTACTTTTTCGTAGTCACTTACTGCATAACGTTCATAAATTTCTGGTGTCATCATTTCATTTTTACAACTACTTATCTTATTTCTGATTGCTCTGGGATTATAGATTTTAGGATCATATCCTAAGTCTTTTACTATCTTTTTTACGACGGTTAGGGAATCATCACTATCCATGATTACAAAGTTAGATTCATATCCTAGTTTTTCATAGTTTTCCCTTAGTAGTTTTAGTCCGAAGCTATGAAATGTTGAGACTTGTACTTTTTTTGCTAGGTCTCCGATTAATGCATATAATCTATCTTTCATTTCTTTGGCAGCTTTATTGGTAAATGTAATTGCTAAAACATTATAAGGATGTGCTAGACCTTCTTCTATTAAATAGGCAATCTTGGTAGTTAGAGTTTTTGTTTTTCCAGCTCCTGCTCCAGCAATAATTAATAATGGTCCGTCATTGTATAGGACTGCTTCTTTTTGTTGTTCATTTAAACTCTCGATCATCTTATACCCTCTTTCTAGAAATATTATACCTTATTTTCTATCGTTAGCAAAGAAAAAACACCAGTTGTTTTCTGGTGCTTTTATCTTCTTTGATATAGTTCTGATAGATTTTCTACTTTTCTTGGTTCTTCTTCTGTGAAGTTTTGATTTTTATTTTGATGTTGTTTTGACTGATAAGTTTTTAGAATAGATAATACTCTTTTATAATCATCCAAAGTTAGTAGTCCATCTAATATATCTAACTCTTTACTTTGTTTTTTAGATGGTGCTTTGCTTTCTTCTTTTACTGGTGTTTGTTTTACTGGTTCTTGTTGTTGATCTTTTAGCATCACATCTAGAAATTGTGGTTCGGGTGTTAATATTGGATCTGGTATATCGAATAGATAACTATTATCATTTGCTGGTGTTGTATATTGTTTTTTCTCTATACTTTCTTGTTTAACATAGTTATCTGTCTGTACAAAACGTTCTTCTTGTTTTTTGATATTTCCTAAAATGATACTAGGACTGTCTATTATTTTTATACTATCAGGAATTTTTCTTTTTATGACTGTTTCCGTTTTTACGACTGGTGGAGCGGGTTCTTTTATGATGATTTTTTCTGGTTGCTCTACCTGTTCTGATTGACTCTTTTGATAACTTCTTATTATTTTATATACGATTAAGAACAAAATCCAAATTATAAATATACTACTAGATAGTTCAATTAGTGCCTGGGCATTTTGATTTTCATAAATAGATGTTTGTTCAAAGATATTTAGTTTATTTGTTGTTATGATGTTGATTATTAATACTAATAGATAGTGAATCATACAAAATACTAAGGTGTTTATCGTCCTAATCCATTTTGTTACTTTTCTGTTGAAAATACTAACTAATAGAATTATGTTAGTTGCTACTATTGCTGCAAAATAGATAGCTAGATTAGGAAAATAAAGAGCAATAAAGAAATTATCCATCATATAATCAAATAATGAAAATAACTGTTCTCTATAAAATACTAATGTTACGATTATAATTGATCCATATATTGCAATACAGCTAATTTTACTTACTTTTTTTGTCTTAGTATTAGTTGTTATCATAAGATAGAAAAATACGACAAACAATAAAATAGCTACTGCAAATAATCCTGAAGATGATGTTACATCACTCAAGACTTTTAATTTATCTAATAGCGATAACTTCGACATCATCTTCACCCCCCTACTTCACTCTTTTTATTCTGCTTCTACACTTTGTAGTTCAGCAATATATACTGTCTGTGTTGTATCATCATTGTTGGTACAAGTTACTAGTGTTAATGTTGTCTTATCATAATTACGATAAATTGCAATTTTACCAGTTTTTTGTTGTTTATATATGTTGGTAATCGTATAAGTATACTTTTTACCTTTGTATGTTATATATGCAGTATCTCCCGTGGTTAATCGGTATAGTTCATTGAAAAATGCTTTCCAACCAGTACCAGAGTGTCCTGCAATAATGAAGTTTCCTTTTTCTACATCTGGATAGTTTGAACCTTCTACTATCATAATATTTTTTTCTACATCGTTTTCTGATGAGCGTTTATCTACAAAACCTTTTTGTAAGTTAATTTTAGGAATAATTAAGTATCCAATATATTCATCTGTATAAGTAGCACTTTCTTCTTCTACTGGTGTTTCTTCTTCTACATCTGTGGATTCTGATATTTGATCTGCAATTTCTTCATTATCTTTACTTTCTTTGTTTGATTCATAGAATATATTGGCCATATAATCATAAGCGACAACTTTTTTAGATTGTATGTAATTATATGAAATAAAGAATCCCCCTGTTAGTGTCAGGATGGCCCCTATTATGGCTACAACACTTGGAGAGATTCTTTTTTTATTATATTCTTGTCTTTGCATTCTTTTGTACGAATTTGATGCCGCCAATGATAATTCCAAGGCCTAAAACCACTAATAATATAGAACTTGCTGCATTTGTATTTGGAACTATTACTTCTGGATAGTTTTCAATTGTAATTTGATGAGATACATGATCTGCATCAATTGTGAATGAAATCTTTTCTTCATTTCTCATATATCCAGCTGGTGCTTGTACTTCTTCTACTGTATATGTTCCATCTTCTAGATTGGTTAATACATAAGGATCTGTTGTTGATGTGAATCTTGCTACTTCTTTTCCAGAGGCATCACGTACAACGATTACTGCACCTGCTAATGGATTTCCTGTAGATTTATCTATTTTTATGATATTTACTACACGTTCTTTTGCTTCATTATAAAATTTTACTTTTTGTTCTCTACTATTATCAGTAATTGTAAATTTTACGACTTCTTTACTTAATTCATATCCATCTGGTGCACTTGTTTCTTCTACTGTATATGTTCCATTTGGTAAGTTTTTAATTACGTGACCTGCAGTCGTTGATGTCCATGATGTAATTTGTTTACCATTTGAATCCTTTAATACTAATTTTGCACCAGCAATTGCATTACCTGTTGCTTTATCAACTTTTACGATTGTAATTTTTGAAGTGGATATATTTAATGTAATTGATGTATTTACTTTCTCCTCTATTGGAGTAATGACAGCAGGTGTAACATTTTGTTGTGATTGAACTTCTGGTTGATATTCATATGCTTTATATACTTTTCCTGTTCCACTAATTGTTACTTTGATATCTATTTTACTTTTAGTTACTTTTGATACTGGAACTTTAACTCTAAATTTTTCATTAGAATTAAACGTTGTTTTTGATTTTCCATTGCTGTCAACTGCTATTGCACCCTCTGCTCCTGATATAGAAACATTATAAGTACTCATATTTGTAGAACTTACTGAAATTTCATTAGACACATAATATTTACCATCGCTAGCTAATGATAATGTTTTATCAGAAATACTAGCACTGATAGCCGTTTTCTGATATCCTTGATTTCTTGCTGATTTCGCTTTTGAAACTAAATCTTTGATGTATGGTCTTAAATTGTAAGGATCTGATCCATTTGTTTTGAATGAATTTCCTAGGTTTGTTCCTCCAGCTGTATCATCTAGATACCACCATAATGCAGTTTGAGTGATGTAATAATCCTTTAATCTGTCTCCTGTAAAACTTTTATTTGGATATCCATTTACCATAATGTAGGCAACACCTGCATCTAGCTCACCTACTAATTTAGCAGTTGTGTTATTTGCTACAGACTTATGGATATTTAAGCAATACACATATTCTCCACTTGTTGTTGTCTTCGTTGAAAAATATACTCCAGCAACATATCCTTTAATTGCTTCTGGATTTCCTAATTGGATTGTTTCTGGTACAGCGTTTACTGTTGTTGTTAAAGTACAGTAACTAATAACAGCAACAAATAATGCTACCAATACTTTTTTGATTTTCTTCATCATTTAAATTCCCCCTCCAATGTGGCTATATTATACCACATGATGCTTTGTTTTTCAAGAGAAAAATTGCTATTTATTAAATAGTATTC
>JAGHJJ010000056.1 GCA_017886705.1 Bacilli bacterium | reverse complement strand
TGAATTATCTAAAATATTATAAAAATTATAGAAATCTAGGCAGTAAGAAAAAGTAAATTTGATTAAACAAGAAAAGATTTATGTATAAAAGATAGGAATATAACATAAATCTTTTTATTTTATAAAATTATGATAAATAATTTCTAAAATGCCCACATAAAAAAGGTTGTGGTAAGAAGATAATACACAATAGAAAAATGAAGTAAGAAATCTAAACGCTTTAAGAAGAATTAAAAAAGATATTTAAAACTAATAATGTAAGTAAAATAAAGTCTATGATTAAAGTAATATTAGTACAGAAAAAGGCTAATCTAAAGTATTTTATGAGCTTACCTGTTGCTAAGAATTGAATTTACTTAATCCTTTTATTCTGTTATACTAACACTATAAATTATATGTAATGGAGCTGTAAAATAATGTCAAAGAAATTAGATGAAAACTATAAATTTGCAAGATTTTTAAAAAATCATGCAGAAGAGGAGGAATTTGACAAAAGAATAAAAGAATTACACAATAAATATTTTAAAACTTATGATTGTTCAAAATGTTTAAACTGTTGTAAAAAGTTAAATGTTTCTTTTTCAAATAAAGAAATAGAGGCAGGATCAAAAGAACTTAAATGCACAGTAGAAGAATTAAAAAATAAATATTTGACTTTTGATAAACTAGAAAACAAATATATTACTAAAACAACACCATGTCCCTTTTTAAAAAATCAACAGTGCATTTTAAAAAATAGTAAACCAAAGAATTGCAAAGATTATCCTTATACAAATAAAAAAGAAAGAATACATAGTTTATATACACTAGTAAATAATGCTGAAATATGCCCTGTAGTAGATAAAATATTAGATGAACTAAAAAGTATATATCATTTTAAAGTTAGATAACGGTAGAAAATGACAAGAAGATAAAAAATTAAATAAAAGAGGTGTAACAATATGAAAATGTATAATGAGATAAACTACTTAAGAAAAGATTATGTATATGATAGTTATACAAAAATAGTAGATGATTTTAAAGATTATGAAAAAATAACGAAAGTAAAAATGTTAGATGCCATATACAAAGTATATAGTGATTATAATAATATTATTAGTCTTTGCACAGTAAGAGAATTAAAGTATTTAAAAAAACTAATAGAAAGTCAAATTGATATAAAAGAACCTGAGAAAGAAATGGAACCTAATACACCAGAAGAGTTTGAGCAGTTTTTTAAAAAGATATATAAAGAATCCAAAGAAAAAGAAAAAGTGGCTTGGGAAGAAAACTGCTTAAGGGATAAATTTTTAGTTAGATATGATGAAAATCATAGATATTTGGTTATCCCAGAAGAAATTATCGAATCTGTAACAAAAGCCATAACAAATGTAGAATGGAAAGAACAAAAGAAAATAGACGAATTAAATGAAGTCTTAGTAAGTTATATAAAAATTCAAGGCTCTGCATTATTAAATACAGTAGCAACCCTAGCATCACAAATAACTGGTATCGATGAAAAAATATTGTGGAATCATATGCTAACAAATAGATTATTCAAATATTACGTATTTCTTACCTCAGAAGATTTTGAAAGTATAGGAAAAAACATACCAGTAGCAGTATATCAGGACTACTATTATTTATTAGATGAACTAAATTATCAGAGAAAGAAGCAAGGAAGATCCACAACTAAAGCAATAGATATTTCAACGTACAAAACAATTTTTTATCATGATTTTGATATAAATAACAAAAAAATAAAGAAGATGTTAACTGAGTTAAAAAAGTTACCTTTTTACTGGCCTAATGCCTTAGACAGAATAAAAGAATATGCATTATTAAATATAGATAGAACAGATTTAAAAGAAGCAATTGAAAATGTGCCAGCATTAAGTAATTATGATTTATCTTCTTTCTTTAAAGATTTGGATGAAGCAATGGATGAAATACCATCTGGCGCTTTAAATGGTTTAACACCAAATGAGTTAAAAGAATTAGAACAAGAAGAAAGAAAAATGAATGAGAAAAAAGAAAAATCCTACACACCACAACAAAATGCTTGCTTAGGTGCCAAAGAATCAAAATTATTTTATAAACTATATTTTGCATTATTAGATTTTACTAATAAAAAATATAAACTAAAACCTAATTATAAAATATATAATCAAGTAGGATTAAATCCATATGAAATAACAGATATTATAGACAAATTCTGGGAAAATAAAGACTTAGTAATCTTAGAATTTTGTATGTCAAATCCATATAAATTAAATTCTACTGAAATAAAACTAATAGAAGGTTTCAAAAAAGGATTAAAAGACAGATTTATTATAGCTAAGTATGAAAAAGAATATACAGCATTTATGTCTAAGGATAAAATATATATGGTAAAAGGTCTTAATGATAATATAGATAACATAATATCGTATAAGAACTTACCATGTTTTACAGAAACTGCACTCATACAATTTCAAGATACAATAGTCTATGATGGCATTCTAAGTTCGTATCCTATAGACTTTGGTATTGAATTTACAAAAACAGTAGAAAAAGAATATAATAATTTAATGAAATATTATCATTTGTAATTAAATTTGAATAAACAGAACAAGAAAGGATAGACTACTTCTTTCTAGTAAATACATAAGAAAAAGAAAGTCAATTATTTCTTCAATAGCAACAAAAGAAAATTTACACAGTATAGAATAAAAATTACAGTATAATAAAGTAAGAAGGAATAAAAAATTATAAAAATTAGATAATCTAAAAACATTATATAATGATAGAAAAAATATACATAAAATTAAGGAGAAAAAATGAATAGAAATGAAAATTTAATGGAAGAATTTATAGAAAAATTAACACAAACTGCAATGAATTCTTCAATAACCGAATTATTATTACCAAAAAAAATTAAAGGAAATTTAATCAATGTATTAAACTCATGCGATGAGGAACAATTATTGATAATAGCAAATAGTTATTTTAATAAGATAAAAATAGCTAGTAAAAACTTAACAGAAATAACAAAAATGTTGGAAGAAAAAATAAAAGAACAATTTCCACAATTTTTGGATTACATACCATATAAACAACTAAAACAAGTAGAAAAATTAATAAATGATCAAGAAAGCGATATATCTGATCCGTTTATATTTGCAGGCTTTGTATTTATATATAGGGATAAAGAAGAATTAAAAGCATGGATACCCGATGACTTAAAAGAACTTGCAAAAAATAAAATTACAAAAGAAGTAAAGACAAAATGTATAGAAACTGATATTTATAGTAAAGGTATTTCTCTATTTTTCAGTTTAGGATTAGTACCAGAGGAAAAGTTATTGGAAGATTATAAAGAAGAAACCTCACTAAAAGACTTACTAAAAGAGTTAAAAGAAATGCTTATAATCAAAAATATAAACGGAAAAAATTATTTATGGTTTAATAAAATAGAATACAAAGAAGACTATGGTGATATTAATTCATTAGAAAATATGAGATATATAAAAAGACCAGAAAATGAAGAAAGTATATATATGATAATACTTTTAAAATTAGTAGAAGATATTAATAAGGTTTTAAAAGAACCATACGAAAATGTCTTTAGTTCAGCTTTAACGATATTAGTAGCAAAAAAAAGAGAACCTGCTGAAATAGTAGAAGATTTTACTAAAACATACAACTTATCAAAGGCAAAGCAACAAAAAATAGAAAAAATAGTAAATGATAATTACGAAATATTAAGGTTCTGGGACCATGGCGGAAAAAATATTGATGAAATAGAGATGGAAAGATATCTTTTAAAAGAGAAACCTAAAAAAAGAAATCTTGAAAGTTGTATAAATCTACTGGAAAACGATGTAAGAAAAGAGCTAGAAGAAATCTATATGACAGAAGATATTTCAGAATTAAAAGAGAGAATATTAGATGACTGTGAATCTATGCTAGAAAACTTTTTTGAATTAGAAGAGTTAGAAGAACTATTACAATATGATGATTCTATCTATGATGGAAACGATATTATTACTACAATCGAGCTAAGAAACTGCATTTATCTATATGAAGAAAAAGGACAAGAAAGAGTAATAATACCCGTAGAAATAAAAGAAATATTAAAAAAATTAATAGATATAAGAGAAGAAGAAGCGTTGGAAATGGAACCATTAGATGATAGAGAAATAATTGGAAATTACATGATATATAATGGAATTATTGAAAAAGAAATCTTACAAAAACTATTAAAAGAAAATCATGAATTAGACTATTCAATAGATGAGTTAAATACAGCGATAAAAAGTTTAGACTTCTATTCTGATGAGTATTTCTTTAGTGTAATAGACGAATTAGATCAAAGTATGGCTAAATCTATCCTAGAAAAGAAAAAATTACAAAAAAATTATAAAAGAGTAGATGAATTATGTTATAAAGATTTTGAAAAAATAGATTCTTTTTATGATGAGTTAGAAGATTGTATAAACTTATTTATGGTACCAGATGAAACAAAAGAAGAATTGTTGTCAATAATTCCATTCTTTCTTCACATTAATTTCTATAATATAGATATGTTAATAGAATATACAAATGAAAATTGTCCCGGAATAAAAAAATCAGACTGTAAAAAAATTGATAACATCATAAGCAAATATAAAAACATAATTCCATGTTGGACATTAAATGGTTATAGTATACAGGAAGTAAATAGTATGCCTAAAAAACAAAAAGTAGGAAGAAATGATCCTTGTCCTTGTGGAAGTGGCAAAAAGTATAAAAAATGCTGCGGTAAAAATGAGTAATATCCTATTTTATAAGAATAAGAATAAGATAAGTTTTAAAAGGTAATCAAATGCTAAACAATGATGTTAGTATAAGTAAAAAGATTTTTAAATTTCTTTTCATAGCAATAAGGTGTAACAGAGTCAATTTACAAAATGTAAGGATGAGAAGATATGAAAATATTCATTTATTTGGATGAAAGTGGCTCAATACATAAGAATAGTTCTACGAAGTATTTTGCAGTAGGCGGGTATATTACTTTTGCGGAAGATAAAAATAAAATTACTTCAAAATATAAAAAGATTAACAAAAAAATAAAGGATGAAAAGAATATAACTTTAGATAAAGAAATAAAATCTTATAATATGAGTGACAATGATAAAATAAATATATTTAATCAAATTCAGGATGTAGATACTTTTTATGGAACAGTAAAAGTATTCGATAAAAATAAAATGAGGAAAGATGTAGTTGAGTCCAATATATTTTTTAATTATGCAGTTAAATTGGTTTTTAAGGATTGTATTATTCCTTTGTTGAATTTAAATAAGGCGAATGAAAGTATAGAGTTTATAATAAGCATTGATAATAGAAATATTAGAATTGGTGATTTAAATAATTTAGAAACATATTTAAAAACTGAATTTTGTTTAAGTAATTTCGATTTTAAAGTAACTTACTATGACTCAGCGTACAATTATGGCGTTCAATTAGCGGATTTAATTGTTAATACATTTTATAACTCATATAAAGATAGAAAAATCGTAGAAAAAGTATTACCATATTTAAAAGAAAAAAACTTTAGAGTTAGCTTATTTCCAGGAAGAAAAATTAAGGGTAGAATTACAAAAATTGAATATAATAATAAAATTGAATATTGAATATAATAATAAGGAGAACAGTTGACATTAACTGCAATTTGTGTTAAATTGTTCTTACAAGACCTGAGGTAGGTAGCTAAAAGCTAAGCGTATGTTAAGTACGTTGCCCTTCAGGCATTTTTATTTTAAACATAAATATTGAAATAGATTTATAAAAAGTATTACAGTTTAAATAATTACATATGCTATACTTATTTCTGGCAAATGTGAACATTGTCGATAATTTGTTCACAAAACATCAATCTTTATATCACTATTAATACAGTAAATGTCAATATAAAAAGCAAGTTGCCCTTATTTTAAATGTATAATATTACAAATACCTATAATTCATAAATTATGATAACCTGTACCTTAGATAAGAAAAAAATGTTGCGAATAATAATCACAACTTTTTTTGATGGAAAATAATTCCAAAAAAAATTTACTTTTCTAAAAAAAGTGATAAAATATATACAAAAAAGGGCGTGATACTATTGGAAATTACTAATAAATTGACAAAACAGATTACAGAAACGGCTTATCTAAGTACAGAAAATACAAACCGCTATCGACCTATTATGCGTTTTTTTTATAGAAAGTATGAACAAGCAGAAAACTGGCTATACAAGGAAGATGTTTATAATGAACTAAAAGATACTATAGAGGGATATACACTAGAAGAATGTCAAAGAGACCTAGATTTCTTAGTAGAAAAGCTTTCTTTAACTACAATGCAAGATACAGAAAATGCATCGACCTTAGAAAAGTTTAAATTCAAAAATTATCGTTACCAGCTAACAGACTACGCCATAGAAATTGAAAGAATGACAATTAGACTAGAAGAGATGGAAGTAAAAGTAGCATCCTTAGAACCAAGATTATTTGAACGAATTAAAATGAGAATAGAATCCCTTCTAAAAATAAAAGAACATAGCGAGCAACAAATATATGAATTATGGCAAGATTTAATGCAAGATTTTACAAACCTTAATCAAAGTTATCAAGATTTCTTAAAAAAGTTTAATGAACCTAAGACGGAAGAACTATTACAAAGTAGTTTGTTTATAGAACATAAAAACTCTTTAATTCACTATCTTCAAGATTTTATTAAAGAATATATAAAATCGAGTAGTGAAATTGCTAAAGTACTAAAAGAAATGAAGGAAGAAGATATTACTTATTTAATGGACAGTCTAATATCCCATCAAAAGAAAGCACCAAAAATAAGGCCAGATTTTGATTATGAATATTTAAGAATGGTTAATTATGGTAAATGGATGAGTTTAAGAAAATGGTTTATTAGTGAAACAGGAATAAGTGAAGGAGAAAGATTGCTAAAGGCTACCAATCAAATTATATCTAAAATAACAAAATATGCAGCGAGTTTAATTGAACTACACGGAAATATGATTAATAGGAAAGAAGAATATAAATATTTATGTCACCTTTTTGATTCCATATCAAATCTAGAAAGTGCACATACTCTAGCAAGCGCAGTTCTTGGAGTTCAAACGGTAAGACATTTTAAAGGAATATCTAATCTAGATAGTGATTCTATCGTACCTTCTTTAGATGTAAAACCTACAGAAATTCAAGTAGAACCAATGAAAAAAGGAATTCGCTCCATAGTATTACGTAGTCCAATTGCAGATAAAAGTAAAGAAAAAGAAAAAATATTAAAAGAATATGAAGAAGCAGAAAAACAACAAAAACAATTGTTGCAAGAATTAGTGAGTAAAGGAAAAATAAATTTAATAGGAGAAGTAAAGTTAAGTAAACATGAACGAGAATACATTTTAAACTTAATTGCGAAATCTCATAACGGAGTAACACTAGATCCTATTTTCGGTCATACTTACAAAATAGAAGAACAACCTGGAACTTGTCAAATACAATCAGAAGATGGAACGTTTTATCTAGATGCTATAAAAATCACAATAGGTGGTGAACAATTTGGATAATTTAAGTAAAGAGATAGATTTATTATTAAATAATTTTTGGATAACCAAAGAAGAAAATAAAGAAGATTATTATTTGTTAAAAAGAAAGCAGCCAGAACTTAGAAAATTTATTAGTAAAAATTTAGGTTGTAAATTAATTGTCCATGACCGTTTTATAAAGTTAGAAAAGCAAACTACTATTCCCTCTAAAGATCAAGGAATAGAAGAATTTAGTTCTACCATGGATTATGTATTATTATTTATCTTTCTATTATACTTAGAAGATAAGCCAAAAGGAGAAAAATTTATTTTATCCCAACTAATTGAATATGTAAAAACAACAGCAATTACCTTAGAATTATCGAATATTCCCAACTGGACTTATGCATCTGATAGAAAAAGCCTAATAAGAGTAATTAAATACTTAGTATCACATAATGTAATTATCTTAAAAGATGAAGATAAAATAAGTTTTCAAGACGATGAACAAGCAGATGCTCTATATGAAGTATCAGGAATTTCAAATTACTTAGTTCCAGCATTTGATTATGATATTCATTCTTTAAAAACACCAGAAGATTTTATAGAAATGGAATGGAAGAATCAAGATACAGAGCATGGAGATATTAGGCGTTATAAAGTATATCGTAATCTTCTTTTCCTTCCAGCAATCCACCGTGAAAACATCACGAATAGTGAAGATGAATATCTAAGAAAAATGCATAAAACCATAGAAAAAGAATTACAAGATAATTGTGATTTGTATACAGAAATTACGAAAAACATGGCATTTGTATATGCAGATGAAAATACGATTCAAAAAGAATATTTTCCAAATACAAAACGAATCACAGATATTATTCTTTTAATAAATAAAGCATTAGCAGAATATATAGAAGAAAATAAAATAGAAAAAACAAAAGAAGAAAACTTTATAATATCAAAAGAAATATTAAAAGAAATTTTACTTACTACAAGAAAAGAAAAAGAATCATATTTTAGTAAAGCATACCTAGATTTACCAGGAGATAAATATATAAAAGAAATAATTACTACTATGGATAATTTTCACTTTATAAAGGAAAATAAGGAAACAAACACATATACAATATATCCACTAATATATAGATTTTTAGGAAAGATAAAGGAAAAGGAAGAAAGAAAATTAACACAAATAGAAATATTTGGAGGGGATGTAAATGAATTATAAACCAACGAGAATAGGTCTAATAAATTTCTGGCTTTATGATGAAGAAATATTTGAATTTGAAGATGGAAAGTTACTGCTAAGAGGTACCAATGGTAGCGGAAAATCTGTAACTATGCAATCTTTTATTCCTTTAATACTAGATGGAAATAAAAGCCCTGCTAGACTAGATCCTTTTGGTAGTAAAGATAAAAGAATAGAAGACTATCTTTTAGGTAGTGCTGATGGTGAACAAAAAGAAGAAGCAATAGCTTACTTATTTATGGAGTTATATAACACAGAAAAGAAAAAATATGTAACATTAGGGATAGGACTTTATGCTAAAAAAGGAAGACCAACAGATTTCTGGGCTTTTATTATTAAAGATGGCAGAAGAATAGGAGAAGATATTTTACTATATCATAGTATCAATGATAAAATTCCGTGTACTAAAAAAGAATTAAGAGCTAAATTAGGAGTAGAAAATATTTTTGTAGAAACAGCAAAAGAATATAAGGAGGCTGTAAATAAACATATCTTCGGCTTTCCAGATTTAGATATGTATGATGAATTTATCAATCTATTACTACAAATACGAAGTCCAAAGTTATCAAAAGATTATAAGCCAACAAAATTAATGGAAATTTTAAGTGGAGTGTTGCAACCATTAACAGATGAAGATTTAAGGCCATTATCAGAAGCAATTGAAGAGATGGATAAAACGAAAGAAAAAATAGAAAAAATTCAGTTTGACGTAAAACAACTTGCTAATTTATTAATTACTTATGGAAACTATAATGAAACAATATTATATAAAAAAGCAGAAAATTACATTGTCAGTCTAACAGAAGAAGAAAATAAAACAAAAGAATTAATATTTTTAGAGAAAGAGATAAACAAAATAAACTCTGAACTAGAAGAAAAGCAAAAGAAGATGCAACAACTGGAAATAGAAAAAGATAATTTAGAAACAAAAAGAGCAAATATTGATAGTAAAGATTTAGATAGTAAAATAAATAGATTAACCAAATTAGAAGAAGAATTAAAACTAGAACAAGAAAGAAAAGAAAAAATACAAACTGATTTAAATCAGCATCTAACTAAGGTTAAAGATATGGAAGTTGACTTATCTAATTTAAATAAAGAAAAAGACAAGAAAGAAGTAGAAACAAAGAAAAAATATAATGAAATACAAGCTCTTAGTGAAGAAATTAAATTTACAGAAGCGTCTGTAGTATTAAAAGATTTCATAAAGGATAAAGATATAGTAAAACAATTCTCACCATTAAAAATACGTATTAATAACTATAAGACAAAATTAAAAGCAATGAAAGAAACCTTAGAAAAGAAAAAAAGTTTAGAAGAAAAAAGAAACGAAATTGAAGTAGAAGCAGAAAAACAAAACAAAGAATATATTGTAGTTACTAATAAAATGAATCAAACTAAAGAAGATATTAGTGAAGTTATTTTAAACATAAAAGACCAAATATCCTATATAGGAAAAACAAATCAAATATTAAAATTATCAAATGATGAAATAAAAGACATAATCTCACCATTTTCAATATATGAAAAACTATCTTACGCAACCTCAAAAGAAAAATATTTAAAACTATCCCAAAGAATCAAAGAGAGTATAACAAAAGAAATATATAACATAAAAAGTAAGATAACGGTAGAAAAAGAAAAAGCACAAGAATTAACAGATATATTAGTAAGACTACAAGAAAGCGAAGAATTAGAAATTGAACGAGAAACAGAAGAAGAAAAAACAATCACTTATCTAAATGAGAAAAATATTCCTTTTGTAGAGTTTTATAAGGCTATAGAATTTAAGGAAAATATAAAAGAAGAAGAGAAAAATATCTTAGAGTCTACTCTTATATCTTCTGGTATGTTACAAGCATTAATTGTAGAAGACATAGCTAAAGTAAAAAATAGAAGAGGTAACTTCTTAACTCCAAGTAAAAAGTATGAAAATAATTTAACAAAATACTTTAATGTGGTAGAAAACTTACCTATAAAAGCAGAAGTAATAACCAAAGTATTAGAAAGTATTAATATAGATACAGAAAAAGAAATTGTATTAACTCCTGAATCATTTTCAACTGATTTTTTCCATATTCAAGGAACCTCAAATTTTAAGAGTACCTATATAGGTATTTTATCAAGACAAAAAGCAAAAGAGGTACAAATTAAGGAAATTAGTGAAAAAATAGAAAGCAAGCAAGCTCTATTAAATAATCTAGAATCTTTAAAATTACAAAAAGAACAAGAATTAGAAACGATAGCAATAGAAGAAGATAACTTTCCTTCAAATGCAAGACTACAAGAGTTAGAAGATATGTTATCAAAATTAGAAGTTCATGAGGAATTAATAACTAAGCAAAAAAATAAATCAGCAGAAAAATTACAAGAAATAGTCGAGAAAATAGATATCATATTAAAAAAATTAATAGAAATGAAAAATGATATAAACTTTCCATTAGATTTAGTAGTGTTTGAAGAAGTAATCAAAGATACAGAATTATTATTCGCTAGCATTTCTGAATTTGAAATTCTAATAAATAGTTATTATCAATATGAAGAACAAGTAATATCTAAAGAAGAGCAAATTAATGATCGTAGAAATATAATAGAAGATCTAAATGGAGATTTTCAAACGTTTACAAATTCCATTAGAAAAAAAGAATACGAAAAAGAAGATTTAAATAAAGTTTTAGAATCAAAAGAATATAAAGATTTATCTGAAAAAATCATAAAGATAGAAACAAGATTAAAAGGAATAGAAGAAGAACGCTTAGAATTAAAAGAAAGCTATGGAAAAGATTCACAATTAATCGAGAACCAAAAACAAAAAAAAGAAGAGTTAAAAACTCAATTAGAAAAAATATTAGAAATAACAAGATTAAAGGAGAATTTCTTTAAAGATGAATATAATTTACATTATGTAGTACAAGAAGAAATAGAGGATACTAAAAAATCTGCTAAACAAATTATGATAAAACTAGCATCTAGAAAGGATAGTAATCGTCAAAATGTAACAGATAATTATTACAAAGCTTATAACGATTATCGTACTATTTTAAATGATTATCATATTGCTAGTAAGACTATATTTGATAATGAAAATATATGGACAGATAAATTAGAAGATGAAACACTAAAAAATCTATATGAAGAAAATAAAAGAGCAGATTTAACTGCGATGTATCAAGGTAAAAAATTGAACTTATATGCTTTATCGCAAGCATTAACAGAAGCAATCGAAGAGAATAATCAAATTATTAACGAACAAGACCGCCGTTTATTTAAAGAAATATTACTAAAAACTGTTGGAACGAAGATACGTGAAAGAATTGAGTCAAGCAAAAACTGGGTAAAAATGATAAATGAGATTATGCAACAAATGCAACAAGGAAGTAGTCTTTCATTTAGCCTAGAGTGGAAAAGTAAAAGTGCTGAGGCTATGGAAGAATTAGATACGAAAGAACTAGTAAGGATTTTTCAAATCGATGCATCCATGTTAACAGATGCTGACAGTACTAGATTAAATAATCATTTTCAATCAAAATTAAAGAGACTAATGGAGATAAACAGTGAAAATCTGTCTTATACAGATATCATATTTGAAGTATTAGACTATCGTAACTGGTTTGAGTTTAAAATGAGTTATCAGCGTAAAGGAGAAAACAAAAAAGAATTAACAAATAAGGTCTTTTCAGTATTTAGTGGAGGAGAAAAAGCAAAAACTATGTACATTCCATTATTTGCTGCTGTATATGCCAAATTAATGAGTGCTAAAAAAGATGCTCCAAGAATCATTGCTCTAGATGAAGCATTTGCTGGAGTAGATGATACAAATATTCGAGAGATGTTTGGAATACTATCTTCGTTGAATCTAGATTATATTCTAACATCCCAAGCACTCTGGGCCGATTATGATACCGTATCATCGATTGCTATCAGTGAACTATTAAGACCAAACAATGCACAAAGTATTTGTGTAAGAAGATATCGTTGGAATGGAAATAGAATAGAAATCATAAGAAAGAAAGAGTTAGAAGATGCTACATCAATATTTTAAAGAACGGAAAGGGTTCAATCGCCTTTTTCAATTATTAAAAGAAAAATATATTTCCCTAAATCGGTTTTCAGGTACGGTAACATTGACTAATATAACAAAAGAAGAAAGTAAGGATTTAAGTGCTTTTTTTGGAAAAGTTATTAAAGAAAATTCAAACTTTCAAACATCATTTTCAAAAATTGAAAAAAAGCTAAAAGAAACAAAATATAAAGACTTCACTTGGGAAGATTTGTTTAATAATTATTTTCAGGAAGAAATTATAACTAAGAAACAGTCAAGAACAACATTTAAAGCAGAAGAATCTCATTTTTACCAAGAAATACTAGAAAAAGCTCCAGAATCTCTAAAAGTATGGCTAAAAAAAACAATTGAAGAAAAAGACAAGATATATCAAATATTTTTAAGAAGATATAAAAAAGATAAAGAAGGATTTAAAAATGACTTATCATGTATTTTAAAATTGATAGAAAGAGCAAATAAAAAAAAGACAATATCATTAACGATGTTAGCATCCCAAACAGGCAATCCCCATTTTCTAGATTTAGCAACAGCTAATAGTAATCTTTTCTTAAAATTATTAGCAGATTATAATCAACTACTAGAACCTAAATCAACAGAAGAAAAGATAATGTTTTTAAAAGATTTTAATATTTACATTGATGAATTATCAAATTTTGTAATTATCTATAATTTACAAAGCAGTAGTAATTTAATTATGTCTTTTTATAAAGAAAAAGAACCATTAAACTTAAGTTTAAGTAATTTATCAAAAATAAAAGATTTAGATACAGAAAATAAAAAAGTATATATTTTTGAAAATCCTTCTATGCTTATGGCACTAAAAGAATACAATATACCAATAGTAATCAGTTATGGAAATCCTAATTATGTATTTTATAAAATTTTAGATAAGTTAACTAAAAATAATAACACAATATACTATAATGGAGATTTTGATCCTGAAGGATTACAGATAGCAAATAATATTTATAAACGGTATCCTAAAGTAAAACTATTTTGCTATCATCAAGACGATTATAATAACTCCAAATCAAATGAAAAAATCAAGGAGAGTAGGTTAAAAATTCTAAATCAAATAAGAAACCAAGACTTACAAGAAATGATAAATATTCTAAAAAAAGAAAAAATTGCTGCATATCAAGAAAAAAACATAGAAAATATAAAAAGGTTTATTGAAGAAGAAAAAGTTAAAGGAATATAAGATAAAATGAAAAAAGAAGAATTAATAACAGAAATATTAAATAACATGAAAGAAAATAAAAATCAAAAAAATATTATTTCTACATTATTAAAAGAAATTCCACAAGAAAAGTATGAAAAAATACTCTGCGAAATATATGAAATGAATAAAAAAACAGTAGTCTATGACGAAAATGAAAAGCAGAAAGAAGTACAAGAAATAAAAGAATTGTTCCAGAAAATACAAGATGGAGAATTTTGCGTTCGAGGATATTCAGTAGGAAATGGATACTACATGATTTATGATGAAGTAGAGGATTTCTATTACTACCCTACAACAGAATTAGATAAAGTTTTAAATAATACATATCGTTTCATAAAAAAACTAATTTATCATAAAGAATATAAATTAGTTTTAGAAATAGCAAATTTAGTTTTATTCTCAAACTACATATGTGAAGAAATAGGAAATCCAGAGTATGATACACCAAAAGAAGTTTATGATACTTTTGAGGTAGATATCAATGACTTTAAAGGCAATCTAGATTTCAATTTAGATGAAATTAGCTTATGTGCATGTTATTCTATTTTGATGATAGATAATCAAAATGTTTGTGAAAAAATATATAAATACATGGAAATTTGTACAGACAAAACAATTGAACCTATTAACTATATAGGTGTTGAAAAAATAAAAAATTGGAAAGAATTTTTATCTGCCTGGATAGATTATTTAAAAACAAAAGAAGGATATACAGGAATGTTATTATTAGAAGAAGCAAAAAAATTACAAGAAAAATTGAATATGGAATAAAAGAAATTAAATGATTTATCCTGTAGCAGGAAAAGGAGCAATTATAATGAAACACGAACTAGAAAAAGTAGAACTAACAAATATGTGTATGATTTTAGATGAGACTACTAATAAAATGTTAGTACAAGTAAGAGATAAAAATGATTGGGATGGAATTTCTTTCCCAGGAGGCCATATAGAAAAAGGAGAATCAATTATTTCTTCAGTAATAAGAGAAGTAAAAGAAGAGACAGGACTAGATATAAAAAATGTAATACCTTGTGGATTTAAAGACTGGTATGATTTTGAAAAAGATAAAAGATATCTTGTATTCTTATTTAAAACCACTTCTTATACTGGAAAAGTGTTGCCAGCAACAAGAGAAGGGAAAAATGTTTGGATGACAGAACAACAAATAAAGGCATCTCCCAATATGGCACCAGATTTTGAAGAAATGCTAGATATTTTCCTAGAAGAAAAAACTTATAAAGAATTCTTCTACGAAGATAATAAATCAAAAGATGAAACAAAAAGATGGATAAAAAAGTTTTACTAACAAAAAAATCACTAACGGTTATTTAGTGATTTTTCTTTTACTCTAGCTTTTGATATCATCGTAACAATATGCCCTTTCGTCTCAGAAAAAACAGTATTATAGTTACAACTATCTAATAATTGCCACATACTATCTTCATCATAGGAATATCTCCACATCTTTAACTCTCCCGTATCATCTAAAGGCTCATCTTGAATACCAGGTGTTAAATTGGCAGAAAACTGGATAAACAAAGATGCCTCTGGATTCATAAAGTTATGCAATTTATTTAATATCTGAATATTTTCCTCTTCACTAAAATGAACTAAAAAATGTGCAAGTACAATACCATCAAATTTTTCACCTAATTCTAAATTAGCAATATCAGAAACAATAAAATTAGCATTAGGTGCTAACTCTTTAGCAATAGAAATCATTTGTTCTGCAAAATCAACACCGGTAACATCATAACCTAAATCAGATAAGTATTTTGATAAAACACCAGGTCCACAACCTAAATCTAATATTTTGTTTCCAAAAATTGTTTCTAGAAAAGAATCGATATAACTCTTATCTTCATAATCTAAAGTTGCTTCTTCTACGTATATATCCGCAATAGCATTATATGTCTTCTTATTAATAGCATCTTTCTGTAACATAGGCTCATCTCCTTAAACTAATATATGTTTTTAATAACTGTTTAGCATCGCCACCACAACCACCAAAAGGGTAGGAAGATAAATTTTTCTCTATCTGTAATACTTGCGGGAACTTTTCTTGGCGATATGCTAAAATATTCTGTACAATTTCATCATAGGACTTTTCTCTAATATCTCCTAATTCTCTTAGCACAGGTTCACCTAGCCAAAACCAAGGACAAGAAAGTCCTGTAATATCGTCAACAATTACTTTATTTTGATTCGTAATATGCACAGAAGAAATAGTTGCAGGACAAATAGGCATGTGATAATCTACACCATATTCATTGCTAATATAATCTTTTAACTGTAACAAATTATCAT
The DNA here is from genome assembly GCA_017886705.1 of Bacilli bacterium. GTDB lineage: Bacteria > Bacillota_I > Bacilli_A > RF39 > UBA660 > Faecimonas. The sequence goes on along the minus strand of JAGHJJ010000056.1, from coordinate 3,199 downwards.
CCTTAACTTCTAATTGATTAAAAACATTAGCACCTTTACCAGCATCTTCCAATTGACCAATCAAAGGAAAAATATTGCTTTTCATACAAAAATCTACCAAATCTTTTAATTCGTCTTGATTAATAGATGTAGGTACAATAGAAGCTCCTAAGCTAGATTTATTATCAGCTACAGGATTAATAGCAGTTAAAATATGTAAATTTTCATACATCTTATTAACTTTAGAATCTGTTGCTCCATATAAATATTTAGCTTTCTCCTTTTCAAAAGTATCCATTTTAAACAATATATGTAACGTTCCATTCGCAACATAATCAAATAAATCTTCATCAAAGTTTAAAATATTACTAAACATAGATAAACCAATATTTTGCTCTTTACATAATTTTAATATTTCCTTTAAATGATAAAGATTCTGAGAAGCAGTAGGTTCTCCTAATCCACAGACATAAATCCAAGAAATATCACCATCATAAGTCAACTGTCTAATAGACTCTAAATCTACATCACATGGAGAATGATATTTAGGAGTATCACAATAAATACATCCTAAATTACAAGCACCGCCTAACTGAATATCTAAAATAGGAAGTTTTTTATTGGATTCCTGAATAATAGGATTTAAAACATCAGAAGACCAAGGTCTATATTCCGTCATAAGCACAACCTCATTTCTTTTTTATATATTATATAACAAATTATATGATTTTCAACAACAATTCTAGATTGCATTCTCCAAAAAATATGATAATATAAGCATATATAAATTCTTTCCCTAAAAAGAAGAAAGAGTAGGTAATGTAATATGATGGATTTTTATGAGTTGTTAGGTATAAAACGAGATGCAACCAAAGAAGAAATAAAAAAAGCCTATCGTGAAATGGCAAAAAAATATCATCCAGATGTAAATAAATCTAAAGATGCAAATCAAATAATTATAAGTTTAAACGAAGCAAAATCAACATTACTAAATGATGAAAAAAGAAAAGAGTATGACAGATTACTAAATGATATTGATCATTCAAAGCAATACTCAAAAAATCCAAACGAAACCTATTATACAAAAACTGAGAATTATAAAGAAGAATATAAAGAAAGCTACATCACTAGATGGCAATTCTTCATGAATTATCTAAAAAATGGAATAGATAAAAAACTAGTTAAAATAATAAAATCAATATTAGTAATAATAAATAGTATTATATTTTTCTTCTTAAAAGCAATTGTCTTTGTCATTCTTGTCATAATTAACGCATTTGATGGACTTCTAGACTGCATCATAGGACTTACTATACTCTGGGCAATTTTAACACTTTTTATATATGATGGAAAAACGACTCCAGACTTTATTCCTTTTATTCCAACAAATGTAGAACAATTTTTGTATTTTAGTCTTATAGGAACAATATTAGAAATCATCAAAATAGTAGTAATAAAAGAATCAGTTAACATATTAGTTCTAATTCAAAATATAGAAGACAAAATTTTCGTTAAGATTTTAATGAAATAAATAAAAATAATGACAAATGCACTTTCGAAAGAAAAAAGTTGTGCTATAATATTATTGATGAAACCTTATAAAGAGTAGTGGAGGGACTGGCCCGATGATACTACAGCAACCTATTAGATTAGGTGCTAAAGCCGTATGATAAGGAAGCAAATGGCAGGTTTCAAACCTGTCTTTTTCTTTATATCGTTTCATGATGAAGAAAGGAGTAGAAAATGAAATTATATTCAAACGAAATTGTATTTCGTGGACATCCAGACAAAGTCTGTGATCAAATTAGTGATGCTCTATTAGATGCATATCTAAAGGAGGATAAAAAGGCCAGATGTGGAATTGAAGTACTAGGTGGGAAAGGAAAAATATTTATTACTGGAGAAGTAACATCGACTGCTACTGTTGATATAGAAAAAGTAGTAAATAGAGTATTAAAAGACATCGGCTATCACAATAAATATGAGATTGTAAACAACCTAGGACAGCAAAGTAAAGATATTGCTTTAGGAACCAATGATGAAGTAGGAGGAGCAGGAGACCAAGGTATGATGTTTGGATTTGCTTGTAACGATACGGAAGAACTACTTCCAACTGCTCAAGTCATATTACAAAAGCTAAGTAAATGGTATGATGAAGAAAGAAAAAAATGTTCTTATCTTTATCCTGATGGCAAAGCCCAAATCACAGGATATTATGATGACAACATGAAATTACAAAAGATAAAATACTTTACTATTTCCTATCAAAATGATGAACAACATCGAAAAGAAATGGATGATAAAATCAAAGAAAAATGTCGTGAAATTTGCAATAGCTACAAGATAGAAGTAGAGGAATTTCTAATTAACCCTACAGGAAAATTCTTAATAGGAGGGTTTGATGGAGATGCTGGCCTTACAGGTAGAAAAATAGTTGTAGATAGTTACCATTCCTTCGCCAAAGTTGGAGGCGGAGCCTTTAGTGGAAAAGACCCATCAAAAGTAGATAGAAGCGCAGCCTATAAAGCAAGAGAACTAGCAAAACGATACTTAAAAAAGTACAACCTAGAATGGTGCACAGTTCAATTAAGTTACGCAATAGGAGTAACACATCCACTAGCAATCTATATCGACAGCAATAAAGGAAATATCAAAGTGGAACCATCACTATACGAAGAATGTACTCCAAAAAATATCATCAAAGACCTAGATTTGTACCATACTTGCTACGAAGAAAAAGCAAAATTCGGTCATTTTACCAATTAACAGTTCTAAGAACTGTTTTTTCTATAGAATGTTTGTTATAATATCGATAGAAAAGAGGAAGTTAAATGACTAAATACTACAATATAAAAACCGCAATCGATAGCAAAGAAATCGCTAACGAAATAACAAAATCGTTATTAGAAAAAAGACTAGTAAGTAGTGTTCAACAAAAAGAAATATCATCATCCTACTGGTGGAATAACCAAATAGAAACATCACATGAATATTTATTAGAAATGAAAACAAAAAAATCTTTATATAAAAAAGTAGAACAAGAAATAAGAAAACTACATACTTATGAGATCCCTGAAATATATGCCGAAGAGGTAAAAGAGGGCTTACCTGAATATTTTAAATGGATAGAGGAAAATACGAAATAAGTTAGTATGAGGATAAATATGAAAATAATTGAATATGAAGAAATCTATCAAGAAGAAGTAAAAGAACTTCTAGA
>JAGHJJ010000005.1 GCA_017886705.1 Bacilli bacterium | reverse complement strand
CTCCTCCTACCGTGCTTTGTAGTACACACTCCTTCAGGACTGATATTATATAGGAAAATAAATTTAGTTCAAGGTTTTCATTCCTATGTGTGCCTTGAACAAAGTGAAAGGAATGGGGCTTATTATGGAGAATAAAGAAATGAAAAAAAATTATATGATCTCAAGGGTGGTACTTGCTTTACTTACTTTTATCATATTTAATATTATGATTATAAATGAGGATTCCTCTTGGTTGATTCTTCCTTTTGTCTTTTCTTTGATTGTGTTTTTAGTTAGTTTTCCTAGTACATTTATTAGTAAAATTTTTATTAAAATAGGAGATAGATTAGATAAACGTATATTAAAGATTTTGTATTATGTTATTATCTTACCTGCACTTATTATTTTTCTATTTTCTGGAATATGTTGTATTATTGGTTTCCTTTACGAAAGGTATCCCTCTCCGGGGGACTTTGCATCTGTATTAGGACAAGGACTTGTATTTTTATTTCTGGTTGCCGTATGTTTTGTTTGTATTATTATTCCTTATATTCAAACATTATTTATATTATTTCTTAGAAGCTTTGTAAAAGAGCAATAAATTGATATTTATTGCTCTTTTTGTGGATTTATGATATAATTAATAAAATTTATCTGAGGGGGATTTGTATGAAGATAAAAAATATTTTGACTACTGTTGGAGTTGCTGGTGCTCTTGGTTCAACTATACTTACTGGTTGTGGTGCTAAAGAAGAGACTACTCTATCGGATACAAATGTAGAAGAGGAAAATATTTCTTATGATGCTTTTTCTCAAACAATTTCTGAAGTTATTAATGTCAATAGAAACGAAATTAATCAGCTTGATGGTCATTTGGGATATCAACCAGTGGCGATTTCTTTAGAATCCTATGGTAAGGTGATTTCTTCTCTTGATAATGGTTGTATTTACTTTGTTAATAACCAAGATGTTGTTGCAAATAGTAATGATTTTGGAAAAGGTGTTGTTCAAGAAGAAGTTATCAATGACGGTGAATTCTTGCCATATCAGCATATTTTGTTGGTACCAGTTGGTAAAATCGATTCTAATTTTTATGAAAATACTACTTATCCTTATCATGACGGTTATCAAATCATGGGTGCGGATACTATTACCTATGGGAAAGTTGTTTGCTTTCATGATGAAACCTACTTATTATATGCCAATACTGAAACTGTAAAATGTACTAATTATACCGTAGAAGATGGGAAAACAAGGTCTACAGAATTTGGTGTTCCGGTAGAGAAAAAAAAGGTGTTAGAAAAAGAACAGTAATTCACTACTGTTCTTTTACTTTGCGATATTCTTCATCTATGATTGAATATAGGTAACATTCTACTTCTTTTTTTGTTTTCTTTTTTAAAAATTTGCGATAACCATTTAATTGTTTATCATAATTAGAGTCATCAATGTTTTTTAATTTATAGTCAACTATAATCATTTTATTTCCATGCTCAATAACTAAATCCATAATTCCATGAGTATTTTCTTCTCTATCTATAAATTCATATTCTGGATAAAAAGTACCGTTGATATTTTCTACTACTAAAGGACTTTTTAAGAAAGCTTCTATTTTTTCTTTGATTCTTCCTGATAATCCTTCTAAATTAGGATGTTTAAAATCTAGTTGTTCTAATACTTGGTGTACTCTGATACCAAATTCCATCTTTTCTTTTTCTTCTTTGGTAGATAGATGAAGAATATCTTTAGAATATCTTGTGTGCTCTACTGGAATTTTTTCTAGTTCTAACTCCTCTACTATTAACGTATCCTTAGATAATTTTAATTCACTTTCATTCGTATTATTTTTAGATAATAAATAATCTTTCGATGGAGTAACACTTACTTTTCTTTCATATGGTAAAAGAGAAGAATAAATACTTTTGATAATAGACAAGAAAGAATTATACTTACTACGTATAGCACTACTTACTAGATCCTTACTTTCTGTCTCTTCTTCTATTTTTTCTACTACCATAATCATCTTTTCTTTTGCCCTAGTTAAAGCAACATAGAATAATCTTATTTTTTCTGATACTTCTTCTTGTTTTGCTTTTTCTTTTACCAAAGTTTTTAAAATCGTATCTTTATAAAAATCAGTAACCATAGGTAACACAATACCATACGTATTATCAAATAATATTCTCTCTTTTAAATCACGTAAATTAAACTTAGAAGCAAATCCTGCAAAATAACAAATAGGAAACTCTAATCCCTTAGATTTATGAATGGTCATGATTTTGCAACTATTACTGCTATCTGTATTTACATTAAATTTTAAATCCTGACCAGTATCAAAAATAGCATCTAAATGCGTAATAATATCTTCAATAGTATAACCAGTAGCCTCTAAATTACCAATCAAATTATATACATACTCTAAACGAACCTGAAAAGAAGTAACATTACCAATTTTTAATAATTTACCTTCATAATCTACTTCTTTCATAACCGTTAAGAAAAACTCACTAGCAGACATTTCTCTAACCTTTTTACTTAACTCTTCACAAACCTGATATAATCTAGTCTCTGGTATTTTATCATTCACTAAAGCATCATAAATTTCTTCATCAGTAAGTTCAAATAAATAACTTCTAGCAACTGCTACAAAACTATATTTTAAGCTATCAAAATTATCTTTTTTAAAAATTCTAACAATCAAATTTAATAGATGCTTTAATACTAAAATATCATTATCTTTACTAAGGGACTCTTCTTTTAAAATAGAAAGAGGTATTCCCAAATATTCAAATATTTTTTTATATAACTCAAAATTTTTACTTTTATCTAACAAAATAACAAAATCACTATAAGAAATATCCCTAATAACTCCGGTATCTTTATCAAACACTTGATATTTATTCTTTACTTTTTCTTTAATATCTTCTCCGATAATAAAAGCTTCTTGTTCATCTTTCGTAATAGGAATTGTCTTATCATACTGATAAGTTAATAACTCCATATGATGATTATCCGGAGTCTTTCCATCCGTCTCATAAGCCATATTTCCAAATACCATTTGATGAGAGGCTTGATAATCAGCACCACCTATTTCATCATCCATAAATTGATTAAATAACAAATTAATATCTTCTAGTACTTCTCTTCTTGATCTAAAGTTTTTAACTAAATCAATCTTAATTCCTTGATCAGTATCCCGGTAAGTATCATACTTTTCTTTAAATAAATAAGGATTAGCATTACGAAAACGATAAATAGACTGTTTAATATCTCCTACCATATATACATTATTATTAGCAATCAATCCAATAAAAGTCTCTTGCGTATCCGAAGTATCTTGATACTCATCTACCATAATCTCATGAAAACTATGAGTTAACTCTTCCCGAATCTCTGGATGATTCATAACAATACTAATCGCCAGTCTAGAAATATCTGTAAAGTTATAAATTTCCTCTTGTTCTTTATAAATAGAAAGTCTTTTATCTAATTCTTTGATAATAGAAATCATCTCTTCTTGATTAGAAACCGTACTTTCTAATTCCTTTTTCATCTCTTCTATAGAAGAATAAGTCATCTCCTCTTTTACTTCATCTAATACTTCTACAAGTTGCTTCTTTAAGGCCTTACCCGCTTCATCAGAATTCTTAGGAAGTGTTGGAAACCGTTCTAATTGATCTAGTGCCTGTTTTTGTTCTTCATAAGTCTTCTTAGTTAAAAAAGAATATAGATAGTCTTCTACCTTTGTCATATACTTACCATCAAAGTAACTAGACATCTCTTGAAGAATTTCTCTCATCTCATTCATCTTTTTATGAATACTTTCTAAATATTCATGAACAACACCATCCCAGGACTTGGTATAGCAATCTAAATATGTTTCTAAAAAATGTTCTTTATCATATTTTAACTCTATTTTTTGATAAATATCTAATAATCCCTTCTTTAATTCTTTATCATCTTTATAACAAAAATCATGAATTAATGACGTAAATCGTTTGTCTTGTAATAAATATTTCTCATCTAAAATTTCATCTAATAATTCTTGCTTTTTAATATTAATAACAACATCATCTGTAATTTGAATATTACTGGTACAATTAATTACTGTATGATACTTTTTAACAATCGATAAAGCAAAGGAATCAAAAGTCGTAATATAAGCACCATCAATACGATTTGCTTCTTCTTCTAATCCTGGTGTTTTTCTAATAGCTTTTCGAATTCTCTCTTTCATTTCTGCCGCTGCTGCATTCGTAAATGTTAATACTAATAATTCATTAATATGAACGCCACTTTTTAGTTTTCTAATTACTCTCTCCGTCAAAACAGCAGTCTTACCAGAACCAGCTCCCGCAGACACAATAATATTCTTTCCTTCACTATCAATAGCCAGTTGTTGCTCCGGTGTCCAAGATGGCATCAGCATCCCTCACTTTCTAAAAAAGATAAATCTTCTACTTTATCCAAATATACCATATCTTTTTGAGTGTGATAGCAAATATCCTTAAACTCACAAAACTCACAAGAAAGATTTTTACCATCATAAATTTTCGGATTAATCGTAAAATCTCCTGCTAAAATACTATCCATATCTTTCTTAATTTCATCTTTAGTGTAGCGAATAATATCATAAACTTCTTTATCATTTAATACTTTTGCATACCGATAAAATCCCTTATCAGTATATTTCATACTCTTAATTACTTCACTATTTTCATAAGTAGGATCAAATCGTTCTAAAACACTTAAATCATCAGTAGAATATCCTTGTAATTTCATCCTATCTTTTTTAATATCGTCTATATTTTTCTTATCATAAGATGGATAATTAAATAAAATATTTTGATAATAAATACCAGTAAAAATAGGATTTTCAAAAACTTTAGAATAATTAATTAAATATAAATATACCGGTAATTGCATAGACAACCCGTATTTCATTTTTTCTAGTCTTGTATCTACTGTTCCTGATTTATAATCAACAATCGCAAAATACGTATCTTCTATTTTTTTATAATACATAATCTTATCTATCGTACCAGTAAAAACAACTTCGATATCTTTTTTTAATGGTATCTCTACTTTCTTTTCATGTAATTCATCATTATATCCTAATATTAAGTCTTGTTTTTTTTCTTGTTCTAAAAGATCTAATAACTCTTTCTTTAACCTGACAAGTAATACTTTTTCTTTTAATGATAATTCTCTTTTTTCTAAATACTTTTGATATTCTAGTTCAAAATCAAAATTAGTATTCTTATATAACTGTAAAATTCTATGATATAGTGACCCTATAAAAGCTGCAAAACTATCAGTAAAGGTATTTAACTTTAAAACATAGGTTAAATAATACTTAAACTTACATTCGTTATAAGAATTAATACTAGTATAAGATAATTTTAAAGGATAAGGTAAATGTTCTAGATAAGTATCATGACAAATTCCTGTAAAACGATTATCATACGTCTGATATGGCATCTGATAGTGCGTATATAATTCTTTTAACATTGGTGTAATTTCTTGATATCTATAATAAGTATCTAGTTTAGCACCTAGTCTTAATTGATTATAGCGATTACTAAAAGAATAGCTATCCTCTTTTTTCTCTACTACTTTTATGTGATACTCCTCTATCATACTAGATGGATACATACTTTGAAAAGGAGTCTGTAATTTATAAGATAAATAAAGATTAGGAATAGAAGAAAGTACATCAATTAAAGCACGTTTCACACGTTTATTTTTCTGATCAACAGAATATAATAACACTTCACTTTTATCCTTATCAGAAATATATTGTGTATCTTTTTCTAACTTTGGAAGATTATCTTGATTAAATCCTAAGACAAAGACATATTCATCATCAAAAAATTCTTGATTAACAAAATTACTTACACAGACCGCATCCTGATATTCTTCTTTAGAAATAGTTGCTGATTTAATATTAGATACTAATAAATCACGATATTCACTACTTCCATCATCTAATTCTACTAAAGAATTTAAAATAGATACTAACTTTTTCGTAATTCTATTACTATTTTCTAAATCAACTTCTCCCGTCTTCAAATATTCTTTTACAATATCACATCCATAAATAGGATACTTTACTGGTAAATTAATAGGTATTTTATAATAAGAAAAGATTCTATCGATAGTATAGAAATAATCCTTCGATACATTAGTAACATATATTTTATGAATATCAACACCCTGCCTTAAAAGTTCAAGTATCTCTAAAGCGACACCATTTACTTCATCTTCCATAGTCTTATATTCTGTTGCAACCAACTCTTTAAAAGGTACTTCTTCTCTATCATCAATACCTAATGCCATACGTTCATATAACTCTAAATTAGGATAATTTAACACCACTATTTTTTTATTCTTTAAATATTTGCGAAATTGTTGATGATATTCCAACAAACCATGTTCTTTTAACTCTTTTTTTAATCCTTGTAAAAAGACTAATTTCTCATTTTGATACTTTTTATCATCTTCAATTACATAAAGATAACTTAAATATACACGACATACATCTACTTTATAATGATACTTTTTCATCAAATATAAAATAGCACTATCTTGATAAGTAAAAAAATAATTACCAAGATACTCTTCCTTAGTCATAAACTTTACATTATATAACTTTTCTTCTTGTTCTAATTGCTTTAATATCTTTAATTTCTCTTCATTAGGACAAATAATTAATATATTATCTTCTAATGTTACCATACTCTACTCCTTTCTTTTTTTTATCTAAAATATACCCTAAAGTAATACTTGCTAAAACTGCTTCTAATATTTGTAAAGAATAAGCATATTCTGGTGTAACTTCAACAATTAAATAATAGATAAAATAACTAACTAAAATAAAACTAATAAATATTTGCGGACTCTTATATATTTTTTTAAATATTGTAATCACACTTAATAGTGACATAATAAAAAAGAAATATACAAAAAATTGATTTATCATAATATAAAATTGTATTTCTTCTTCCTCTTTGTTATCATTAAAGAACCTGCCTATATCAGAACTAAACCAGATAGTTTTAATTTTATTTAAAAATAACTTAGGAAAATCTAAATAATCTTCCCTAATTCTTCTATTTAATTCTTTTTTAGTTTTTTCTACACTTCCTAAATACTTAAAATCATCTTCTTGAATTCTACCATTACTAGAAACATGAACTCCTTCTAACACTCTCCAAGCCGGATTTTTATTTGCTAATCCATTAGGAGAAATACCTGTTACTTTGAATACATAGGAAGTAGTAACTAGTAAGATAATAAAAGTACTAACAATACATATCATACTAAGAAAAAGCATCTTTTTTTCCTTGTTATTAATAATCAAGAATACTAAATAAAAAACGAATCCTATCACAATAATAAAAATATCTCTTTGTAATACTTCAGCAATCACAAGTAATATTCCAATCACAATTGAACGAAATACTGTAATTCTTTTTTGTCTTATCCATAAATATATCGCAATCAATACTAATAACATAGATAATATTTGATTGGATAATAAACTAGGAAATAATAGTGGAAATAAAAAGATAGAATAAATAATACTAATGATACTTGCTGCTTTTTTATTAGATAGTTCCTTACTAATTAAATAAATAAAAACGATAGTAAAAGAACTAGTAACACAATTTACAATCTTTAAAAATAATACACTATTAACAATAGATAATAAAATAGATTGAAAAAAGACATAACCTAATTGATATCCAAAAGTAAGAACAGGAAGAGAAGACTTATAACTTTCTGTATGAGAAATCAATTCTAAAGAAACATCATACATCATCTTATAATTCGAATTAACTGGTACATCAATCATAGACACCATAAATATTCTAAGTAGTAAAGAAACAAAAAAAAGAAAAAGAAGAAACTTATGATTACAAATAAACTTCTTTAATTTTTGCATAGTATCACCTACACTTTATTATAATATATTTTTATTAAGTTTTATAGTGTTTTCACTAGAAGTTGGAGTTTCTAAAAAAAGGGGCTGTTACGAAATTAAATGATTAATTTCTAACAGTTCTTTTTTGTTTTGGAAAAGGAAATTTTTCTTTTTTTATATTTTTGTCTACGTACCAATACTTATTTTCTATTTTATTCTTATTAT